>NZ_JADKMA010000084.1 GCF_017676365.1 Streptomyces oryzae
TCCCCGCCCACGCCGCCCTTGCCCGGACGGGTGGGCGGGGAAAGAGCAAGACGCGGGCCGTCCCCCGGGTCGTGCTTCCCAAATCCTCGGTATCTGCCGGGGTGCCCCTATGAACCTTGGGAGTCAGCACAATGACCCAGTCGAAAGTAGGGCCGACGACGTCGGCGGAAGACGCGGGCCCTGGCTCGCGGATTCCGGCCGGGCGCTCGTGGCTCGACAGGTACTTCCACATCTCCGAGAGAGGGTCGACCTACGGCCAGGAGATACGTGGCGGTATCACCACCTTCATGGCGATGGCGTACATCGTCCTGCTCAACCCCGTCATCCTCTCCGTGCCCGACGCGCACCAGCACACGCTGGACGGCGGGCAGGTCACCACGGCGACGGCGTTCGCCGCCGCCGCGACCACCCTCGTGATGGGCTTCATCGGCAACGTCCCGCTGGCCCTGGCGGCGGGACTGAGCGTCTCGGCAGTCATGGCCTTCCAGGTCGTGCCCGAGATGACCTGGGGCAACGCCTGGGCGATGTGCCTCATCTACGGCGCCGTGATCGTTCTGCTGGTGGTCACCGGGCTCCGTGAGCTGATCATGAACGCGATCCCGCTGGCGCTGAAGCACGCGATCACCATGGGCATCGGGCTGTTCGTCTGCCTCATCGGGCTCGTCCAGGCCGGCTTCGTCACCTCGATGCCGGGACCGGGCGGCGTCCCCGGCCAGAAGCCCATCCAGCTCGGGACCGCGGACATGCTCACCGGCTGGCCGGTGCTGTGCTTCGCCTTCACGGTGCTGCTGATCTTCGCGCTCCAGGTGCGCAGGGTGCCGGGAGCAATCCTCATCGGCATCGTCAGCGGCACGGTCGTGGCCGCGCTGATCCACCAGTTCGCCGGCCTGGACAAGAAGGACTGGGGCGGCAGGAACGCCCCCGAGCTGCCCGGGTCGATGGTCAGCTCGCCCGACTTCGGGCTGTTCGGGTCCATCTCCTTCAAGGGCCTGGGCGACGTGGGCGGCATCACCATCGGCGTCATCGTCTTCACCCTGGTCCTGGCCGGGTTCTTCGACGCCATCGGCACCATCATCGGCATCGGCCAGCAGGCCGGACTCGCCGACAAGGAGGGCCGGATGCCCGGCCTGAACAAGGCGCTGACCATCGACGGTGCCGGCGGCATCATCGGCGGTCTGTCCGGCGCCTCGGGACAGACCGTGTTCGTGGAGTCGACCGCAGGCGTCGGCGACGGCGCACGCACCGGCCTGGCCAGCGTCGTCACCGGCCTCGGCTTCGCCGCCTGTCTGTTCTTCACGCCCCTCGCGCAGGTGATCCCTCCGCAGGTGGCAGCCGCGGCGCTGGTCGTCATCGGGGCGATGATGATGACCAACGCCATGCACATCGACTGGACCGACCCGGCGACGTCGATCCCGGTCTTCCTGACGACCGTGCTGATGCCGTTCACCTACTCCATCACGGCCGGTATCGGCGCCGGTGTCATCGCCTACGTCCTGATCAAGGCCGTCCAGGGAAAGGTTCGCGAGCCCGGATGGTTGATGTGGGTGTTGTCGCTCGTCTTCCTGCTCTATTTCGCTCTGAACCCGATCGAACAGTGGCTGGGGGTCAAGTAACCCTCTAGCCTCTGCTCCCGGTCAGGGCGGGAGCGGGTGCGGTCTCCCTGGCCGTTCCCGCTCCCGTCAGGCCGTTCGTCACCGCCGAGGAGAACGCACATGCTGGACATCGCCACCGAGTTGCACCGCTGGTGTCAGGAGGGGCGGGACTTCGCCGTCGCCACCGTCGTGGGCGTCGGCGGCAGCGCGCCACGTCAGCCGGGCGCTGCGCTGGCCGTGGACGCGGACGGCGAGGCCGTCGGCAGCGTGAGCGGCGGCTGCGTGGAGGGCGCCGTCTACGAGCTGTGCCAGGAGGCGCTGGAGTCCGGCGCAAGCGTCCGCCAGACCTTCGGCTACAGCGACGAGGACGCCTTCGCCGTCGGGCTCACCTGCGGCGGGATCATCGACATCCTGGTCACCCCGGCCCGCGCCGGCACGGCGGCCCGCGAGGTGTTCGCGCGAGCCGCCGCCGAAGCCGTCGAGGGCCGCACCGCGGCGCTGGTGAGGATCGTGGCCGGCCCTGAAGACCTGCTGGGCGGCGCCCTGTGGCTGGACACCGAAGGGCAGCCGCACGGCGCGCTGGGCGGGGCCGAGGAACTGGACGCCACCGCCGCAGCCGAGGGCGGGGCACTGCTGGCAGCGGGCCGCACCGCGACCGTGACCATCGGCGCCGACGGCAGCATGTGCGGGGAGCCGGTGACCCTGCTGGTGGAGTCCAGCGTCCCGCCGCCTCGGATGCTGGTCTTCGGCGCGATCGACTTCGCCGCCGCGCTGGTGCGGATCGGCAAGTTCCTCGGCTACCACGTGACGGTCTGCGACGCGCGGCCCGTCTTCGCGACGCCCCGGCGCTTCCCGGACGCCGACGAGGTCGTCGTCGACTGGCCGCACCGCTATCTCGACTCCCAGGACGTCGATGCCCGTACGGTCATCTGCGTACTGACCCACGACGCCAAGTTCGACGTGCCGCTGCTGGAGCGGGCGCTGCGGCTGCCTGTCGCCTACGTCGGCGCCATGGGGTCGCGCCGCACCCACCTCGACCGGCTGGAGAGGCTCCGCGAGGCCGGGCTGACCCCGCTGGAGCTGGCCGCACTGCGGTCCCCCATCGGGCTCGACCTGGGAGCCCGCACCCCGGAGGAGACCGCGCTGTCCATCGCCGCGGAGATCGTCGCCGCGCGGCACGGGGGCAGCGGGGTGCCGCTCAACGGGGCGCACACGCCGATCCACCACGACAGCGGCCCCGTCACGGCGATCAGCGGCGGGAGCCAGGACCGGGCCGCGGGCTGAGCCCCGGAAGGGCTTCAGCCCCGATCGCCGGGCTCAGAACAGCTTCACGTTCACCAGCAGCGCCCGGTGGTCGGTGCCCCGCAGATCGAGGAACTCGCCGTCCACCGGCAGTAGCGTCTCGCTCAGCAGTACGTGGTCGATCTGCGCGCCCAGCACCGGGGTGGTGCGGGTGGGCCAGGTGGGGGTGCGGGAGTTGCCCAGCATGCGGGCCGCGTCGTGCATACCGGTTCTGAGGATGGCGCGGAAGGCGGCGTGGTCCTGCGAGGAGTTGAAGTCGCCCGCCATCAGGGTGGGCAGCTTGCCGCGTGCCGCAGCGACAGCGCGCAGCCGGTCCAGCTCGACCCGCCACGCCGCCGTCCTGCCCGGCTTCGGCGGCATCGGGTGCGCCACCTGGAGGGCGACCCGCTCGCCGTGCACGTCCGCGACGGCCGCGGGCATCGACAGCCGGCCGCGCACCTCGCTGCGGTCGTGCAGCGGATAGACGCTGAGCAGCGCCGAGCCCCGCGCGCCCCCGCCGCCGGTGACCATGCGGTGCGGGTACTCCTTGCGCAGCGCGGGGTCGCGCAGTGCCACCGCACACCGCGCGTCGCACTCCTGCACCGAGACGATCTGCGGGCGCTCCCTGCGCACCGTCCTGATCAGGTCGGCAGTGGCCGCCCCGTACTTCAGGTTGGCCGTCAGCACCCGGAACTGCGCCTTGGCGGGCCGCGCTGCCGAATCGGCGGGCGCGGGAGGCCCGTACGGGCGCAGGAACCACCCGGTGCCCGCCAGCACCGCCAGCGCCCACAGCAGCACCAGCCACCGGCGGGAGAGGGCTGCGCCCAGCGCGGCCAGCCAGGCGGGGGCGAGGAACCACGGCAGGAATGCCAGCAGTTGCGGCACCGGCGTCGGCCCGTCCTCGTCGCCGATCCGGAACGCCAGCGCGACCGTGAGCACGA
This sequence comes from Streptomyces oryzae, assembly GCF_017676365.1. Classification (GTDB taxonomy): domain Bacteria; phylum Actinomycetota; class Actinomycetes; order Streptomycetales; family Streptomycetaceae; genus Streptomyces; species Streptomyces oryzae. The sequence goes on from NZ_JADKMA010000084.1 coordinate 3,815, forward strand.
GCAGGGTCAGTACGGACAGCGCCCCGACGACGGGATGCCGCCGTCCCCGGCGTCGTCCCACCTGCGTCGGCTCACCGCCGTCTGCCGCGTCCCGGTCCTGGCGCGTGTCGGCCCCCGTATACACCTCTCCGATGATGCCGTACCTCCCGTCCCTTGCGTGTAAGCCCCCCGGCCGGGGGTGGTGCGGGCGCCAGCCGGCGTACACGATGGCTCCCAGCGCCCGCAGCAACCCGCTGAGCAGGAGGAAACATGGTCCCGTCCACGCCCACCGATCAGTTCCGAGCCGCCCGCGACACGCTGCTGCGACACCGGACGGACTACGAGGCCGCACGCGCCGCCTTCAGCTGGCCGCGGCCCGAGCACTTCAACTGGGCGCTGGACTGGTTCGACCACATCGCTGAGGGCAACGACCGGCTCGCACTGCACATCGTCGAGGAGGACGGCACCGAGCGCCGCGTCACCTTCGAGCAGATGCGGACCCGCTCCGACCAGGTCGCCAACTGGCTGCGGGGCCGGGGCGTGGCGCCCGGCGACCGGTGCATCGTGATGCTCGGCAACCAGGTCGAGCTGTGGGAGACGCTGCTGGCGCTGATGAAGCTGCGTGCCGTCGTCATCCCCGCCACCCCGCAGTTGGGCCCCCGCGACCTGGCCGACCGCGTCACCCGGGGCGAGGCCCGGCATGTGGTGGTCCGCGCCGAGGACACGGTGAAGTTCACCGGCTCCGAGGTGCCCGGCGACTACACCCGGATCGCCGTCGGCAGCGGCGGCACTCCCGCGGCGGGCTGGCTGGCCTACGAGGACGCGTACGGGACGGAGACCGGCTACGACCCACAGGGCGTCACCCGCGGCGACGACACCCTGCTGCTGTACTTCACCTCCGGCACCACCGCGCTGCCCAAGCTGGTCGAGCACACCCATCTCTCCTACCCCGTCGGGCACCTGGCGACCATGTACTGGATCGGCCTGCAGCCCGGCGATGTGCACCTGAACATCTCCTCGCCGGGCTGGGCCAAGCACGCCTGGTCCAACTTCTTCGCGCCCTGGAACGCCGAGGCGACGATCTTCATCCACAACTACACCCGGTTCGACGCGGGCCGCCTGATGGCCGAGATGGACCGCGGCGGAGTCACCAGCTTCTGCGCACCGCCCACCGTCTGGCGCATGCTCATCCAGGCCGACCTCAGCAAGCTGGCCGCCGTCCCGCGCGAGGTCGTCGCCGCGGGCGAACCGCTCAATCCGGAGGTCATCGAGCACGTGCGCCGGGTGTGGGGCGTGACCATCAGGGACGGCTTCGGCCAGACCGAGACCGCCGTCCAGGTCGCCAACACCCCAGGCCAGCCCCTCAAGCCCGGCTCCATGGGCCGCCCCACGCCCGGCTTCGACGTCACCCTGCTCGACCCGGTCACCGGCAAGGCCGGGGTCGACGAGGGCGAGATCTGCCTCGACCTTTCCACCCGCCCGGTCGGCCTCATGACCGGTTACCGGGGCGACCCCGAACGGACCGCGGAGGCGATGGCCGGCGGCTACTACCGCACCGGCGACATCGGGGCCCGGGACGAGGAGGGCTGTCTGACGTATGTGGGGCGCGCCGATGACGTCTTCAAGGCCAGCGACTACAAGATCTCGCCCTTCGAGGTGGAGAGCGTGCTGCTGGAGCACGAAGCCGTTGCCGAGGCCGCCGTCGTGCCCTCACCGGATCCGGTACGGCTCGCCGTTCCCAAGGCGTATGTGGTGCTGGCGGACGGGCATGCGGGTGACGCGGAGACCGCCGCGCTGTTGTTCTCCCACTGCGAGGAACGGCTCGCGCCGTATAAGCGGGTGCGGGTGATTGAGTTCGCGGAGCTGCCCAAGACGATTTCGGGGAAGATCCGGCGGGTGGAGCTCCGCGCGCACGCCGCCGGCGAGGCCGGCACCCCTGGTACGGAGTACCGGGACCGGTAGGGGGTATCCGGATGCGGCCCGAAGGGGCGCGGGGAACTGCGCGACCAGCCACGACGAAACCCGCAGCCCGAGGACGGCAGCCAGGGGCAGCCGGCATCACCGCGGAGTGCGAATAAGGCGCTCCGCGGCTTGGTTCACGGCACGCGGCGTCCCCGTCAGATCGAGGACGAACAGCGGGAGCTGCAACTCGTCCGCGCGGGCCTTGGCGTCCCGTACGTACCCCGCGAGGGCGAAGCAGACGGCGGCGACCGAGTCGTTGAGGCCGTTCAGCCACAGGGTCTCCACGTCCCGCGGCCCGACCGGCGAGGTCGAGGGATCGACGTGTGCGATCACAGCGGGACCCCGCACATCCACTCCCGAGGCCGGCGTCCGCTCGGCGACGCGTATCCCCTCGAACCCGAGCCACCGCAGATACTGCGCGGCGGCGAGCTTGGCGTCGTAGGCCGTACGGATGGTGACCGGCCGGAACGCGGGCCGGGGCACGGGGCCTGACGCCGCAGGGGCGGGCTGCGGCGCGGGGGCCGGCGCGGGCGGGTCCTCGGCGGACGGCGCCGCCACCCCCTTGCCGTCGCGTGCGACCGGCACCCGCAGCGTCGTACCGCAGCCGCAGCCCAACTCGGGCTGCGGCCACTCGTCCTGGCGCCCGCATGCCGGGCACCGTACGGAGATCCAGGAACCGGCCCAGGTGCGGTGCCGTACCTGGACGGCGGAGGCGGAGGAGAGCAGCGGCAGGGCGACCGGCTCGCCACAGCCGCAGGGGTAGACCGGCGCTGTGTAGCTGTGCTCGCGTCGGCACACGGGGCAGCGCACAAGCACTCTGTCAGCCATCGTTCGGCTCCTGGCACGGGTGGTCCGGCGGGCACGGCGGCATCGCGTGCCCGGATCGCCTCCCAATCGTCGCCGATGGGACGGCTTTTACGAAGGGGCGGGTGCCGGGCCGCCCCGGTGGGGCGGGAGGATGGCATGGATATGCCCCCGCGCGGGACGGTCACCCCTCATCAACCGGACCGTTCCGCACGGGGGCGCGTGCCGGGCCGACCTCCCAATCGGTCCGGCACGCCGCTGGTGTGCGCTGCGGCGGAAGGGGTCAGCCCTCCTGCAGCTCGCGCACCGCGGCCTCAACCCGGCGCCCGTAGTCGGGGTCGGCGGCGCTGAAGTGGGTGATGTTCTTCTCGATGACGTCCTCGCGGGTCACCTGCGAGAGCCCGCCGGCGATATTGGCGACCAGCCGGCCCTTCTCCTCCTCCGACATCAGCCGGAAGAGCTCGCCCGCCTGGAAGAAGTCGTCGTCCTTGGCGTGCTGCGGTGCCTCGTGGGTGCCCCAGTAGCCGGTCACCGGACGCGGCGCGGACAGCGGGAGGCCGGTCTCGACCGGGCCGCCGTAGGAGTTGGGCTCATAGTTCTTGGCGTGCCGGCCGTATGCGTTGGTGGCCATCAAGCCGTCCCGGCCGTAGTTGGCCGCCGTGGTGGCCTTGGGCGCGTTGACCGGCAGCTGGGTGTGGTTGACGCCGAGCCGGTAGCGGTGCGCGTCGGCGTAGGCGAACAGCCGGCCCTGGAGCATCTTGTCCGGCGAGGGGCCGATGCCGGGTACGAAGTTGTTGGGCGAGAACGCGGACTGCTCGACCTCGGCGAAGACGTTGTCCGGGTTGCGGTCCAGCACCAGGCGGCCCACCCGCTGCAGCGGGTAGTCCTTGTGCGGCCACACCTTGGTGAGGTCGAACGGGTTGAAGCGGTAGTCGGCCGCCTCGCCCGCCGGCATGATCTGCACGTACAGCGTCCAGGACGGGAAGACGCCGCGCTCGATGGACTGCAGCAGATCCGTCTGGTGGCTGTTGGGGTCGGTGCCGCACAGCTCGGCGGCCTGCTCGCCGGACAGGCAGCGGATGCCCTGGTTCGTCTTGAAGTGGTATTTGACGTAGAAGATCTCGCCCTCGGCGTTCGTCCACTGGTAGGTGTGCGAGCCGTAGCCGTTCATGTGCCGGTACGAGGCGGGGATGCCGCGGTCGCCCATCAGCCAGGTGACCTGGTGGGTGGCCTCGGGGGAGTGGGCCCAGAAGTCCCAGACGTTGTCCGGCTCCTGCTTACCGGTGAACGGGTCGCGCTTCTGGGAGTGGATGAAGTCGGGGAACTTCAGCGGGTCCTTGATGAAGAAGACCGGGGTGTTGTTGCCGACGAGGTCGTAGTTGCCCTCCTCGGTGTAGAACTTCAGGGCGAAACCGCGCGGGTCACGCGCCGCGTCGGGGCCGCCGAGGTTGTCCGCGACGGTGGAGAAGCGGATGAACGTCTCGGTGCGGCGGCCGACCTCGCCGAGGAAGTGGGCGCGGGTGTAGCCGGTGACGTCGTCGGTCACCTCGAAGTAGCCGTACGCGCCGGAGCCGCGGGCGTGCACCACGCGCTCCGGGATCCGTTCCCGGTTGAACCGCGCCAGCTTCTCCAGCAGGTGCTGGTCCTGGAGGAGGAGCGGACCACCGATGCCGGCGGAGGTGGAGTTCTGGTTGTCGGCGACGGGCGCGCCCGCCTCGGTGGTCAGCGTGGGCTTCGACTTCGACATGGACGACCTTCCTGGGCAACGTGATTCACGGAAAATCATTTCCGCATCTTGGAGCGTAAGGACACCCCTCCGGGGCGTCAACACTTTGTTGAAAGCTTGGTTTCTTCGGCCCTGGGGAGCAGTTCCCCGCGCCCCAAAGGGGCGCGGGGCAGTGTCGATGTGCGGCTCCGCCGCGTGGGCGCGAGCAACCGGAACGGACCCGCAGCCGGCGGACGGCGCCCAGGGGCACCCCGGTGGCCACCCGGACCCCGAGCACACACAAGGCGAAGGGCAACCCCTGGCACTCCGAAACGGCGTCAGCCGAGCGGCACCGTGGCAGTCGGCGCGTGCGCAGCCTCGCCGGCCAGCTCCTCGAACTCGTTCACCTTGCCGATATCGGCGGCAGCCATGGAGATATTGGTGACCCGCTCCAGGATCGCCTCCACCACGACGGGCACCCGGTACTCGGCGGCGAGCTTCTTCGCCTCCTCGAAGGCGGGCAGCAACTGGTCCGGCTCGGTGACGCGCAGCGCCTTACAGCCCAGGCCCTCGGCGACCTTGACATGGTCCACGCCGTAGCCGCCCAGCTCGGGAGTGTTGATGTTCTCGAACTCCAGGTTGACCTGGAAGTCCATGTCGAAGTTGCGCTGTGCCTGCCGGATCAGGCCCAGATAGGAGTTGTTGACCAGCACATGGACGTACGGGATGTGGTGCTGCGCCCCGACCGCCAGCTCCTCGATCATGAACTGGAAGTCGTAGTCCCCCGACAGCGCGACAACGCTCGCCTCCGGATCCGCCTTGGCGACCCCCAGCGCGGCCGGCACGGTCCAGCCCAGCGGGCCCGCCTGGCCGCAGTTGATCCAGTGCCGCGGCCGGTAGACGTGCAGGAACTGCGCGCCGGCGATCTGCGAGAGACCGATGGTGGAGACGTAACGCGTCTCGGGGCCGAAGGCCCGGTTCATCTCCTCGTACACCCGCTGCGGCTTGAGCGGCACGTTGTCGAAGTGCGTACGGCGCTGGAGTTGGCCCTTGCGCTGCCGCGCTGCGTCCGCCCACTTCGTCAGATCCTTCAGCCGCCCGGCCTGCTTGCGCTCGCGGGCGACCTCGACGAACAGGGACAGCGCCGCGTGCGCGTCCGAGACGATGCCGAGGTCCGGCGCGAAGATCTTGCCGATCTGGGTCGGCTCGATGTCCACGTGGACGAACTTCCGGCCCTCGGTGTAGGTGGACAGCGCACCGGTGTGCCGGTTGGCCCAGCGGTTGCCGATCCCGAGGACGAAGTCGGACTCCAGGAAGGTGGCGTTGCCGTAGCGGTGCGAGGTCTGCAGGCCGACCATGCCCGCGTGCAGCGGGTGGTCGTCGCTGATCGTGCCCCAGCCCATCAGGGTGGGGACGACGGGGATGCCGGTCAGCTCGGCGAACTCCACCAGCAGTTCGGAGGCGTCCGCGCTGATGATGCCGCCGCCCGCCACGATCAGCGGACGCTCGGCCGCCGCCAGCAGGTCCAGCGCCTTCTCGGCCTGCTTGCGGGTCGCGGACGGTTTGTGCGGGCCCAGCGGCTCGTACAGCTCGGGGTCGAACTCGATCTCCGTGAGCTGGACGTCGATCGGCAGATCGATCAGCACAGGACCCGGCCGGCCAGAGCGCATCAGATGGAACGCTTCCTGGAAGACCCCGGGGACCTGCGCGGCCTCCTTGACGGTGGTGGCCTTCTTGGTGACCGGCTTCGCGATGGATGCGATGTCGACCGCCTGGAAGTCCTCCTTCTCGATCACGGCGACCGGGGCCTGTCCCGTGATGCACAGGATGGGGGTCGAGTCGCCGATCGCCGAGTAGAGGCCGGTGATCATGTCGGTGCCCGCGGGGCCCGACGTGCCGATGCACACCCCGATGTTGCCGGGCGCGGTACGGGTGTAGCCCTCGGCCATGTGCGAGGCGCCCTCGACGTGGCGGGCGAGCGTGTGCTCGATGCCGCCCGCGGCACGCAGCGCCGCGTAGAAGGGGTTGATCGCCGCACCCGGCACGCCGAAAGCGGTGTCCACACCCTCGCGCTTGAGGATCTCAACTGCCGCGCGGGCAGCGGTCATACGAGCCATCGAACTCTCCTGGTTCGGTGCAGGTGGTGTCCGGGCGGCGGCGCCTGGGCGCGACAGGACAGTGTCGACGCCGCCGCCCGGAGTCGGTGGGGAGGGCTCCTGAAGAGAGCGCAGCCCTCAGCCGGCGTCGGGGTTCTCGCCCGACAGCCGCTTGACGCCGCGCACCAGCGCGGAGTGGTCGAGCCCGCCGTCGCCCTGCGCCCGCAGCGCCGCGACGAGCTGGGCGACCAGCGCACCGGCCGGTACGGCGGCGCCGACCGAGCGGGCCGCGTCGGTCACGATGCCCATGTCCTTGTGGTGCAGGTCGATCTTGAAGCCGGGCTGGTAGTTGCCCGCCAGGATGCTGTCCTTCTTACGGGTCAGCACCGTGGAGCCGGCCAGCCCGCCGTTGAGCACCTCCAGCGCCGCCTTCAGGTCGACGCCGGACTTCTCGAGGAAGACCACGGCCTCGGCCACGGCCTGGATGTTGACGGCGACGATGAGCTGGTTGGCGGCCTTCACCGTCTGCCCGGAGCCGGCCGGGCCGCACAGCACGATCGTCTTGCCGAGCGCCTCGAAGATCGGCTTGGCCGCGTCGAAGGTCTCCTGCTCGCCGCCGACCATGATGGACAGCACGGCCTCGATCGCGCCGGCCTCGCCGCCCGAGACGGGGGCGTCCAGCGCCTTGATGCCCTTGGCCTTCGCGGCCTCGGCGACCTCGATGGAGGTCTGCGGGGTGATCGAGGACATGTCGATGAGGGTGCCGCCCTCGCGGAGGTTCTCCAGGACACCGCCCTCGTGCAGGACGACCTGCTCCACATGCGGGGAGGCCGGGACCATCGTGATGACGACATCGGCGCCCTTGACGGCCTCCGCGATGCCGGCGGCGCCCTTGCCGCCGTCCTTGACGAACTCCTCGACCTTCTCGGTCTCCAGGGTGTACGCCGTGACGTCGTAGCCCGCCTTCAGCAGGTTGCGGGCCATGGGGGCGCCCATGATGCCGAGCCCGATGAAGGCGATCTTGGTGTTGTCGGGCGTGTAGGTCATTCTCTGTGCCTTTCGCAGATCAAGTGTGGGGGCGGGGCGCAGGCCGCCGGTGCTACTTCAGCCAGCCGAAGGCGGCGGCGCTGCCGTTGTCGCCTGGCTTGTACTCGAGACCGACGAGGCCGTCGTAACCGGCCTTGTGCAGACGGCCGAAGAGGTCGTCGAAGTCGAGGGAGCCGGTGCCGGGGGCGCCGCGGCCGGGGTTGTCGGCGATCTGGACGTGGGCGGTCCTGCCGGTGTGGGCCGCGATGACGGCGGGCAGGTCCTCGCCGTTCATGGACAGGTGGTAGAGGTCCATCAGGAAGCGGGCGTTGTCCAGGCCGGTGGCCTTGTTGACCGCGTCCACGACCTCCAGGGCGCGATCCGCGCTGACCAGCGGGCACTTGGGGGACTCGGGGGCGTTGAGGGCCTCGATGAGCAGTACCGCCTCAGCCCGGTCCGCCGCCTGGGCCGCCAGCGCGAGGTTCTCCAGGGCGAGTGCGTCCTGATCCGCCTCGGTGGCGCCGTCGACGCGGTTGCCGTAGAGGGCGTTGAGCGCCTTGCAGCCCACGGACTTGGCGAAGTCCGCCGTCACCGCGATGTTGGCGCGGAACTTGTCCGACTCCTCGCCGGGGACGGACAGGGCGCCGCGGTCGGGGCCCGGCAGCTGCCCGGCGTAGAAGTTCAGCCCGGTGAGCTGCACCTGGGCATCCTCCAGCGCGCTGCGCAGCGCGTCGAGCTCGGAGCGCTCGGGCACGGGCGCGTCGACCCAGGGCCACCACAGCTCGATCTTGTCGAAGCCCGCTGCGGCGGCCGCTGCCGGGCGTTCCAGCAGGGGCAGCTCGGTGAAGAGGATCGAGGCGTTGACGGTGAACCGGTCCGAGGAGACCACTGCGACCGCCCTCCCTCCCTGATTAATTTCGTATCGTGAAAGTTGTATTCTGCTCATTGGAAGATTGCGCTGCGCGGAGCTGTCCTGTCAAGGCCCGACCGGAAGCCGGGCACGCAAAAGCCCCGGGCTCCGTCCTGTGACGGAGCCCGGGGCTCGGGGTTCTGTTGTGCGGCGGTGCCGGGTGCGCCCTCCGGCGCTTTGTCACCGTAGTTGCTCTCCCGCGGAGGGGGCGCCTACATTCTGCGTCTTCAACTGACGTGCTCGGAAGGCCGGTTGCCAGGGTGGTACGGAGGAGAGTATGGAAGGCTCGCACCGAAGCGGTGCGCGCCTGACGCGTATTCTCCCGGTACCTGTACCGGACCGGTGCACCGGTGCCACACTGTTGTGACCGCCCAATCACCCTTGGGAGTCGGAATGCCCGCCATGATGCAGCCGTCCGGTGAACCGAGACTCGGGGCTGTACAGGAGCCGTCGAGCGGTCCCACTGCGCTCCGGATCATCCTGGGCGTCAAGCTGCGCAGGCTGCGCCAGTCGCGCGAGATCACCAGGGAGGACGCGGGCCGGGCCATCCGCGGCTCGCACGCGAAGATCACCAGGCTGGAGCGCGGTCAGGTCGGAGCCAAGGAACGCGATCTGCGGGACCTGCTGACCCTCTACGGCATCCACGACCCGGACAAGCGCGAGGAGTTCTTCGACCTGGCGCGGCAGGCCAACTCGCCCGGCTGGTGGTGCCAGTACTCCGACGTGCTGGAGGACTGGTTCGAGCTGCATCTCGGCCTCGAGGACGCGGCGTCGATGATCCGGACGTACGAGGTCCAGTTCCTGCCCGGACTGCTCCAGACCGAGGACTACGCGTACGCCGTCAGCAAGCTCGGCTACCCGAACACCGAGCCGCAGAAGGTGGACCGGATCGTGGAGCTGCGGATGGCCAGGCAGCGGCTGCTGCACCGGCCGGATCCGCCGCGGCTGTGGGCGGTCGTGGACGAGGCGGTGCTCAGGCGCCCCTTCGGCGGCGCCGAGGTGATGCGCCGGCAGCTCGAACACCTGCTGAAGATGATCGAGCTGCCGCATGTGACGCTTCAGGTCGCACCGTTCGAGGTGACGGCGGCTGCCGCCGGCACACCGGTGACCCTGCTGCGCTTCGGCGACCCCGACCTGCCGGACAAGGTCTATCTGGAGCATCTGACCAACGCGGTCTACCTCGACAAGCCCTCGGACGTCGACCAGTACACGCTGATCATCAACCGGCTGTGCGCGGAAGCCTGCCAGCCGCGCGAGACGGCCGCCTTCATCGAGCAGCTCCTCGCCGAGCTGCGCTGACCTGCGGCGGGCCCGGCCGCGCTCGGTACTGTGGGCGCATGAAGCGATTGCGAGTGGAGTTCACGACCGAGCCCTTCGACCTGGACGAGGCGCCGGAGCACGCGGTCGTGGCCCGGGAGGTCGTCCAGTCGGCGGCACTGGATGCCGTGGACGTCGGCCCGTTCGGCAACACCGCCGAAGGCTCGGCCGACGAGGTGCTGGACACCGTCGCGGCGCTGCTGCGCAGCTCGCTGGAGGCCGGGGCGACCCGGGTCTCCCTCCAGGTGAACGTGATCGGGGAGGGCGAGGGCTGATGGACCGGGACACATACGCCGCGGACAGCCCGGGTCCTGCCGGGGGCGGGCCCGCTTCCGGGCACCCGTTCGTCGTCGCGATCAAGCCGCTGGTGGACGCGATGGGCGGGGCGATGGTGGCCCCGCAGGAGGCGCAGGGGGACGACGTGGTGCTCGCCTGGGAGGGCGAGGACGTGGTGGCCGTACGGCTGCCGCATCTGTCCGACTCACTCGACCACATCCTGGCGGAGCTGGAGCGGCGGCACGGGGTGCCGCTGGCGGAGCTCGACCGCAAGACCAAGCAGTCGGTGGTGCGCATCCTTGAGACGCGGGGGGCGTTCTCCGTCCGGCACGGCGTCGAGACGGTCGCCAGTGCCCTGGGCGTCAGCCGGTTCACCGTTTACAACTACCTGAACAGGGAGAACGGGCGGACGACGGGCTGAGAGGGCTGAGGGCCGTGCCGCCCTCGCTCGGTGCGGATAGTGCTTCCGTATGGCGGGCTTTCTTTTCCAGGATGTCGAAAAGCCTTCAACAAACTGTTGACGTGATGTGGCCTGAGGACTTAGCTGTTCCCAGCCCGAACAGCACCACGGCCACGGAGGTCCCGTGACTTCGCGCTCGACTCCAGGTCTCACCTGGTTCAACTCCGCAGCGGACGCCGAGGCGCGTGCCGCGCTCCACGACATGTGCGCCGCCCGGAGCTGGGGGAGCGCGTTGCTCGCCCGGCGTCCGTACGCGGACGCCGACGCGCTCTTCGCCGCGAGCGACGAGGCCACCGCAGCCCTGACCGACGAAGGGCTGGACGAGGCCATGTCCGGGCATCCGCCCATCGGCCGGCCCAAGCCCGGCGACCCGACCTCGGCCCGCGAGCAGCGGGGCATGGCGGGCGCCTCCGAGGAGCTGAAGGCCGAAATGCTCGAGCTGAATCTGGCATACCAGGACAAGTTCGGGCATGTGTTTCTCATCTGCGCCACCGGCAGAAGCGCCGAGGAGATGAGGGACGCCGTTCGTCACCGGATCGAGAACACACCGCAACAGGAGCGGGAGATCGTGCGGCGGGAGCTGGCGAAGATCAACCGCCTTCGGCTCACCCGGCTCGCGGAGGAAGGACCCACGGCATGAGCGACGGGACGAGCACTTCGGTGTCGACGAGCACTTCGGTCTCCACGCACATCCTGGACACCAGCCGCGGCCGCCCGGCCGCCGGGGTCGGCGTACGGCTGTCCGTACGCCAGGGTGACGAGCAGGCCGCATGGGTCGCGCACGGGGCGTCGAAGACCGACGCCGACGGGCGCTGCAAGGACTTTCCGGCGCTGCCGGAAGGCACCACCCACGTACGGTTCGAGTTCGAGACCGAGCCGTATTTCGTGGAAGAGCACAGTTCGAATCCGCGCAGCCAGCGCGAAGCCGCGGAACAGCAGGACGCCCCCCGCGTAAGGGACAGCGCACCAGGCAGCTTCTTTCCCGAGGTCACCATCGTCTTCGCGGTGCACCCGGGCGAGCACTACCACGTGCCGCTGCTGCTCAACCCGTTCGGCTACTCCGTGTACCGAGGGAGCTGACACCATGCCCACGATTCTCGGCCAGAACCAGTACGGCAAGGCAGAGAACCGCGTCGTCAAGATCACGCGGGACGGCGACACGCACCACATCAAGGATCTGAACGTCTCCGTCGCCCTCAGCGGCGACCTGGACGACGTCCACTACTCCGGGTCCAACGCCCATGTGCTGCCGACCGACACCACGAAGAACACCGTGTTCGCCTTCGCCAAGGAGCACGGCATCGAGTCGGCCGAGGCGTTCGGCGTTCTGCTGGCCCGGCACTTCGTGGAGAACACCGAGCCGATCACCACGGCCCGGATCCGCATCGAGGAGTACGACTGGGAGCGCATCGAGACCTCCGACGCCAACTCCAAGTTCATCGGCGCCGACGAGGTCAAGCACTCCTTCGTACGCAAGGGCCAGGAGATACGCACCGCGCAGATCACCTTCGACGGTGAGAGCGTCGAGGTGCTGACGGGGCTGAAGGGGCTGACGGTCCTCAACTCCACCAACTCGGAGTTCTGGGGCTACATCAAGGACCGCTACACCACGCTCCGGGAGGACTACGACCGCATCCTCGCCACCGAGGTCGCCTCCGTATGGCGGCACAACTGGACCGGCGCCGAGGGGGAGCGGACGCCCAACTGGGACAAGTCCTACGCGCAGACCAAGAAGCACATGCTGCACGCCTTCGCGGAGACGTACTCGCTCTCCCTCCAGCAGACGCTGTACCAGATGGGCGCGCGCGTCATCAACAGCAGGCCCGAGATAGACGAGATCCGCTTCTCGATGCCGAACAAGCACCACTTCAAGGTCGATCTGTCGCCGTTCGACATCAAGAACGACGCCGCCGACGGTGCCGTCTACTACGCGGCCGACCGGCCGTACGGCCTCATCGAGGCCACGGTCCTCCGCGACGGGGCCACCCCTCGCATACCCGTGGACATGACGAACCTCTAGTTCCAACCCCCAAGCGAGGACCCCCCATGGTCGACAGCCACAGCACCACAGGCCGTATCGTCATCGAGAAGTGCGCCATCGCGACCGTCGACGCTCAGGACACCGAGTACGCGACCGGCCACCTGATCATCAACGGCAACCGGATCGAGTCCCTCGGTCCCGGCGACGCCCCCGAGGGCCTGGAGAGCGTCGAGCGCCGTATCGACGGCACGGGCCATCTGCTGACCCCCGGCCTGATCAACACCCACCACCACTTCTACCAGTGGATCACCCGCGGCCTGGCACAGAACGCCAACCTCTTCAACTGGCTCGTCGCGCTCTACCCCACCTGGGCCCGGATCGACGAGGAGATGGTCTACGCGGCGGCCCGCGGCTCCCTCGGGATGATGGCGCGCGGCGGCGTCACCACCGCGATGGACCACCACTACGTCTTCCCGCGCGGCGCCGGCGACCTCCTCGGCGCCGAGATCCGCGCAGCGGCCGAGCTGGGTGTCCGCTTCACCGCGGCGCGCGGCTCGATGGACCGCGGCGAGTCGGACGGCGGCCTTCCGCCGGACTTCGCCGTGGAGACCCTCGAGGACGCTCTCGCGGAGACCGAGCGGGCCATCGACACCTACCACGACGCCTCGTTCGGCTCGATGCTGCACATCGCCGCGGCACCCTGCTCCCCGTTCTCCGTCTCGACCGGACTGATGCGTGAGGCTGCCGAGCTGGCGCGCCGCAAGGGCGTACGGCTGCACACGCACGGCTCGGAGACGGCGGAGGAGGAGAAGTTCTGCCACGAGCTGTTCGGCATGGGTCCGACCGACTACTTCGAGTCGGTCGGCTGGCTCGGCGAGGACGTGTGGATGGCGCACTGCGTCCACATGACCGACGAGGACATCGCCGCGTTCGCCCGCACCGGGACCGGCGCGGCCCACTGCCCCTCGTCCAACGCGCGGCTCGCCGCGGGGATCGCCCGGGTCCCCGACATGCTGGACGCCGGCGTACCGGTCGGCCTCGGCGTGGACGGTACGGCGTCCAACGAGTCGGGCGAGCTGCACACCGAACTGCGGAACGCGCTGCTCATCAACCGCCTCGGCCCGCACCGGGAGAACGCGCTGACCGTGCGCAAGGCCCTGCGGCTGGGCACCTACGGCGGTGCGCAGGTGCTGGGGCGGGCCCAGGAGACGGGCTCGCTGGAGGCGGGCAAGCTCGCCGACGTCGTGCTGTGGAAGCTGGACGGCATCGGGCACTCCTCCATCGCCGACCCGGTGGCCGCGCTCGTCCTGGGCGCCGCTGCCCCGGTCACCCTCTCCCTCGTCAACGGCCGGCCGGTGGTCGAGGACGGCCATCTGCTCCGGGCCGACGAGGAGGAGATCGCCCGCGACGCACGGGAAGAGGCACGCCGCCTCTCCCGGATCGCGGCGGAAGCGGGCTGATCCGGCCGGCCCGGGTCGGTACGGCTGACCCGGGCCGGTGCGGCCGCCAGGACAGCAGGCCACAACGGCCTCTTGGACACCGGCCGGGAGGGACGGCTCCCGGCCGGTTCGGCCCCACCCATCCGGACTCCTGTCATGCTCCGGACAGTTCATGGGCGCACACTCAGACCGCACAACACATCAGCAGCACCACCTTGCACACCGCAACACCTCCGGAAACCGTGTGCCGCACGGCGCCGAAAACGACAGGAGGACCCCGTGGCCAAGACGCCCAGGTTCACCAAGCAAGGAAAGACAGCGGACGGCAGTGGGGACGAGGGGGGTGAGGACAAGCACCCGGTCGACCAGGGCATGCCGCCACTGAAGCTGTTCACCACCGGCCTGCAGCATGTGGCCGCGATGTACGCGGGGGTTGTCGCGCCGCCGCTGGTCATCGGCGCCGCGGTGGGCCTCTCCCCGACCGAACTGACGTTCCTGACCGGCGCCAGCCTCTTCATGGCCGGCATCGCCACCCTGCTGCAGACCCTCGGCTTCTGGAAGATCGGCGCGAGGCTGCCGTTCGTCAACGGTGTCACCTTCGCCACCGTCGCGCCCATGCTGGCCATCAACAAGTCCGAGGGACCGTCGGACGCGCTGCCCGTGATATTCGGCGCGACCATGGTCGCCGCCGCGCTCGGTTTCCTCCTCGCCCCGTTCTTCAGCAAGCTCGTCCGCTTCTTCCCGCCCGTCGTCACCGGCAGCGTCATCACCCTCATCGGCGTCTCCCTGATGCCCGTCGCCTTCAACTGGGCGCAGGGCGGCAACGCAAAGGACCCGCACTACGGCGACTTCAGCAACATCGGCATGGCCGGCGCGACGCTGCTGATCGTGCTGCTGCTGCGCCGGTTCACCACCGGCTTTGTCAAGCAGATCGCGGTGCTGATCGGACTGGCGGCCGGCACGCTGATAGCGATACCCGTCGGCATCACGGACTTCACCGCGGTGAAGGAAGCCCACATCGTCGGCTTCCCCACCCCCTTCCACTTCGGTGCCCCGCAGTTCGCGGTCGCCGCGATCGTCTCCATGTGCGTGGTGATGCTGGTCTCGATGACCGAGTCCACCGCCGACATGCTCGCACTGGGCGAGGTCGTGGAGCGCCCCTCGGACGAGAGGACCATCGCGGCGGGCCTGCGCGCCGACACCCTCGGCTCCTTCGTCAGCCCTTTCTTCAACGGCTTTCTGTGCAGCGCGTTCGCACAGAACATCGGCCTGGTGGCGATGACCCGGATACGCAGCCGCTTCGTGGTCGCCACCGGAGGCGGCATCCTGATCGTCATGGGCCTGTGCCCGCTCGCCGCCAGCCTGATCGCCGCCGTACCGCAGCCGGTGCTGGGCGGGGCCGGGGTCGTGCTGTTCGGCTCCGTGGCCGCCAGCGGCATCCAGACGCTGCTCAAGGCAGATCTCGGCAAGGACAACAACGTGCTGATCGTCGGCACCGCGCTGGCCGTCGGCATCATCCCCATCGCGGCGCCGGAGTTCTACCACGCGTTCCCCGACAGCGCGAAGATCATCCTCGACTCCGGCATCTCTACCGGGTGTGTCACCGCGGTCCTCCTCAACCTGGTCTTCAACCACCTCGGCCGCTCCCGCCGCGACGAGGAAGTCGTCGCCCACCCCATGGAACCCGGCGAGGGCATCCCCCACCCCAGGGAGAGCACCCCGGCCTGAGGACCTGGCCGGGCCCTCTCCGGCCGCGGGCCGGATGGTTGCGGCGTACTTGGAGTGTTCCGCGGTAGCGATCGGCGGGGTGAGCAACCAAATCACTCTTACGGTCAGTTCAGCGGAGAAGAGCTTCAAATGGCGCAAGAGCGGGCGAATCATGCAGGGTGATCGGTCAGGCGCAAGCCCTGACCCCGCCTGAAAGGGTTGGTGAAGTGCCCAAGAAGCGACGCGCTCTGCTCAGCGCCACCGTCCTGCTCGGCCTTGCCGCGACGGGACTCGCCACGTCAGTGCCCGGTGCCACCGCGGACGACAGGGCGGCACAGCACACAGTGATCATCCACTCCGCGAAGAATTCCAACCTCGTCATGGACGTGGAGGGGGCGTCCAAGCAGAACGGTGCCCGGATCATCCTCTATCCGCGGCATGCCAGGGACAACCAGCGCTGGCAGATCCTTCCCGGCAAGGGCGACTGGTTCCAGCTGCGGAGCGTCGACAGCGGCAAATGCCTCGTCAACACCTACCACAGCGTGGAGAACGGCCACGGGCTGACGCAGGTGGGCTGCAACTCCAACTACGAGGACCAGTTCTGGGCCCGCGTCCCGGTCGCCAACGGCGACAAGTTCACCCTGGTCAACAAGTACAGCGGCAAGTGTGCCGACCAGACGCTGGACGGCAGGCCGCGGACCCAGGTCACCCAGTGGACATGCCACGGGCTCTCGCACCAGCTGTGGACGGCGGAGACGGTCTAGCCACGGCCGCCGGAAGCTGAGGGAGATCTCCTCCTGCGACGCCGCGCCCCCGCCGAACCCGGCGGGGGCGCAGCCGTCAGCCCTCGATGGCCTGCCAGAAGTGGGCCAGGATCTCTTCCAGAAAAGCCAGCCCCGCGTCGCGCGACGACGCCGAGGCGGGCTGTCCCCAGCCCAGCGAGGCGGCGGTCGTGGACTGGTACGCCGCATGCAGGGCACGCAACCCCTCGGCGACGTACTCCCGCGGCAGCGGAACCAGTTCGCAGACGGCCCCGACATGGGCCTGCCACCGCGTGGTGGCGGCCTTCCGCAGGAGCTGTGCCAACTCCTCGTCGTATCCGGTGAACTCGATCAGCGCGGGCACGGGCAGCCGCAGCACCTCGGCCAGCGCCTCGGCCTGCCGCGCGTCACCGGCCCAATCGCCGGTCTCCTCGAGGCGGGCGTACTCCTGAGGCGTCATCCCGATCTCGCGAGCGACGTCGGTAGGGGAGGCCCCCCGGGCCAGCCGGTACTCGCGCAGCGTCCCGGGGTTGCCCATCAGATCCGCCGCCGAGCACCACAGCGCGCCCGCCAGCGCGGAGAGTTGCTGTTCGTCGGGTGCGGCGATCCCGGCCTCCCACGCCGCGACGGTGCGGGCTTCGATCTCCATGCCGTAAGCGGCACGCATGCCGTACGCGACATCCTCCGGCGACAGCCGCAGCCCCTCGCGCAGTCGCCGCGCGGCCGAGCCGTCGAACGAGCTGCCTGCCTGCCCCCGTGACGTGCCGTAGTGCATCGGCACACCGTAAGGAGCCGGACGACCGGCTGCCTACCGTGCGTTCAGCCGAAGCTCAGGCTCGTAGAAACCTCTACCAGGAGAAGCTCCTGTCATGAGGGGCCCTCACCGCTGTGGCGACCCCCCTCGCAGCCCGTCCACCAGCCCGGCCAGCCCCTCGTCACCGTGACCGAGTGCGACCCGCTCTCTCATGGACGCCATGAAGGGGGCCAGGAGTTCCCCCTTCACGCCCTGTTCCTCCGCGGTGGCCTCCAGGGTGGCGTTACCGGCGCTCATCATGGCGAGGTTCGAGGTGACGCCCTCGGTGTAGTCGCCGCTCTCCAGCTGCCACGCCATGGCCTCCGTCATCGCGGCCATGGCACGCAGCCATTCGGTCACCATGCCGGCGAACTCCGTGGGCTTCACCTCCCGCTCCGGCCGCATGAGGGCGAAGGCGTGGGTGATCCCGGCGAACATGCCCGTCATGGCGCTCAGCAGCGCCACATCGTGCAGCGCCGCGTGCCCGGCGTCGGTGCCGACATAGCGGGTGCCCGCGGGGATTGCCAGCGTCTCACGGTGCTGCTCGAACAGCGCGTGGTCGCCGCTGTAGAAGATGTAGCCGCCGGCCTGTGGTGTGCCGATCATCGGAGGCACGGCCATGATGCCGCCGTCCAGGAAGCGCGCTCCGCGCCGCCGGGCCCAGTGAGCGCGCTCCCTGGCCTGTGCCGGGGTGCCGGTGGTGAGGTTGACGATGTCCTTGCCGGTCAGCTCGGCCGGTGCCAGGGCCTCGCCGACGGAGGCGTCGTCGAGCAGGCAGACGACGACGAGGCCGGCTGCCGCCACCGCCTCGGCGGCGCTCGCCGCGACCCGTGCGCCCTCAGCGGCGAGGGGTTCGGCCTTGGCGGCGGTGCGGTTCCAGACGGTGAGGGGGTGGCCGGCGGCGAGCCAGGCGCGGGCCAGCGCCGTGCCCATGCCGCCGAGTCCGAGCAGGGTGAGCGGGGTCGTGGAAGTGCGGTTCGTGGTCATGCGCACCAGGCTCGTACCGCCCCAGACCGTGATCAAGTACGCACTGTTTTGTACGTGGTTACCGTAAGGTGAGTGCTCGCCCTGAGGGCATGAGGGCATGAGGGCATGAGGGCATGAGGGCATGGGGGCAGGGCGAGTACCGGGGGAGGCAGCAACCATGACCAGGCGCGGCACTTACGTGTGCGGTATCGACGCCGCGATCGATGTGGTCGGCGGCAAGTGGAAGGTCCTCATCCTCTGGGCGCTGGCCCAGCAGCCGTGCCGCTTCGGCGAACTGCGGCGGGGCATCCCCGGCGTCACCGAGAAGGTCCTCGCCTCGCACCTCCGCGAGTTGGAGGCGGACGGCATCGTCCACCGCGAGGAGTCCTACGAGGGCGCGGTACGCCGCGTCACCTACGCCCTGACCCCACTCGGCACCTCCCTCAACGAGGCACTGGCGCCCCTGGGAGCGTGGGGGAGAGAGCACTTGATGGGCCAGGGCGCCCTGTAGGGGCGCGGGACCCGGCGCGCCAAGCCACAGAGCACCCGCAGCGTGGAGGAGTCGGATACGCCGGAACACCGCGAGGGGCCGGCAGGATCCGCGGCAGACGTCCTACGCGCCGAGTGCCTTCAACGCGTCGTCCGTCAGGCGGTACACCGTCCACTCGTCCTGAGGCCGAGCGCCCAGCGCCTCGTAGAAGGCGATGGAGGGGGTGTTCCAGTTGAGGACCGACCACTCCAGGCGCTCGTAGCCGCGCTCGACGCACAGCCGGGCGAGCTCGGTCAGCAGTGCCTTGCCGTGGCCGCCGCCGCGGGCTGCGGGGCGGACGTACAGGTCCTCCAGATAGATGCCGTGTACGCCGCGCCAGGTGGAGAAGTTGAGGAACCACAGCGCGAAGCCGACCGGGTTGCCGTCGGCGTCCTCGGCCAGATGTGCGTAGGCGGCGGGCCGGTCGCCGAACAGCGCCTCGTGCAGCTGCTCCTCGGTCGCCCTCGCCTCCTCCGGCGCCCGCTCGTACTCGGCGAGCTCACGGATCATGGTGTGGATGACGGGGACGTCGGCGGGGACTGCGCTGCGAATCATGCGCACAGCGTATGCGGTGCGGCCGGAAGGGGCGCGGGCACTATACATGCCCGGCATGCAGCGTCTTGCCCGTTATGCTGCGTTTCGCCCTACAGGTGACCGAGGAAGGGGCGCGCGGCATGCCGACCGAGGCCGACTCCGAGTCCCGAGAGGCCGAGCAGCAGCGCGGGTTCACCTTCCCGAGCGCGCTGACGGTGCTGGCGATCGTCACGCTGCTCGTCTGGGTGGTGGCGTTCTTCGTCCCGTCCGGCAGCTACGAGCGCGGCGCCGACGGAGCGCCCCGGCAGGGCACCTACCGGCGTGAGCCCTCCGGACTCGGCGTGCTGGACCGGTTCGACGAGCTGTTCCTGTCCCCGGTCAACGGTCTCTACGGCGTGCAGGACAGCCGGACGGGCCGGGTCGGCCCTGACCTGACCGGCGAACTCTACGGCGCCGCAGGGGTCTTCTTCTTCGTACTGGCCATCGGGGCCTTCATCACCGTCGTCTTCTCCACCGGCGCCATGGACCGCGGCATCGGCCGGCTCGCGCACCGGCTGCGCGACCGGGGTGCGTTGCTGATCGTCGGCATCATGCTGGTCTTCTCGCTGCTGGGCACCGTGGAGGGGTTCGCGGAGGAAACCCTGGGCTTCTACGGGCTGCTCGTGCCGCTGATGCTCGCGCTGGGATACGACCGGATGGTGGCGACCGGCACCATCATCCTGGGCGCCGGTGTCGGGGTGCTGTGCTCGACCGTCAACCCCTTCGCCACGGGTGTGGCCTCCTCGGCCGCTGACATCTCGCTGGGCGACGGGATCGCGCTGCGCGCGCTGATGTGGCTGGTGCTGACAGCGGTCACCATCGGCTACGTCGTACGGTACGCGCGCCGTGTGCGGGACCGCCCCGAACGCTCCCTGTCCGGCTACCGGCCCGGCGACCGGGAGGCCGGGACCGTGCGCAGCGACGCGGACGAGCCGCCGCCGCTCACCGGGCGGCACAAGCTCATCCTGCTGACGGTCGCCCTCGTCTTCGCCTTCATGATCTTCTCGGTGATCCCCTGGGCGAGCGCGTTCACCGGGGAGGCCGACGCCACCCCGTACGACTGGGAACTGGGCTGGTCCTTCCCGCGGTTGGCGGCGCTGTTCATCTGTGCGGCGATTGTGGTGGGGCTGCTGGCGCGGATGGGGGAGCAGCGGTTCACCAGTACCTTCGTCCGCGGAGTCGGCGAGTTCGCCTCGCCCGCGCTGGTGATCGTGCTGGCCCGCGGGGTCACGGCGATCATGAACAATGCGAAGATCACCGACACTCTGCTGCACTCGATCGAGGGGGCGGTCAGCGGGGTCCCCTCGGCGCTCTTCACCGTGATGATCTTCGTCGTCAATCTCCCCCTCGCCTTCCTCATCCCTTCCACCTCGGGACACGCCACCCTGGCCATGCCGATCCTGGCGCCGCTCGCCGACTTCGCGGGCGTCTCGCGCGCGGTCGTGGTCACCGCCTGGCAGGCGGCCAGCGGCTGGATGAATCTGTGGGTGCCCACCACCGCCGTCGTCATGGGCGGCATCTCCCTCGCCAAGGTGGGCTACGACCGCTATCTGCGCTTCACCGTTCCGCTGCTGGGTCTGCTCGCGCTGCTGATCACGGGGTTCGTCGCGTTGGGCGCGGTGCTCACCTGAGAGCGCACGGGCTCGCCGGCTGAGCAGGGGCCGGTCGGCCAGGTTTGCCGCGTTCGAAGGTGGGCAGCGGAATCCGGATGAGTACGGGGACGGGTGAAGGGGGACTCATGCCGGTCACACTGGGTGAGGAAGTGACGCTGCTGGCGCTCGAGGACGACACCGGCGCCGCCAAGAGCCGTTCAGCCGCCGGGTGGGCCGTGGCGGGCGGCGTCCTGCTGGACCTGACGCTGGCCGGACGAGTGACCGTCATCGACGGCCGGCTCACGGTGACCGACCCCACCCCGACCGGCGACGGACTGCTGGACGGCCGTCTCGCGAAGATCGCCGAATGGGCCGCGCGCGATGCCAAGTGCAAGGTCGGCGACTGGCTCGCCAAGGACCAGCCCAAGGCGCTCGACGCCGCCGTCGAGCGCCTCTGCGAACGGGGCATCGTCGTCGAGCACAAACGCCGCACGCTTGGCATCTTCACCACCCGCCGCTTCCCCGAGGTGGACGGGTCGGCCGAGCGCGAGCTACGGCACCGGCTGGAGGACGTGGTCCGCTACGGCGCGGAACCGGACGAGCGCACCACCGGGCTGATCGCCCTGCTGCACGCAGCGCGGCTCCACGGGGTCGCCTTCCCGAGCGTCCCCCGCAAGCAGGTGGCCCCGCGGATGGAGGCCATCGCCGAGGGCCAGTGGGTCACCGAGGACATCCGCGAGGCCATCAAGAACATGGAGGCGGTCCTGGTCGCCGTCATGACGGCCACCACTGCGGCGACGACGGTGGCCACCATGTGAAACGCAGCCCCGCGCCCCGTCAGGGGCGCGGGGTGTCGGCACAGGGGCTGGGGCGGCCACATCCAGAGGCCGCCCGACGGCCTCAGCCGCGGAGCATCTGGTACGCGGGAGTGGTCAGGAAGTCCTCGTACTTCTCGTCGAGTGCCACCCGCAGCAGCAGATCGTGGGCCTCCTGCCAGCGGCCCGCCGCGAAGGCGTCCTCGCCGGTCTCCTCGCGGATCGCGGCGAGTTCGTCGGCCGCGACCTGCCGGGCCAGCTCCGCGGTGACCTGCCGGCCGGTGTCCAGGACGACGCCCGCGTTGATCCACTGCCAGATCTGGGAGCGGGAGATCTCCGCTGTCGCCGCGTCCTCCATCAGGTTGAAGATGGCCACCGCGCCCAGGCCGCGCAGCCACGCCTCGATGTAGCGGATGCCCACCTGCACGGCGTTGCGCAGGCCCTCGAAGGTCGGACGGGCCTCCAGGGAGTCGACGGCGATCAGGTCGGCAGCCTTGACATGCACGTCCTCACGCAGCCGCTCCTTCTGATTCGGGCGCTCGCCCAGTACGGCGTCGAACGACGCCTTGGCGACGGGCACCAGGTCGGGGTGCGCCACCCAGGAGCCGTCGAAGCCGTCCTTGGCCTCGCGGTCCTTGTCGGCCCTGACCTTCTCGAAGGCGACCTCGTTGACCTTCGGGTCCTTGCGGGACGGGATGAACGCGGCCATGCCGCCGATGGCGTGCGCTCCGCGCTTGTGGCAGGTGCGCACCAGCAGCTCGGTGTAGGCGCGCATGAACGGCGCCGTCATCGTCACCGCGTTGCGGTCGGGCAGCACGAAGCGCGAGCCCGCGTCCCGGAAGTTCTTGACGATGGAGAAGAGGTAGTCCCAGCGCCCCGCGTTCAGCCCGGCGGCGTGGTCGCGCAGCTCGTAGAGGATCTCTTCCATCTCGTAGGCCGCGGTGATCGTCTCGATCAGGACGGTGGCGCGGACGGTGCCCTGCGGGATGCCGCAGTAGTCCTGCGCGAAGACGAACACCTCGTTCCACAGCCGCGCTTCCAGGTGCGACTCGGTCTTGGGCAGGTAGAAGTACGGGCCCTTGCCCAGGTCGAGCAGGCGCTGCGCGTTGTGGAAGAAGTAGAGCCCGAAGTCGACCAGCGCGCCGGGCACCGGCCGCCCGTTGCAGACCAGGTGCCGCTCGTCCATGTGCCAGCCGCGCGGCCGGACCACGACGGTGGCCAGCTCCTCGGCGGGGCGCAGCGCATAGCTCTTTCCGGAGCGCTCGTCGGTGAAGTCGATGCGCCGCTCGTAGGCGTCGGTCAGATTGAGCTGGCCGCCGATCACGTTCTCCCAGGTGGGCGCCGAGGCGTCCTCGAAGTCGGCGAGCCACGCCTGTGCCCCGGAGTTGAGGGCGTTGATCGTCATCTTCCGGTCGGTGGGGCCGGTGATCTCGACCCGGCGGTCCAGCAGCGCGGGCGGGCAGTCGGCAACCTTCCAGTCGCCCTCGCGCACGTGAGCGGTCTCCGGGAGGAAATCCAGCGTGCTCGTACGCGCGATCTCGGCGCGCTTCTCGGCGCGGCGGGCCAGCAGCTCGTCCCGGCGGGGGGTGAACCTGCGGTGCAGCGCGGCCACGAACTCGAGCGCGGCACCGGTCAGAACCTCGTCCTGCCGCGCGGGCCGCTGCCCGGGGTCGACGCCGACGATTTCCAGCGGGGAGGGCGCTGGTGCGGACATGGTGGGTCACTCCTTCGACAAGCGGTGAACTGCGGCCGCCGGGCGATGTGCGGCGCGGGGCGGCACCGGGTGCCGCGTGCCGCGCCGGGCGCGCGGAACGCGGTCATGAGCACCTTCGGGACAGGAAGGTGCTTCTGATCAGTGGAGATTAGTTTCCTCATAGTGGAACTTCAAGAGTTTGTTGACGTCGAGATATCTCTCACGCCGCTCCACCCCCGGAACCAGCCACTCCACTGTCCTCGGGTGCCACCCGGCGCCCCCTCCACGCGCCGGAGCGAGAAACCCCGCCTACCGCAGCCGGTGCAGGTCCTGCGGGGTGTCGATGTCGGCGGGGTCGGCGATGTCGGCGCACTCGACGAGGGTCAACTCGGTCTGCCGCTCGCGGAGATAGCTGCGCGCCCCGGTGTCCGCCTGTGCGCTCTGGGCGACGCCCTCCCAGTGCGCGGAGCCCAGCAGCACGGGGTGGCCGCGGCGGCCCTCGTATGTCGCGGCGGCGAGGGTGGCGGGGGAGCGGTACGCGGCCCGCACCCTGGCCACGGCCGCCGCGCCGATGCCGGGCTGGTCCACCAGGGAGACCAGCACTGCGTCGGCCCCGGAGACCGCCTCCAGGCCGGCCCGCAGTGAACCACCCATCCCCTCCGCCCAGTCGGGGTTGTCGACCAGAACGCAGCCGGGCAGCCGTGCGGTCCTCCGTACCTCCTCGGCGGCCGCGCCCAGGACGATGTGGACCGGTGTGCAGCCGCCCTCCCGCAGGACCTGCACCGCGTGTTCCACCAGTGGCCGCCCCGCATACGGGAGCAGGGCCTTGGGGCGCCCTCCCAGCCGTCGCCCGCCACCGGCGGCCAGCAGCAGCCCGGCCACTCGCGGAGCCGTGTCGCGCACGCGGCTGTCGGAGCCCTGTTCCCTCTGCGTCACATGTCCATGGATATCGCACGTAGGGGGGAGCCAACCGTCATCCTTGGGGACGATCATCGGAAAAGGCACCCTGAAATCTCGCATTCCGTGTGGCGCCACACGCGTAGAGTGGCGTTTACTGTCGGAATCTCCGACAGGAGCTGCCAACTCCTCGGAGGAAAGCGGTAATCCCGCGCTCCGCGCCGCGGGACATCCCATGTGGGGGGAGAAAGTGCGAAGCGAGACTGTGGGGCAACGGCGGACCGTGGCCGCCGGGCACGACACCGGTGCCGACCCGCGCATCGAGGCGCTGGGCCGCGCCGTCCACCGGATGCGGCGGGCGCTGGACGCGCACCCCGCCGAGCTGCGCGACCGGCGCGAGGCCGAGCGGGGGCTGGAGGCGCTGGCCGCGTCGGTCCGTTCGGGAGCACCCGTCGCGGAAGAGCTGCGGCACTCCCTGTTGCTGCTCGCCGCCGCCGTCGGCTCGGTCAGCGCGCTCGCGCTGCCGCTCGCCGGCGTCCGCGAAGCCGTCGAACTCTTCGGCAGCGGCCCGCGCCCGACCAGTTGAGCCCTTCCGGGTACTGTCTGATCGTCTTGACGGGCGACGACCACATCGGGGGCAGTGTTTCATGTCTGACGGAGCGGCAGCGGAGGTCTTCACCGCGCTCGCGGAGGACGATCCCACCTCGGTCGCCGGGTACCGGCTGGCGGCCCGTCTCGGTGCGGGTGGCATGGGGAAGGTGTATCTCTCCTACACCCCGGGCGGGCGTCCTGTCGCCATCAAGGTGATCCGGCCGGACTTCGCCGAGGATCCGGAGTTCCGGCGCCGTTTCCAGCAGGAGGTGCGGGCTGCCGAGCGGGTGCAGGGGTTGTATACGGCGCCGGTGATCGACAGTGACACCGAGGGGCCGTATCCCTGGCTGGCGACGGCCTATGTGCCCGGGCCGTCACTTGCTGAGGCGGTGACGGCGCACGGGAGGCTGCCGGTGTCCACGGTGCTGTTCCTGGTCGCCGGGATCGCGGAGGCCCTCCAGGTCATCCACAAGGCGGGCATCGTCCACCGGGATCTGAAGCCTTCCAATGTGCTGCTGGCGGAGGACGGGCCGCGTGTCATCGACTTCGGTATCGCCCGCGCCGCCGATGCCACCTCGCTCACCAGCAGCGGGGTCACCATCGGTACGCCGTCGTTCATGGCGCCCGAGCAGGCCGAGGGGCAGCGGGTGAGCGGGGCCACGGACATCTTCGCGCTGGGCCAGATCGCGGCGTACGCGGCGCTGGGCACCCCGGCTTTCGGCGAGGGCACCTCGCACGGTGTGCTGTACCGCATCGTCCACGCCGAGCCCGCGCTGGACGGTCTCCCCGACGAGCTGAGCGGGCTGGTCACCCGGGCTCTTGCCAAGAAGCCGGAGGACCGGCCGGAGCTCGATGAGATCCTGCGGATGTGCCAGACGGCCTCCGGCGACACCCAGCTGCGGCGGCCCGGCGACTGGCTGCCGTCCGCCGTGGCCGCGGACATCACCCACCGCGCGGCGGCACCCGCACCGCCCCAGGCCC
>NZ_JADKMA010000085.1 GCF_017676365.1 Streptomyces oryzae
GGCCCGGCCGAAGGGGCGGTCGGCCGGGCCAGGGTCTTCCGCCCACTCCGCCCACTCCGCCCACCCCGGAATGAGATCCGTCCCGACGACAAGGGAGCCCACCCGCCGATGCCCATCGACGCAGCGAAGGCCCTCGCAGCCGAACCCCGGAGCACCGAGATCTCCTGGGGCCACAAGGACATCCAGCTCTACCACCTCGGGCTGGGCGCGGGCGTGCCCGCGACCGACCCGGCCGAGCTGCGCTACACGCTGGAGAGCAAGCTGCACGTACTGCCGTCGTTCGCCACCGTCGCGGGCGCCGGCATGGGCGTGGTCGGCGGCCTGTCCGCACCCGGCATCGACGTCGACCTCACCGCCGTGCTGCACGGCACCCAGTCCGTCGAGCTGCACCGCCCGATCCCCGTCGACGGGCGGGCCACCGCCACGGCCCGCGTCGCCGACATCTACGACAAGGGCAAGGCCGCCATCCTCGTACTGCGTACGGACGTGGCCGACGAGGACGGCCCGCTGTGGAGCACCGAGGCGCAGATCTTCGTCCGCGGCGAAGGGGGCTTCGGCGGCAAGCGCGGGCCCTCCGGGCGGCTGGAAGTGCCCGGGCGGGAGCCGGACTTCGTCGCCGAGCGGCCCATCCGCGAGGAGCAGGCGCTGCTCTACCGCCTCTCCGGCGACTGGAACCCGCTCCACGCCGACCCGGAGTTCGCCCGGCTCGCGGGCTTCGACCGGCCGATCCTGCACGGGCTGTGCTCGTACGGGATGGCGCTGAAGGCCGTCGTCGACGGCGTACTCGACGGGGACGTCGGCCGCGTCTCCTCCTACGCGGTGCGGTTCGCCGGGGTCGTCCACCCCGGCGAGACCCTGCGGATCCGCGTCTGGCGGCAAGCAGAGGGCCGTCTCCAGCTGACGGCGACGGCGGTGGAGCGGGACGACGCGCCGGTGCTCGGGGACGGCGTGGTCGTCCACGCATAACAGGCAGGCAGTGTCCCAAAGGGGCAGCGGTCTCTGAAAGGAGCCGACGTGCGCGCAGCGGTACTGCTCGAGACAGGCCAGGACAAACTCGAGGTCCTCGACGACATCGAACCGGCCGGGTTCGGGCCCGGCAAGGTACGCGTCCGGATCAGGGCCACCGGCCTGTGCCATTCGGACCTCTCCGCGATGAGCGGGGTGCTCCCGCAGCCGGCCCCGTTCGTGCCGGGCCACGAGGGCGCGGGCGAGGTCCTGGAGGTGGGGGAGGGGGTGACGCGTCTCAAGGAGGGCGACCGCGTCGTGGTCTGCTGGCTGCCCGCCTGCAACAACTGCCCCGCCTGCCGCCGCGGCCAGAGCCATCTGTGCCTGGCGGGCTTCCTGAACGCCGGCACGCCCAACTTCCGCCGTACGACCGGCGACAGCGAGGTGTTCGGCTTCGCCGGCACCGGCACCTTCGCCGAGGAGGTCGTCCTCGACGCACCCTGCGCCGTGCCGGTCCCCGACGACGTGCCGTTCGAGATCGCCGCGCTGATCGGCTGCGGCGTCACCACGGGCCTGGGCGCCGTCTTCAACACGGCACGTGTGGAGGCCGGTTCGTCGGTGGCCGTCATCGGCTGCGGCGGCGTCGGCATCAGCGCGATCCAGGGCGCGCGGGCGTGCGGGGCCGCGCAGATCGTGGCCGTCGACCCGGTGGCGGCGCGCCGGGAGGCCGCCCTGCGGTTCGGCGCGACGGAGGCCGTCGCGCCGGACGGACTCGCCGACGCCAAGCGCCGGGCCACCGCCGATGAGGGGTTCGACCACGTCTTCGAGGTCGTCGGCAGATCCGCGACCGCGCGCGCCGCCTACGAGGCGACCCGGCGCGGCGGGACGCTGTGCGTGGTGGGTGCGGGCGCCATGGACGACCAGCTCCAGTTCAACATGTTCGAGCTGTTCTTCGACGAGAAGCGCATTCTTCCCTCCCTGTACGGCGGTGGCGATGTGCTGCGCTCGTACGACCGCGCG
This sequence comes from Streptomyces oryzae, assembly GCF_017676365.1. Classification (GTDB taxonomy): domain Bacteria; phylum Actinomycetota; class Actinomycetes; order Streptomycetales; family Streptomycetaceae; genus Streptomyces; species Streptomyces oryzae. The sequence goes on from NZ_JADKMA010000085.1 coordinate 1,966, forward strand.
GTGGCGCTGTGGCGTGCCGGGCGGATCGATCTGGAGGGGCTGATCACCCACCGGGTGCGGCTGGGTGAGATCAACGAGGCGATCGACCAGATGCGCACCGGAGAGGCCCTGCGCACCAGCATCGCGCTGTAGGGGGTGCCCCTTATTTGTCACCCCGCAAGCTTGGGCAGTCTGCGCCAGGGGCGCAGGGTGGGCAAGCGCAGCCCCCCCATGCCGGGTACGCAGGACGAGAGAGAGGACCCCATGTCTGCGACAGACTGTTTGCAGGGCAGGACCGCAATCGTCACCGGCGCGGCCCAAGGCCTGGGCCGCGCCGAGGCACTGGAGCTGGCGCGGCTGGGTGCGCGGGTCGTCGTGAACGACCTCGGCGAGGCCGCCGAGCAGGTCGCCGCCGAGATCCGCGCCGCCGGCGGCGAAGCGGTCGCCCACGACGGCGACGTGGCCGACTTCGCGCGGGCCCGCGAGCTGGTCCGGCTGGCCCTGGACACCTTCGGCTCGCTGGACGTCCTGGTCAACAACGCGGGCATCCTGCGGGACCGGATGGTGTTCTCGATGACCGAGGAGGAGTGGGACGTGGTCATCCGCGTCCACCTCAAGGGCCACTTCAACACCACCCACTTCGCCGCCGCACACTGGCGCGAGGCGTCCAAGGCGGCGGGCGGCCCGGTCTACGGGCGGATCGTCAACACCTCGTCCGAGGCGTTCCTGGCGGGCTCCCCGGGGCAGCCCAACTACGCGGCGGCCAAGGGCGGCATCGTCGGTCTGACCACCTCGACGGCGGGCGCGCTGGCCAAGTACGGGGCGACCGTGAACGCCATCTGCCCGCGTGCGCGCACCCGGATGACCGAGGACGTCTTCGAGGGCGTCCCGGCACCGGCGGACGGCCTCGACCCGCTGGCGCCCGAGCACGTCTCCCCGCTGGTGGGCTATCTGGCCTCCCCGGCCGCTGCCCGGGTCAACGGGCAGCTGCTGGTGGTGCACGGCGGCATGGTGGCGCTGCTGGAGCGGCCCAGGGTGGCGGCGAAGTTCGACACCGCCGAGGAGGCGTTCACCGTGGAGGAGCTGGACGAGCGGCTGACCCCGTTCTTCGCCGAGCGCTCTCCGCAGGAGACCTTCGCTGCGGCGGAGGTGCTCGGCCTCAAGAAAGGCTGAGCACCTCCGCCCCGAAAGGGGCGCGGGGAACTGCGCGCCAAGCCACAGACAACCCGCAGCCTGCGACCGGCAAAGAGGGGCAGCCCCTGCTCAGAAAAAAGTGAAGCGTCCGCTTACCGCGCGGGCTCAGGACGACGGTGCCGCCCCTGCGCCGCGCCGCCCTGCTCCTCGTGCGCGGCTTCCCCCCTGTGCTTCCCCCGGTGAGTCCCCTCGCCGGCCGTCTGCGTGTCGCTGGGCGTCTCGGTCTGGGTGTCCGACATCGTGATGTCACTCCGTCAATCTCTTGCTCTGCCGTCGTACCCGGCGGAGTTTATCGAGCTGAGTTGACACCCCTCGAACCGTTTCACCGGCTGGTCACGCCGTTCCGCTGGCCAGTGGGGCCTGCTGCAACGGGACCGGTTTCGATACCGGTTCACCCGCGGTCCCCAACGACCCTTCGCCGCCTGCGGAAACCCTTCTGCGGACCATGGAACCCAGCAGTCCGGAGGGCAGCCCTCCGTGATCGTGATGTTGTAGAGCCGTGACGTCACCGCGGGCCGGAGCCGGCGCCTCCGGCGGCCCGGCGGCAGCGGCCGTCGCACCTGGTCCGGGAGGTCCGGGAGGTCCGGGAGGTCCGGGCGGTGTACGCGGTGCCGGACCCGCCGGCGGCGCAGCGGCGACCGGCGCTTCCTCCTCCGGCAGCGGTGTCCGCATCCGGGCCAGACCGCACGGGTTCTGCGCCGTCGAGTAGGGGACGCACAGCTGGCCCTCGGACGTCCACATCCCGTGGCCCGTCAGCCAGCCCGGCGGGCTCGCGAGGTGCCGCAACTCCCGCAGCCCCGGCCGCCATACGGCGAGCCAGGTGTGTGCCCCGGGCGCTGTGGCCCCGGCCCCGGCAGCCGGCCCCGGCGCCGCGTCGACCCGCAGCGCCACCCCGCACCGCTCGGGCAGCAGCGTCTGCCCCGGCTGTACGGCGATCGGCGTCAGCCGCGCGTCCGTGGGGTGCAGCGCCTCGGGGAACCGGACCGGGCGGTGGCTGCCCAGCACACCCCAGCCCAGCCGCTCCTCGCCCGGCGCGTTCGAGCGGACGAGCAGCAGGCCGCTGTCCGGGTCCGCCAGCAGCAGCCGGTCGTCGCTGTCCTCGGCGATCTCCAGCAGCGGTGAGAGCTCGCCACCCGCTCCGAGGTCCACCGCGACCGTCTTGGTGGGCCCCTCCCCGTCCGGGCCCGCCGAGTCGAGCGCGAGCAGCCGCCCCTGAGGGTCCAGCCAGGCCCCGCCCGAGCACCGGCCGCTCAGCCGCGCGACCCGCACCGGCGGCCGGGAGGAGCCGTCGGTCACCAGCCAGACCCCTGTGGCGCGGCCGTCCTGCTCGTCGGCCAGGGCGTAGGCGCGCATTCCGCAGGGCGCCGGGGGCAGCAGCCGCAGCTCGTCCGTCTCCACGGTGCCCAGCCGCCGCTCGCCGGTCTCCGGGCCCGAGGGGTAGAGCAGCGCCAGGGAGCAACATCCCTGCGCCCGGCGGGCGATCAGCACCCGCCCGTCGGCGAGCGGCAGCACGCCGCTGTCGGCGTCCTCGGGCTGCTCCACTGGCAGCGGTACCGCGTACGGCTCCGGGCCGTCGAGCGTCCAGCGCTCCGGATACCAGAGCTCCGTGCCGGCCTGCGTGGTGAGCCTGGCGGCGTACGAGCCGTCAGCCGCGACCGTGAAGCTCTCGTTCATGACCCTGGCGACACTCGCAGTCATGCCTCGATCACCTCCGGTGATGAAGCTAGGCGTCGTACTCGCAGTCGAACCATGAGAGTTGAGCCGCTTCACGCGTACGGGTGACCGAATGCCGCGCGATGGAGCGTTCGCCTGCGCGGGCGCAGGGAAGTGTGCTGGCAGCCGCCGCTGGCCCGGCGCCGCGGGGCCCGGGCGGCTGCCGACCGGGCTGGGAGCGCCGCGGCTTCGGACAGGTAGCCTTGCCCCCGTGCCAGCACAGCCCACACTCTCCGAAGTCATCGCCGCGCTCGACACCCTGTGGCCGCGCGACCGCGCCGAGCAGTGGGACGCCGTCGGCACGGTCTGCGGGGACCCGGCCGACCCCGAGGCGCGCGTCAGCCGGGTCCTGTTCGCCGTCGACCCCGTGCAGCAGGTCGCCGACGAGGCCGTCAGCAAGGGCGCCGAGCTCCTGGTCACCCACCATCCGCTCTATCTGCGCGGCACTACGACGGTTGCCGCCGACACCTTCAAGGGCCGCGTCGTGCACACGCTCATCAGGAACGGGATCGCGCTGCACGTCGCCCACACCAACGCCGACACCGCCGACCCCGGCGTCTCCGACGCGCTCGCCTCGGCGCTCGGGCTGCGGGTGCTGCGCCCCCTGGTGCCCGACGCCACCGACCCGAGCGGGCGGCGCGGCCTGGGCCGGATCTGCGAGCTGGAGCGCCCGCTGCCGCTCGGCGACTTCGTCGAGCAGGCCGCCGCCTCGCTGCCCGTCACCGCACAGGGCGTCCGCGCTGCGGGCGACCCGGCCATGACGGTGCGGACGGTCGCCGTCTGCGGCGGCTCGGGCGACAGCCTCTTCGACGCCGTACGGGACGCGGGCGTCGATGCCTATCTCACCGCCGACCTGCGCCACCACCCCGCGTCCGAGGCCCGCGAGCACTCACCGCTCGCGCTGCTGGACGCGGCACACTTCGCCACCGAATGGCCCTGGTGCGAGCAGGCGGCAGCGCAGCTCGACGCCGTCGCCGAACGGGAGGGCTGGGACCTGCGCACCGAGGTCTCGCGTACCGTCACCGACCCGTGGACCGCGCACGCCCCCTCGCTGCCCCAGTCCTCACCGCTGGCTCCGCCCTCTGCGCAGAACACGGCCGAGCAGACCGCACTGACCGACAACGACCTCACCCCGGGAGCCCCCAACTGAACGCCGCGCCCGCCGATCAGATCCGCCTGCTCGACGTCCAGGCACTCGACACGCGCCTGACGCAGCTCGCGCACAAGCGCAGGACCCTGCCCGAGCACGAGGAGATCCAGCGGCTGGAGGCCGACCTCGCCCAGCTCCGCGATCTGCTCGTGGCCGCGCAGACCGAGGAGAGCGACACCGCCCGCGAGCAGACCAAGGCGGAGCAGGACGTCGACCAGGTACGCCAGCGCGCGACCCGCGACCAGCAGCGCCTCGACTCCGGCGCCGTCACCAACCCCAAGGACCTGGCGAACCTGCAGAGCGAGATCGCCTCCCTCGCCAAGCGCCAGAGCGACCTGGAGGATGTCGTACTGGAGGTCATGGAGCGCCGCGAGTCCGCCGCCGAGCGCGCCGCCGAACTGGGCGAGCGCGTCGAATCCGTCAGCGCCAAGGTCCAGGACGCCACAGCGCGCCGGGACGCCGCGCTGGCCGAGATCGAGGCCGAGCTCGGCAGCGTACGCAAGGAGCGCGAGACGGTCGCCGGGGCGATCCCCGGCGAGCTGCTCAAGCTCTACGACAAGATCCGCGAGCGCGAGGGCGGCGTCGGCGCGGCCAAGCTCTACCAGCGGCGCTGCGAGGGCTGCCGCCTGGAGCTGAACATCACCGAGCTGAACGAGGTCCGCGAGGCACCCGCCGACGCCGTCGTCCGGTGCGAGAACTGCCGCCGCATCCTGGTGCGCACCCCGGAGTCCGGGTTGTGAGCGCAGCGAACGGACACCTGCGATGAGTGGTGCCCAGGCGCGCCGCACCTTCGTGGTGGAGGCGGACGGCGGCTCGCGGGGCAACCCGGGCCCGGCCGGATACGGCGCCGTCGTCAGGGACGCGGCCTCCGGTGAAACCCTCCGCGAGACCGCCGAGTTCATCGGCCAGGCCACCAACAACGTCGCCGAGTACCGGGGGCTGCTGGCCGGGCTGCGTGCCGCGTACGAGCTGGACGCGAACGCGGCTGTGTTGGTGCGGATGGACTCCAAGCTCGTCGTCGAGCAGATGTCGGGCCGCTGGAAGATCAAGCACCCCGACATGCGCCCGCTCGCCCTGGAGGCCGCCGCGGTCTTCCCGCCGGACGCCGTCAGCTACGAGTGGATTCCGCGCGAGCAGAACAAGCACGCCGACCGGCTCGCCAACGAGGCCATGGACGCCGGCAAGCGCGGCGAGCGCTGGGACGCGGGCGCGTCCCGCGCGGAGCTGGACGCCCCCGCGCAGCCCTCTGCTGGGGAGCCCGCCGCCGCGACCGAGCCGGGGCCCACCTCGCCCGCCACCCGCGTCGGCTGGGGCCCCGACCTGGGCACCCCCACCACCTTCGTACTCCTCCGGCACGGGGAGACGCCGCTCACGCCCGAGAAACGGTTCTCCGGCAGCGGCGGCTCCGACCCCGAACTCTCGGCCGCCGGGCGGCGGCAGGCCGCAGCCGTCGCCGAAGCGCTGGCAGCGCGCGGCACCATCCAGGCCGTGGTCTCCTCACCGCTGCGCCGCTGCCAGGAGACGGCCGCCACCGTCGCGGGCCGCCTCGGGCTGAGCGTCCACACCGACGACGGGCTGCGCGAGACCGACTTCGGCGCCTGGGAGGGCCTCACCTTCGCCGAGGTGCGCGAGCGCTACCCGGAGGACCTGGACACCTGGCTGGCCTCCCCCTCGGCCCACCCCACGGGAGGCGGCGAGTCCTTCGCCGAGGTCGCCCGGCGGGTCGCGGCGGCCCGCGACAAGCTCCTGGCCCGCTTTGCGAGCCGCACGGTGCTGCTCGTCACCCATGTGACCCCGGTCAAGACCCTCGTCCGGCTCGCCCTGGGCGCCCCGCCCGAGTCCCTGTACCGCATGGAGCTGTCCGCCGCCTCCCTCTCGGCCATCGCCTACTACGCCGACGGCAACGCCTCCCTGCGCCTCCTCAACGACACGGGGCACCTGCGGTAGGGAAGCCCTCTCACCGGCCACCCGTCGCCGCCGCCTCCGCAGCCAGCGCCCTTACCCGCTCCCAGTCCTTGGCCGCGAGCGCGTCGGCGGGCAGCATCCAGGTCCCGCCGACGCAGGCGACGTTGGGCAGCGCCAGATAGCCGGGCGCGTTGGCCGCCGTCACACCGCCGGTGGGGCAGAACCGGGCCCGGGGGAGAGGGGAGGCCAGCGACTTCAGATAGCCGGTGCCGCCGGCCGCCTCCGCAGGGAAGAACTTCAGCTCCGTCACCCCGCGCTCCAGCAGCGCCACGACCTCCGAGACGGTCGAGACCCCGGGCAGGAACGGCAACCCGGAAGCCCGCATGGCCTCCAGCAGGGTGTCCGTCCAGCCGGGGCTCACCAGAAAACGCGCCCCTGCCGCCACAGCTGTCTGTACGTCCTGGGGCCCGAGCACCGTGCCCGCTCCGACGACCGCCTCGGGCACGGCCTGAGCGATGGCGCGGATCGCCTCCGGCGCGGCCTCGGTGCGCAGCGTCACCTCGATCGCGGGCAGCCCGCCCGCGACCAGCGCCCGGGCGAGCGGTACGGCGTCCGCCGCGTCCTCCAGTACGACGACGGGGATGACGGGAGCGAGGTCGAGCACGGAGGAAGACGAGGAGGACGGGGGTGGCGCGGGGTTCATGCCCGTATCGTGCCCGGGGGCTCCAACCCGCGCAACAGTCGTTGCACGCTGTGCAACGACTGTGCTCGCCCGCCTTGTTCTAGAGCTCCGTCACCACCACGTCCAGCGCCGTCGCCTTCGGCCCCGCGGCGCCTTCCGCACCTTCCGCACCTTCCACCAGGTAGCCCAGCTCGCGCAGCGTCCCGGCCAGCTCCGCAGGGGTCTTCGGCGCCGCGCCCGACTCCAGCAGCGCCCGGACGATGCGGCCCTTGGTCGCCTTGTTGAAGTGGCTGACGACGGACCGCTTCTCCACTCCGTCCACCATCCGCGACTGCAGCACCCGCACCGTCGCGGTGCGCCGCGCGAGCTCGCCCTTGGGCTTCCACATGGCCGCGTACGCCGACGAGCGCAGGTCCAGCACCAGCCCGCCGCCCGCCGCCTCGGGCAGCACCGACTCCAGCGGCTGCCGCCAGAAGCGGCCCAGCGCTCCGGTGCCCGGCAGCTTCACGCCGCCGGAGAGCCGGTAGGAGGGGATCCGGTCCTTGATCCCGACCGCGCCCCACAGGCCGGAGAAGACCAGCAGCGAGCGCGCTGCGCGCCGCTTGGCGGCCGGGTCCAGGGTGGCCAGGCCCAGCGCGTCGTAGAGCACCCCTGTGTAGATCTCGCCCGCCGGCAGCGTGGGCGCGGTGTGCAGCGCGGCGTTCTTGGCGACCTCGCCGCGCAGGCCCTCGCTGAGGCCCAGCACTTCCCGCGCCTTCTCCTCGTCCGCGCGGCAGAGCGACACCAACTCCTCCAGCACCGTCTGCCGCGGCTCCGTCAGCCGCGGCAGGGAGAGCGCTTCCAGGTCCAGGGGGCGGCCCTTGCCGGCCTCGGCCTTCCCCTCGGACGGCGGCAGCAGCACGAGCACGGGGTTCTCCTCTTGTTGCGGCGATTGTGCGTTGGCCAGCGTACGGGTGCGCGGTGCCTGTGCCGTGTTGTGGAGCCCTCCCGTCCGTTCTGGGGAGGGGCTGCCCCTTGCTGTGCGTTGCAGTCTGCGGGCCGTTTGTGGCTTTGGGGGCACCCCCTGCTCGAAGAGCTTGGGGGAGCAGTTCCCCGCGCCCCTTCGGGGCGCGGCTCCTATATCGCCTGCGGGAAGGTGAAGACGCGCTCCGGGTCGTACACCGACTTGACCTTGGCCAGCCGTTCGGCGTTACGGCCGTAGTACGCGTGCCGCCAGTCCCGCAGGGCGGGGTCGGGGTAGTTCTGGTAGGCGAAGCCGCTGGCCCACTGGCGCATCGCCGCGTGGGTGGCGTCCAGCCAGCCGCGGTGCCGCGCCACCGTCTCGGGGTCGGCGGCGTCCGGCCACGAGACGATGTACTGCGCCAGGAAACGCGCGTCCCGGTGCACGAACGCCGTCGCGTCCGGCCGGGGCCGGTTCGCGACGCCGCCCAGCGCGTCGAGTGCGACACTTCCCGCACCGCCGCCCCTCAGCCCGGACAGCCGCTCGACCCGCTCCAGCAGCGCCCGTATCCCGGCCGGGGGCAAGGAGCGGGTGTAGAAGTCGGAGCGCGCCGCGTACGACTCGCGGGCGACCTTCCCCCGCTTCGTACGGCCCGGCAGTGTGCCCCGCTGGTGGGCCTGGGCGAGCGTCCAGCCGGAGACGCCGCCCATCACCTTCATCGCGTCCAGATACGAGTGCCGCCGCAGCGACACGTCCGAGGCCGCTGCCCCGACCCGGCCCGCCAGCCGGTCCAGCTGGTTCTCCAGCTCCCGGCGCGCTCCCAGCGAAAGACCGCCGACCCGCACACTGCCGGGACGCCCTCCGGCCGGTGCCGACAGATGCAGGTTCGCCCAGATCTCCTCGGGCGCCACCGGCGCCCACCGCTGCCACTCGCGCAACACGGCCGCTGCCCGCGACCAGGGCCAGGAGAGGAAGAACGTCTGACAGGTGGGCGCCACATGGGTCCTGAACTCCATGGAGGTGACGACACCGAAGTTTCCGCCCCCGCCGCCTCGCAGCGCCCAGAACAGATCCCCGTCGTGGTCGGCGTCCACCTCGCGCCGCTTGCCGTCGGCGGTCACGAGCGTCGCGCCGGTCAGGCTGTCGCAGGTCAGCCCGTAGGCGCGGGCGACGACGCCGATCCCGCCGCCCAGCGTGAGCCCGGAGACCCCCACGGTGGGGCAGGAGCCCGCCGGTATCGTCCGCTTGTGCGCCGCCAACCCGGCGTAGACGTCGATGAGTTTCGCCCCGGCGCCGACCGTGGCACTCCGCCCGGACGCCTTGACCGAAGCCGATTTCTGCACGTCGATGATGAGCCGGCCCTTGCCGCTCGACCAGCCCGCGTACGAGTGGCCGCCGCTGCGCACGGCCACCGGTATCTCGTGCCGGCGCGCGAAGGACAGACACTCGGCTATGTCGCCGGCCCCGGCGCAGTACGCCACAGCGGCAGGGCGCACCGCGTCGAACCGCGGGTTGAACAGCTTGCGGGCCGCCGTGAAGTCCCGGTCCCCCGGCCGCAGCAGCGTCCCGTCCAGCCCCTTGCCCAGCGCCTTCCACGCCGCGTCGGCCCCGTCACCCGCGTAAGCGCTGCGCCCCGTCATCCACGTCCCCCCGGCCGCCGCCGCGATCCCGGCGGCAACCCCGCCCCGCAACAGCCCACGCCGCGTCGTCCCTGTCGCCCTTGCCACTTGTGCCGCCCCCTGGCATTCCGCTTGTCCCACTGGTCACCGACGAAGATCGACTCCGTCGTGGGAGTGGACGGATGTGCGGGTAACGCGGTTCCGCGGCGTGTACGGCCCCGCCGCGCGTTCTGTGCCACGATCGGGTGAAGGACGATCTGTCCCCCGGCGCCGACGTGTGCGGTAGCCGAAGCTGATGGCGACCAAGGAAAGGGTGTGACACGACAGCCATGGCACACGAGCCGCTCTCTCGAGAGCAGCAACTGCTGGAGAGCTTCCTGGCTCTGGATACGCCGAGGGGCTACCGGGCAGAGCTCATCGAGGGGGAGATCGTCGTGACGCCGCCGCCGGACGGGGACCACGAGGACTACATCGGTCTGCTGGTTGACCAAGTGGGTGCGAAATCGCAAACCCGCATGCAATTTGCTGGAACGAGAGGGCTCACAGTGCCCTCGTCCAGCGGAGGTCCGGACATCCATCTGATTCCGGACGGAACGTGGGCTCCGCTTCAGCGACGCCTCTACCGGGGAACAGGAAGCTGGATGCCGTGCGACGGGGTCTCGATGGTTGCCGAGGTGACGTCCACCCGTGCCGACCGTGACCGGGACGTCAAGCGCCGCTCCTACGCGCGGGGAGGCATCCCGCTCTACCTGCTCGTGGACAGGCAGCGCGGCTCCGTCACCCTCTTCAGCGAACCCGGCGACGACGACTACCAACAGGTCGTCACCATGCCGTTCGGCAAGGAGATCGCACTCCCGGCGCCGTTCTCCATGACGCTGGAGACAACCGACTTCGCCTAGCGGCACAGGGACTTCCGGGGTGACGGTCACCCCGGAAGCCAACCAGCAGCAACGCAGCCCCGCCAGCCAATTCTGGTTACAGTCGGCCCCATGACTGATGTGACCGGATTTTCCGCGCGCGGCGACGTACGACCCCCCGAGGCGACAGGCGGCGAGAAGGAGACGCTGACGGCGTTCCTGGGCTATCTGCGGGAGGCGGTGATCGCCAAGGCGGCCGGGCTCACCGACGAGGTGGGCCTCGCACCGGGCGTCCCCTCCGGCACCAGCCTGCTGGGCCTGGTCAAGCATCTGACACGGGTGGAGCGCAACTGGTTCGGCTACGCGTACGCCGGCCGCGGCGAGCGGCTGGACGACGACGAGCGGCCGGCGCCGGGGGAGACCGGCGCCTCGCTGATCGCCGCGTACCAGGAGGCGATCCGCGCGTCGGACGAGATCATCGCGGGCTGCGACGACCTCGGCCGCCCCGGCGTACGGTCGCTCCGCGAGACCGATCCGCCCACGATGCGCTGGATCCTCGTCCACATGATCGAGGAGACCGGGCGGCACGCGGGCCACGCCGACATCCTCCGCGAACAGACCGACGGCGCCACCGGGCGCTGAGGCAGCCCTCAGGCATTCTCCGGGCGCGCCGGGATCGACCCGAACGTCGGCCGCCCGGCCGGTGTATAGGTCTGCATCGTCACCCCGGAGGACAGCGCATCGGTCGCCTCCAGACGGAGAGCCGTGGGAAGGGCGCCCTCGGCGAAGAGGCGGTGACCTTTGCCCAGGATCACCGGAAAGACCAGGAAGCGGTACTCGTCGATCAGGTCGTGCTCCATCAGCGACTGGGCGAGCACACCGCTGCCGTGGATCTGCAACTCGTCGCCCGGCTGCTGCTTCAGCTCGCGTACGGCGTCCACCACGTCGCCCCGCAGTACCGTGCTGTTCTGCCAGTCGGCGTGCTCCAGCGTCGTCGAGGCGACGTACTTGGGCAGCGTGTTCAGCCGTCCGGCGATCACCGGGTCCTCCTCGTTGCTGACCTGCGGCCAGTACGCCGCGAAGATCTCGTAGGTGTGCCGCCCCAGCAGGAAGGCGCCCGCGCGCCCGAACCACGCGGCGACGTGGTCCCCGAAGCTCTCGTCGACGTAGGGCACCACCCAGCCGCCGAGGTCGAAACCGTCGCGCGGGTCCTCATCGGGGCCGCCGGGTGCCTGCATCACGCCGTCCAGCGTGAGGAAGGTGGTCAGTGTCAGCTTCGCCATGGTCCTCGTCTCCTGTTCTCGCCTCGTACGGGTCTCGTACGGGCCTCTATGGGAAGGCTCCGGTCCCTCCCGTGAGGAAAAGACCGGAGCCCTCAGGAGAACTCATCGGTGGCCTGCTGCCCGGCTTACGCGACCGGCGCGCCCTCTTCCGCCGGCAGCGTGTCCATGAACGAGCTGACGGAGAAGACCGCGCGGCCCGCGCCCGCCGGGCCGTAGCCGGGCGGCGAGGACAGCCCGTGCCGCTGCATGGCCGAGCGGTAGGCGTCCAGCAGCCGGATGTGGTACTCCAGCGGCGCGCCCTGCGGGTTCGTCTTGCCCAGCGGAGTGGTCGGCTCCGGGCACCAGGTGGTGAAGCGCGGCGTGATGCCGTGGGACATGAAGAAGTCCAGCCCTTCGGTGGTGGAGGCGATGGCCTCGTCCACCGAGTGGAAGCCGTAAGGTGCCGCCATCTCCACCCCGGCGACGAAGTTGGGGATCACGTTCCGCGGCCCGAAGACCTCGGCGGAGTCGAGGATCCGGCGGTGCCACTCCTCGCGGCCGACGTAGCGCTCCTTGCCGGGGCAGTAGAGCTCGAACAGCCGCTTGTCCCACACCTCGAAGTTGGGGTGGTAGATGCGGATGCCGTAGTCGTGGAAGCGCTGGACGTCCTCCTTGGGCAGCGCCTGCGCCACCACCTTGCCGGTCCAGCGGCCGGGGAAGCGCTCCTCGATGGCCTTGGCGTACTGCCCGTAGAAATCCGCCTCGTCCTTGCCCTGCACCTGGGAGGTGATCGATCCGCCGGTGAGGGTGTAGGCGCTGGAGGCGCCGAGGGTGTCGTGGTCGGAGATGATCTGGAGGGCTTCCAGTACCTCCTCGACCGGCTTCACCCCGGTGTACGGGCGCCCGGCGGCCTTGTGCTGGCGCCAGTTGTGGTTGATGTCGCAGTACTGGCACTCCTCCTTGGCGCCGAAGTACTGGCACACCCGGAAGACCGTCAGATAGATCAGGTAGCCCCACTGGATGGTGGGCGCCACTTCCATCACGGACTTGCCGTTGGCGAGCGTGTGCCGGTAGTAGTCCGGCATCGGCGGCAGGCCGACGTCCGCGATCCGCCGCCCGTCCAGATAGAGACCGAGGGCCCCGTCCTCGCCGGCCTGTACGCGGTACGGAGAGCTGGGATTCACCCGTACGGAGACGACGGTGCGGGCCAGGTCGTACGGGCCGCCCGTCAGGACGATCTCTTCCGGCGGCCGCCGCAGCGCGGCCTCGCCCAGCTCGGGGAGGGTGCGGTGGTCGAAGGAGAAGATGAAGTACGACTTCGGCTTGACCTCGCCCGTCGCCTTGTCGGCGGTGTCGCTGAGCGCCGAGTCGTCGAAGGCCATCCCGCCCCGGAGCAGGTCCTCCTTCAGCACGGCCTCCCGCGGGATGTGCGGGAAACGCTGCATCAGGTCCTCGACCAGCGCGGTCCGGTCGGTCCCTTCCCGGGGGTCCCGCAGGACCTGCCCGCCACTGCCCGACGGTACGGGGGACGGCATCGGCAGGGGAGTCGGCGTTGACGGCATGGTGTGATCAAGCTCCTCACTTCGCGGCCCGGGGGCACACCTGACGGTACTCCCGCGTCCGAAAGAGCCACACACCTGCCTCTCCGTAGAGGTTCACTCCCATACGTCGGAGCCGCCGCCGCGCCACTCGATGAGGTTGGGATCGTCCAGCTGGATGTCGGCGGGATCGAGCCCCGCGCGGCGCAGGAACTCGACGACGTCCTCGGGCCGGTGCGCGTACCCGAGGCTTTCGGTGTGAGCGGTCACTTTGCGTCCGCTGGTGCCGGACGGAGGGTGTACGACGATCGGTGGGGTCATAGCTCCAGCGTGCAACTGTGGCCAACGGTTCGCACCTGTGCCGGGTGAGGCGGGTGGGCCGGGGCCGGGCTCGTTCCCGTCCGGGTGACAGATCATCGAGTGAAGTGCGGATATGTTCCGAATGACCGGGACGCGACCGGGGCAGCCCGCACGTGTTCGGTGGTCCACCAGGCCCGCCGGGACAACACGAGAAAGGCACACCCCCCATGCTCAAGCGCACAGCCCTCGCAGCCGCCGCACTGGCCGCGACTGCGATCCTCTCCGCCGCGGGCACCGCGGCGGCCTGCCCCGAGCACCAGAACGGCCGTGACGACCACGGCATGGCGCAGCCGCACTCCATGGACAACCAGGGCGCCATGGACAAGGGCGCCATGGACCCGACTCCGGAGCAGGGCGCCTCCGACCCCGCCGCCGACCAGGGCGCCATGCCCCCCGCGGGCCAGCAGGACTCCAGGCTGCAGCAGGACCAGATGGGCCAGGGCGGCATGTCCGGCCAGGGTGGCATGGCCGACCAGGGATCCATGTCCGACCAGGGCCGGATGAGCGGGATGGGGCCCCTGGGTGCCATGGGCCCCATGGGCGGCATGCAGGACAACATGCGGCCGATGGGTTTCGGGCAGATGCCCGGGATGTAAGGCATGTGACATCGGCTGCTGTCAGGCAGCTGCACACAGCCGAAGGGCGCGGCCTACGTGGGAGCCGCGCCCTTCCTGTGCGCCGGTGCCCGCGAAATCCGCGGTGCCGGTGAAATCCGGTGGCGTGCTGTGGGGCGGGCGCCTACAGTGCGCGCCATGTCGGCCTGTTCCTGCGCCTGCGCGGCCTGCTGCTGCGCCGCGTGCTGCGCCATTACGCGGATCCGCCGCTCCTAGCGGCGGCCCACTCTCCGACGCATCGGGAGAAGAACCCGCCGCTTCAGCGCGTCAGCGCCGGGCGGCCCGTCGTGCTGCCCGGCTTCCCACGAAGCCGCGGAGAACCCGTTGTCCAGGCACAGCACCCGACACCACGAAGGCCGTCATGAGCTCGGCCAGAACTTCCTCACCGACCCCGCCACGATCAGCACCCTCGTCTCGCTCGTCGCCCGCACCCAGGGCCCGGTCGTCGAGATCGGCGGCGGCGACGGCGCGCTGACGCTGCCGCTGCAGCGACTCGGCCGGCCGCTGACCGTCCTGGAGGCCGACGCGCGTACCGCCGAGCGCCTGCGACGCCGTACGGCCGCAGCCCCGGCCACCGTGCTGCACGCCGACTTCCTGCGCTGGAGGGCTCCACGGACCCCGCACGTCCTCGTCGGCAACCTCCCGTTCCACCGAACCACCGCCATGCTGCGCCGCATCCTGCACGCACCCGGCTGGACCGACGCGGTGCTCCTCGTCCAGTGGGAGGTCGCCCGGCGCCGGGCCGGTGTGGGCGGGGCGACGATGATGACGGCGCAGTGGTGGCCCTGGTACGACTTCCGGCTCGTCCAGCGCGTACCGGCGACGGCCTTCAGGCCCCGGCCCGGCGTGGACGGCGGGCTCATGACCGTCACCCGCCGCGCGGAGCCGCTGCTGGAGGCTCAGGAGCGGCACCACTACCAGGACTTCGTCCACCGCGTCTTCACCGGTCCCGGCCGCGGGCTCGCCGAGATCGTCCCGCTCGCGGTACGCGGACGGGGGCGCGGCCCCGTACCCTCCAGAGGCCGCGTCGTGGAGTGGCTGCGCGGGAACGGCATCCGGCCGGGCGCGCTGCCCAAGTCGCTGACGGCAGCGCAGTGGGCGGAGCTGTTCCGCCTCACCGGGGGTGCGTCCTCCGTCCGCAGGGGAGGGTGAGCGCGCGGCGGCCGGTGGCTGTCAGTGCCTGGTGACAGACTCTGCTCATCCGTAACCATCATGCTGGCTGCGTGTGGACGGAAGGCCCCGCCGACAGCGCGGCGGGGCCGCTCAGCGAACGGAGGATCGGATGACGGGCGTTGCCGGTCACAAGGGCGGGCGGAAGTTCCGGGTGGTCACGGCGCTTCAGCGGCGTGTCGTCAACCCGCTCACCCGCCGGCTGCCGGGCCAGATCCTTCTGGAGACCACCGGCCGCGTCACAGGCCGGCCACGCCGCACCCCGGTCGGCGGGCGCCGGGTGGGGCAGGAGTTCTGGCTGGTGTCCGAGTACGGCACCAGATCCCAGTACGTCCGCAACATCCAGGCCGACCCGCGGGTGCGCGTCCGGCTGTCCGGCCGCTGGTACGCGGGCACGGCCCATCTCCTTCCCGACGACGATCCGGTGGCCCGGCTCGCCACCTTGCCGCGGGGCAACAGCGCGGTGGTCCGCGCTGTTGGAACGGATCTGCTGACCATTCGCGTCGACCTCGACGCCGAGTAGCGATTGCCCCGCGGGGAAGTCAAGCCCCTGCGGAAGGGGACGCGGGCCTGCGCAGCAGCCACTGCCCCAAAGTCGGACGCGAGGGCCGCACCACTACGCGGCCGACCGCGCCGCTGTGGACCTGTTCGATCCGGACCATCTCCTTGGCCTCGGCTCCCAGTGGCGCTCGTCCAACTCCTCCGCGGTCGGCAGGCCGTCGCCCGCCGCGATACGCAGCACATCCGCCACCCGGTCGCGGTCCGCATGCGAGGCTCGCAGCTCGGGCGACGAGCCGGAGTCGGGTTGCTTCCCGGTGGGCGATATCTCTCCCGACATGCTTCCGTCCTGGTCCTGTCGAACGTCTCCACGTGACGCGGGCGGCGGCGCGCGTAGAAGGCTAACGCTATATCGCGACATGGGCCCGGTCGGGGCCCATGTCGCGAGCAACAGCCGTACTCCAGGGGTCGGTTCACGCCGCTCCGCTGGTGACCCAGTCGACCAGTTGGATGATCACGCCGTTGGGGTCGGTCACCTGGAACAGCCGTTCACCCCAGGGCTCTTCGCGCAGCGGCATGGTGATGGTGACCTGTTCGTTCTTCAGGCGCTCGTACTCGGCCTCCAGGTCGGTCACCGTGAAGGCAAGGGTGAGCCCGGCGGCGTGCTGGTCCCGGAAGCCCTCGGGCAGGACCTCGATGCCGCGCCGGAGAAAGATCACGTTTGCCGCGTCGTCACGGACGAGCGAGGCGAAGCCGTCGGCGCCGGCGGCCTCCTTGAAGCCGAAGTGCTCGGTGAGGAAGCGGGCCGAGGCGGCGACATCATCGACGTTCAGGGCAATGGCTGTGGCGGTGACCTGCATGTTCTCCTCCTGGATGGGTGGGCGGGAGGTAACTCTATACGATGTACTCTATACATTGTATAGAGCTAAGGTGTCACGAGAGAATATGAGCCATGGCCAAGGCGAAGGACCGCACCGGCGCAGGCGACCCGGCGCGCACGCTCGAACTGCTGTGGCGCGAGGCAGGGCACAACGTCTCCCGACGCGGGCCGAAACAGCAGCTCAGCATCGACACCGTCGTGCAGAACGCCATCGAGCTGGCCGACCGCGACGGCCTGGACACGCTCACCATGCGCCGTCTCGCCCAGGAGCTCGGCGTCACGCCGATGACGCTCTACACCTACGTCCCCGGCAAGGCCGAGCTCCTGGACCTCATGCTCGACGCCGTCTACCAGCAGATGCCCCGCACCGAGCACCCCCCGGGCACCGGTTGGCGCACCCTCGTCACGGCCGTCGCCCATGAGAACCGCGCCCTCTTCCGGTGCCACCCCTGGGTGGCCGGTCTGCCCGTCACCCGTCCCGCCCTCGGGCCCGGCCTGATGGCCAAGTACGAGCATGAACTGGGCGCCTTCGACGGGACCGGGCTCGACGACATCGAGATGGACGCCGCGCTCACCCACCTCCTCGACTTCGTCCGGTCCACGGCCCGCACCGCGCTCGACGCCCAAGCCGCCGACCGGGACAGCGCCATGTCGGACGAGCAGTGGTGGGCAGCCAACGCGCCTCTCCTGGCCCGTGTTTTCGACCCCGCCCGCTACCCGCTCGCCACCCGCGTGGGCAGCGCGGCCGGTGCCGCGCACCAGGGCGCCTATGACGCGGAGCACGCCTACGCGTTCGGGCTCCAGTGCGTGCTCGACGGCTTCGCGGCCCTCATCGACCAGCGCGGGTAGCAAGTAAGGGGTGCAGGGGGACGGACCTTCGGGCTGAGGGGCCGCAGGCGTAAGAGCTGCGTCAGGGTGGGGTCCGTGGCCGTATGGAAGGCGCTAACGGGAGGCCAGTAGGGGCGGCCGGGGTGGTGGGCTCGGCGGTGTCCTGAACTGAACGGATCCCCGAGGAGCCCTTGATGGCCGATGTGGCCTTCGTCGTCGTCACGGTGGCGGTGTTCGCGCTGGTGGCGCTCACCGCCAAGGCGGTGCAGAAGCTGTGACGGCGGAGAACATAGCCGGACTGATCGTGGCCGTGGCCCTGCTGGGCTATCTGGTCGTGGCGCTGGTCTTCCCGGAGAGGTTCTGACGCTGCGATGAGCGATGTCCTTGCCGACGTGGCCCAGGTCTCGGCGCTGATCGTGGCGCTCGCGCTGGTCCACCGTCCGCTCGGTGACTACATGGCCAGGGTCTACAGCTCGAAGCGGCATCTGCGGGTGGAGCGGTGGATGTACCGGGCTGTGGGCGCGGACCCCGATGCCGAGATGCGCTGGCCCGCCTACCTGCGCGGGGTGCTGGCGTTTTCGCTGGTCAGCGTGGGGTTGCTGTATCTGTTGCAGCGGGTGCAGGACAAGCTGCCGCTGTCGCTGGGCTTCAAGCCCATCGATCCGGACCAGGCGTTCAACACGGCCGCTTCGTTCGTGTCGAACACGAACTGGCAGTCGTACTCGGGTGAGACGGCGATGAGCCACCTCACCCAGACCGCGGGCCTGGCCGTGCAGAACTTCGTGTCGGCGGCTGTGGGGATGGCGGTGGCCATCGCCCTGGTGCGCGGGTTCGCCCGCTCCCGTACCGGGGAGCTGGGCAACTTCTGGGCCGACCTGGTGCGCGGCGTGGTGCGCATCCTGCTGCCGGTCTGTGTGGTGGCAGCGGTGGTGCTGGTGGCCCTCGGGGCGATCCAGAACTTCGCGGGTATCCACACCGTCACCACCTTGACTGGTGACGACCAGCACCTGACCGGGGGAGCGGTCGCCTCCCAGGAAGCCATCAAGGACCTTGGCACCAACGGTGGCGGCTTCTACAACGCCAACTCCTCCCACCCGTTCGAGAACCCCGACGGGGCCTCGAACCTGCTGGAGATCTTCCTGCTGCTGGTCATCCCCTTCTCGCTGCCGCGCACCTTCGGCACGCTGGTGGGAAGCGTGCGGCAGGGGTACGCGATCGTGGCAGCCATGGCCGGCATCTGGCTGGCCGGTGTGGTCGCGGTGACCTGGCTGGAGTTCGCCCACCCCGGGTCGGCCTCCCAGCTGGCCGGCGGTGCGATGGAGGGCAAGGAACAGCGGTTCGGCGAGGGCGGCTCCTCGCTGTTCGCGGTGTCCACGACGATGACCTCGACGGGTTCGGTGGACTCCTTCCACGACTCCTTCCAGGGACTGTCGGGCGGGGTGCTGCTGTTCGGGATGATGATCGGCGAGATCGCGCCCGGCGGTGTCGGCTCCGGTCTGTACGGCGTACTGCTCATGGCCGTTGTGGCGGTGTTCCTGGCCGGGCTGATGGTGGGGCGTACGCCCGAGTACCTGGGCAAGAAGCTCGGCAGCCGTCAGATCAAGCTCGCCGCCTGCTACATCCTGATCACCCCGGCGCTGGTGCTGACCGGCACAGCGGCGGCGATGGCCACGGGCAACGGCCAGTCGTCGATGACGAACACCGGTGCGCACGGCTTCTCGGAAGTGCTCTACGCCTACACCTCGGCCTCCAACAACAACGGCAGCGCGTTCGCCGGTTTCGGCGCCGACACCGTGTACCACAACACCGCGCTGGGGCTGTGCATGCTGCTGGGCCGCTTTCTGCCGATGGTGTTTGTGCTGGCCCTGGCCGGTTCGCTGGCCGCACAGACGCCGGTTCCCGCCACAGCGGGGACGCTGCGTACCGACAAACCGCTGTTCACCGGCGTGCTGGTGGCGACCATCGCCATCGTGGCCGGGCTGACGTTCTTCCCGGCTCTGGCACTTGGGCCGCTCGCTGAAGGGCTGGCCGTATGACCTCCGATCTGAAGCACACGATGCACCACACCTCCACGGGGAGCGACGCGCTCGCCCCGCACCAGGATTTCCCCGCCGGGCACAACCCCGGGCACGCGGCCGCACAGGGCGGCGGGCGGGTCGGCGCGGGACTGTTCGACCCGAAGCAGCTGCTCACCTCGCTGCCTGAGGCGTTCCGCAAGCTGGATCCGCGGGTGATGGTGAAGTCGCCGGTGATGTTCGTGGTCGAGATCGGCTCGGTCCTCACCACGGCGCTGGCCGTCACCGACCCCGGCGACTGGTTCGGCTGGGCGATCACCGCGTGGCTGTGGCTGACGGTGCTGTTCGCCAACCTGGCCGAGGCCGTCGCCGAGGGCCGCGGCAAGGCGCAGGCCGCGACCCTGCGGAAGACCAAGACCGGCACCGTGGCCCGGCGGCTCCTCAACCGCGGCACACAGGGCGCCGAGGAGCGGGTGCCGGGCACCGAGCTGCGGACCGGCGACCTGGTGGTGTGCGAGGCGGGCGACATCATCCCCGGCGACGGCGACGTGATCGAGGGCGTGGCCTCCGTCGACGAGTCCGCCATCACCGGTGAGTCCGCGCCGGTCATCCGCGAGTCCGGCGGCGACCGCTCGGCGGTGACCGGCGGGACGAAGGTGCTGTCCGACCGGATCGTCGTCAAGATCACCGCCAAGCCCGGTGAGACGTTCATCGACCGGATGATCGGCCTGGTGGAGGGCGCCGCGCGGCAGAAGACGCCGAACGAGATCGCTCTGAACATCCTGCTGGCCTCGCTGACGATCATTTTCCTGCTGGCCGTGGTCACGCTGCAGCCGTTCGCCGTCTACGCGGGCGCCGAGCAGTCGCTGATCGTGCTGACCGCGCTGCTGGTGTGCCTCATTCCGACGACCATCGGCGCACTGCTGTCCGCGATCGGTATCGCGGGCATGGACCGGCTGGTGCAGCGCAACGTGCTGGCGATGTCCGGGCGGGCCGTCGAGGCCGCGGGAGATGTCTCCACACTGCTGCTGGACAAGACCGGCACCATCACCTACGGCAACCGGCAGGCGGCGGAGTTCCTTCCCGTCGAGGGGGCTTCGGAGAAGGAGCTGGCCGATGCGGCGCAGCTCTCCTCGCTGGCCGACGAGACGCCCGAGGGCCGCTCCATCGTCGTCCTCGCCAAAGAGAAGTACGGGCTGCGCGAGCGGCACGAGGGCGAGTTGGCGCACGCGGAGTGGGTGCCCTTCACCGCGCAGACCCGGATGTCCGGCGTGGACGTGGACGGGGTGAAGGTGCGCAAGGGCGCCGCGCAGTCCGTCCTGGCCTGGGTGACCGGAAAAGGCGGGCATGCGCCCGGGGACGCCGAGCGGCTCGTGGCGGAGGTGTCCGAGGCGGGTGGCACGCCGCTGCTCGTCGCGGTCGAGGAGGACGGTCAGGACGGCACGGCCGCCCGGGTGCTGGGGGTGATCCACCTCAAGGACGTGGTCAAGGAGGGCATGCGGGAGCGCTTCGACCAGCTGCGGGCGATGGGCATCAAGACGGTCATGATCACGGGGGACAACCCGCTGACGGCCAGGGCCATCGCGGACGAGGCCGGGGTGGACGACTTCCTCGCCGAGGCCACGCCCGAGGACAAGATGGCACTGATCCGGCACGAGCAGGCCGACGGCAAGCTGGTCGCCATGACGGGCGACGGCACCAACGACGCCCCGGCGCTCGCCCAGGCCGATGTCGGCGTCGCCATGAACACCGGCACCTCCGCAGCCAAGGAGGCCGGCAACATGGTCGACCTGGACTCCAACCCGACCAAGCTGATCGAGGTCGTGGAGATCGGCAAACAGCTGCTGATCACCCGTGGGGCACTGACCACGTTCTCCATCGCCAACGACGTGGCGAAGTACTTCGCGATCATCCCGGCGATGTTCGCCGTCGCGTACCCGAGTCTGGACGACCTCAACTTCATGCGGCTGGCCAGTCCCGAATCCGCGATCCTGTCCGCCGTGATCTTCAACGCGCTGATCATCGTGGCGCTGGTGCCGCTCGCGCTGCGCGGGGTGCGGTACCGGCCGCTCAGCGCCGACCGGATGCTCCGCCGCAACCTCGGCCTCTACGGCGTGGGCGGGCTGATCGCGCCGTTCGCCGGCATCAAACTCATCGACCTGCTCATCTCCCTGATCCCCGGAGTCGGCTGACCGTCATGAACACCTCCGTACGCAACACCACCCGGCTGCTGTGGGGCGCCCTGCGGGCCCTGCTGGTGCTCACGGTGGTCACCGGCATCCTCTACCCGCTGGCCGTCACCGGCATCGCGCAGGCCGCCTTCCACCACAAGGCCAACGGCTCGGCCGTCAAAGCGGACGGCCGCGACGTCGGCTCGAAGCTCATCGGCCAGAGCTGGGACGTCCCGGGGACCGAGCGGCCCGACCCGAAGTGGTTCCAGCCACGCCCCTCCCACAGCAGCTACGACCCGCTCTCCACCGGCTCCAGCCAGCTGGGGGCCTCCGACAGGAAGCTGGAGAAGGCCGTGCGGGAAGCGAAGGAACAGGTCGCCGCGTTCAACGACGTTCCCGTCTCCAAGGTGCCCGCGGACGCCGTCACCGGCTCGGCCTCCGCCGTCGACCCGGACATCTCACCGGCGTACGCCAGGATCCAGACCGCCCGGGTGGCCCGCGAGAACCACCTGAGCCGGGCCCAGGTGCGGAAACTGGTGGACCAGCACACCGAAGGACGTGACCTCGGGTTCCTCGGCGAGTCCCGCGTCAATGTGCTGGAGCTCAACCTCGCGCTGCGCACCGTCGTCAAGCACTGAGGCCGCCCCCGAGAAGGGAGCCCAGGGTGCTCGTGGGATGGGCGCAGGTTTCCTGGAGGACGTCGGCGTAGGAGGTCAGAAGGGACTGGGCGGTGTCGGGGTTCCACTGGTCGGTGGCGTATTCGAGGAAGGCCCAGTAGCCGGGGGCACCGGGGTCCTCGTCCGGGCCGGCCGGGGCCGGGGCGAGGCCGAAGGTGAGGTCGCAGCGGGCGGCAGGCGCGGCCACGTCGTCCACGTGGACCTCGAGGCCGGGCAGCGAGACGCCGGTGTCCAGGGAGTTGTTGAAGGCGAAGCCGATCGGGAGGCGTTCGGGCACGTCAGGGACGCCCGAGGCGCGGATGTGGTCCAGCACCTCGAACATCGGCCGCAGCATGCCGATGGCCTCGTGGGTGGTGCTGTTGCTGTGCCGCACCAGGTCCTCGAACGTGGCCGCCGCGTCGAGCCGGATCCGTACGGAGGTCGCCATCGCGGTACAGGTGACCATCGACTCGTGCTCGGCGCGCTCGCGGTGTGCGTAGGGGATGTTGAGCAGGATGTCCCGCTCGCCGGACAGCCGGGCCAGCAGCACCGCCAGTGCGGCCGTCGCCACCGGGAAGGCGGTGGTGCTCAGGGAGCGGCCCAGGCGTTCGGCGGCCGCGCGGGTGTGCCCCGGTATCCGCAGGCGGGCGGTGCCGCCGTGGCCGCTGGGCAGGGCCGGGCGCGGCCGGTCGGCGGGCAGTCCGAGCCGGAAGGGTGCGCCGGACAGATAGCGGCTCCAGCTGTCCCTCCTGCGGGCTTCCTCCTCCGGGTCGCGGAGCCGGTGCTGGAAGTTGCCGTAGTCGGTTGACTGGGCGCCGGGCGCCGGCAGGCCGTCCGGCTCCCCGCGTACGGCAGCCGCGTACAGCGTGGCCAGCTCGTCCAGCAACTGCGACAGAGACCACGCGTCGACGCTGCTGTGGTGCAGCACCAGCATCAGCATCCAGCGGTCGGCCCCCAGCCGGATCAGCCGCGTCACCGGCTGCACCGAGCGCGTCGGGTCGAAGGGCGTCGCGGCCAGTCGGCGGCACAACTCCTCGGCCCCTGCCTCCCGTTCCGGCTCCGGGAGGCCGCTCAGATCGCGGACGGGCAGGGGGCTTCCCTCGGGCACGTCGTGCACCTCCTGCCACCAGCGCCCCTCGTCATCCCTGACGAACCGGCAGCGCAGGGCGTGGTGCCGGGCCAGCAGCCGGCCGACGGCCTGCTCCAGCGCGCCGGCGTCCAGCGGGCCGGTCATCGTCAGCCGCGTCGGTACGTTCCACACCTCCGGGCGCGCCGCCGTCCGATGAGCCCGCAGCACGGACGCCTGTTCCATGGTGACGGGTGCCCGGTGCCGCGCGCCGCGGGCGACGAGCCGGCCGGCCAGCGCGGCCACGGTCGGCTCCGCGAAGAACTCGGCCATGGTGCAGGCGGTGCCGAACTGCTCCCGTACGCGGTTCAGCAGGCGAATGGCGCTGATGGAGTGGCCGCCCACGTCGAAGAAGCTGTCGTCGTCCGAGAACGACTGCGCGGCGTCGCCGTCGAGTCCCAGCACCTGCTGCCAGCAGACGCGGAGCGCGGCGACGGTTTCCGGGCGGTCCGGGCGGTCCGGGCGGTCCCGGCGGTCCGGGTGGCCGTCGTGGGGGGCCGGGTGGTGGCCGGTGCCCTTCGCGGACGGCGTCCCCCGCGGCGCCTCCGCCGTCCTTCTCGTACTGCCGCGGTCCCACTTGCCGTTCGGGGTGACCGGCAGCCGGTCCACGACCGTCCAGCGTTCGGGGATCATCGGGCCCGGCAGCAGCTCGCCGAGGGCGCGGCGCCAGACGCGGACGGACTCGGGGCCGGTCCCAGCTGCCGCCTCGGGCACCACATGGCAGTGCAGCAGCTGTCTGCCGGCGTCATCCGTGCCGGGTGCCTGTCCGGGGACGACTCTGGCGTCCCGTACGCCGTCCAGGGTGCGGACGGCCGCCTCCACCTCGGCCGGTTCGACGCGGACGCCGTTGATCTGCGCCTGGTCGTCCACCCGCCCCACATAGTGCAGCCGCCCGTCGGGGCGGCGGCGGGCCAGGTCGCCGGTGCGGTACCAGCGGCGGCCGCTCGGATCGGTGTGGAAGCGGTCCTCGGTCGCCGGGGCTTCCCGCAGATACCCGCGCGCCACCTGCGGGCCGCCGATGTGCAGTTCGCCGACGGCGCCGACCGGCACCGGGCGGCCGGCCGCATCGCGCAGTTCCAGCCGCGTGCCCGGGGTCGGGCGGCCGAGCGAGGGCAGCCCGAAGCGGGCCCGGCCCTCGGGCGTGACCTCGCCCAGCGAGCAGAAGACAGCGGCCTCGGTGGGGCCGTAGATGTTGACGAGGGAGAACGGCAGGCCGGAGCGCGGTCGGCGGCGCAGTTGCTCGCCGCCGGTCACCAGGGCGCGCAGCGCGGTGTGCGCGGGCCAGTCCCGCGCGAGCAACTCCTCGGCAATCGGGGTGGGCAGGAAGGCCACGGTGATGCGCTGCTCCACCAGCCACCGGGTCAGCTCCGCCGGGTCGAGCCGGAGTTGCTCCGGTACGACGTGCAGCTGTGCACCCGTCGCCAGCGCGGGCCAGAGCTCCAGCGCTGTGGCGTCGAAGCCGGTTCCGCTGTACCAGGACAGCCGGTCCTCAGGGCCGATGCCGAGCCGGTCGCGGTAGGTGGCCAGCGTCGTCGCCAGGTTCCGGTGCTCCAGGACGACTCCCTTGGGGCGGCCGGTGGAGCCGGAGGTGTACAGCAGGAACGCGGGGTCGGAGCCTGCCACATCGGGGCGCTCCTGGCCGCGTGTCCCGTGCCCCTCGCGCTCGTCGGCGGGCGCCCGCAGCCGCAGCCGGTGCGGGTGGGTGCGTACTGCCGGGTGGAGCTGGTCGTCGTCGCGTACGACGACGGCGGCCGGGCCGGCGTCGTCGAGGACGGCCGTCAGCCGTGCCGCCGGCTGGGCGAGGTCGAGCGGAAGGCAGCAGGCACCGGTGTCCAGCACGCCGAGCACGGCCGCCGCGAATTCCGGGCCGCGTGGCAGGGCGAGCGCCACCGTGGCACCACGGCCGACCCCCGTGCGGCGCAGCCGGGTGGTGAGCGCCGCGGCCGTGGCGGCGATCCGGTTTCCGCTCCAGGCCCGGCCGGAGGCGTCAAGGGCGGCGTCGTGGCCGTCGTCATCACGCACGGGCGGCGCGTCGTACACCAGCGGCGCGTCGCTCGCGGGCGGGCGCAGCGAGGTCAGCGTCGGCTCGTGCGGCAGGGGCGGACCGCCGTCGCACCAGCCGTCCTCCTCCGTCTCGTCCTCGGGCGCAGCGACGGGCAGGTCGGCGAGGTGCTCGGCCGGCCCCTGCAGCGCGTCGAGGACCGCGCACAGCCGGCGCAGCATCCGCCGTACGGTGCCGGTCTCGTACAGGTCCGCGTCGTAGCGCACCCGCAGCCGCAGCCCGGTACGGGTCCGTACGGCCATCAGGGCCAGCTCCAGCGGTGCGGACAGCGTGCCCTCGGGCAGCGGCTCGGCGTGCAGCCCTGGCAGGTCGACGCCCGCCAGGTGCTCGGTGTCCAGGTCGGCGGAGACGGTGGCCAGGGGGCGGGCCGCGGCGGGTCCTGCCGCTCGGGCGGCGGGCAGTTCGTCCAGGTCGGCGAACTGGTGCCGGGCTGCGGCCAGCAGAGTGTCCCTGGTGGCGCGTACGGCGTCGGCGGGGCGCTGGCCGTCCGTCAGCCGGGCGCGCAGCGGCAGCAGCGCGGCATGGAACCCCACGGTGTCCTGGTTCGCCGCGTGGCGCCGCCCGAACGTGGAGCCGACGACGAAGTCGTCCTGCCCGCACAGGCCGCGCAGCACGATCCGCCAGCCCGTCAGCAGCGTCGCGAACAGGGTGACGCCCTGCTGCCCGCTCCACTCCCGGAGCCCCGCCAGCTTGTCCGCGTCCAGGTGGACGCTCACCGCGTCGCCCCGGCCCACCGTCCCACTGCGCGGGCGGTCGGTGGGGACTTGCGGCGCACGCGGGTCCTCGCCCAGGTGCGTACGCCACCACTCCGCGTCCTGCGGGGTGCTCGCCGGTTCTGCGAGCTCCAGCGGCGAACCGGCCGTGCGGGGGAAGCGGGGCGCGCGCTCCTCGTGCGCGGCCCGGTACAGCTCCTGGAGGTCAGCGCTGAGCAACCCGGCCGAGTGCCCGTCGGTGACCAGGTGGTGCATCGCCAGTACGAGGACGTGGTCCTTCGCGTCCAGCCGCAGCAGCCTCGGCGTGAACAGGGGGCCGCGCGCGGTGTCGTGGGGCCGGTCGCTCTCCTCGCGCAGCACCCGGCGGATCGCAGCTTCGGGGTCCTCGGCGTTCTCGGTGTTCTCGGCGTCTCCGGCGTCCGTGCCGGAGACGTCTGTGATCCGGAGGGCTGCCGGGCGGGCGGGGAGTACTTTCTGACGCAGGGTGCCTGTGCTGCCGTCCTCGAAGACGGTGCGCAGCGCGGGGTGCCGTGCGACCAGGCCGTCCAGTGCGGTGCGCAGCGCGCGTTCGTCCAGCGGGCCGCGCAGCCGAACGGCCTGGAGCTCGTTGTAGGTGCCGGGCGGCGCCAGTTGGGACGCCACCCACAGCCGCCGCTGTTCCGGCGTGGCGGGACCGCTGACGACGGGACCGCTGACAACGGGGTCGCTCACGGCGGTACCGGAGCCGTCGTGGTAGCGGGCCCGGAGCGTGCCGAGGACCTCCAGCCCGTCCCGCATCCGGTCGGCGGGCATACCGAAGTCCACCAGCGAGGCGATCTCATCCACCCCGGCCCTGCGCAGCTCGTCGATCATCGGTGCGACGCTCTGTGGGGAGCCGATCAGCGCCCGCCCGTCGCAGTAGCGGTCATAGGCCCGGCGGAAGAGCAGATCGAGGTCCTTCTCGTCGGCGTGCGCCACGTCCTGCTGCCGGTGGCCCGCAGCGGTGGCCGCCGCGCGCATGGTCAGCGACGAGCGCAGATAGCGGCACATCGGCTCCAGCGCCTCGGCCCGCGCCGTGGCGTGCTCGGCCGCGAGGTAGGTGTGCAGGAGTACGGTGACCCGGCCCGCGTCCGGGTCGAGCCCGCAGGCGGCGCGTGCGGTGCGGTAGTGCCGGATGTTCTCGGCGAGTTGGCCGATGTCCTGGTGCATCAGGTTGGTGAGGACGCCCAGGCCGTGCCGGGCGGCCTGCTCGTAGCTCTCGCGGCGGCCCGTGGTGGCCAGGGACAGCGGCGGCAGCTGCTGCACCGGGCGCGGCTGGATCCGCACCTGTGCCGGTGCGCCTTCGCCGGTACGGCGCTGCACGGTGCCGCCCTGCCACAGGCGCTTGAGCTCCGCCAGGTGCTCGAAGGTGACGTCGCGGCGGCCGGCGAACCGGTCGGGCGCCAGTACGAAGTCCTGGGCGTGCCAGCCGCTCGCGCAGCCGAGACCGACCCGGCCGCCGGAGAGGTTGTCCACCACCGACCACTCCTCGGCCACCCGCAGCGGATCGTGCAGCGGCAGGACGACCGAGCCCGCGTTCAGCCGGATCCTGCTGGTCTCCCGGCTCAGCGCGGCGGCGAGCACGGACGGGTTGGGGAAGACGCCGCCGAAGGTGTGGAAATGGCGCTCGGGCAGCCACACCGCGTGGAAGCCGTGCCGGTCGGCGAAGCGCGCGGTCTCGAGGACGAGGGCGTAGGGCCC
>NZ_JADKMA010000086.1 GCF_017676365.1 Streptomyces oryzae
GGACCGGGGGCGGTGGGTTCAGGACAGCGGTTCGGAAAGGAATCAGCGATGTTCGGCCGGGAGCGGGCGACGCCCGTCGCCCGACCTGGCACAGCGGTCACTCCGGGTCAGTCAGTCCTCGGCCCAGCCGTGGCCCTTCCCGAACTGCACAAGGCGGCGCCGGATGTCGAGGATCTGCGCCCCGGTCAGCCCCGGCGCGGCTTCCAGCAGCAGCTCCGTGACCGCCCGGGTGTACTCCGTGACGCTGAGTACGTCGCACATCGGATCGTCGCCGTCCTCCGTACGGGAGGCGGCGGGCCGGTGCGCAGCGTGCCCCCCGGCAGCCGGCGGCGGTTCGAACGACGGGGACTCCGGGCGCTCCAGCAGCCGGACCGACGAGGCTTTCAGGCCCCGGTCCCCGTCCTCGATCTCGAACTCGACCGCCACGCCGGTGTGGACGAACGACTCCGGCATCATCAGATCGTTCGCGTGCAGAAAGACGTCCTCGCCCCCGTGATCCGGGGCGATGAATCCGTAGCCCCGCGCACCGTCGAACCGGACGACTCGGCCAGCAACCATATCCACCCCAAACCGCACTCCCCGGGCCCCTTGCCCGGACATCTGCCCGGGATCTTAGCGACCGCCATCGGCGAGGGGGATGCTGCGAGCAGGCCCCGGAAATGCGCCCGAGCCCTGGGTGTCACGCCCGTCCTGGTTGACGTGGCGTCAGGTAATGGCCCGGCGGGCGGCGTTGGCCCGTATCCAATATTCATGGGTTTACGGAAGCGATGTCCGGGCAGCGGCCCTGTGCCGGGTCTCTCGTCCGAGGCTCGCCCCCCATCAGGACGGCTTCCGGGCTCGACGTGCCCGGAGCCGGGGAAAAGGCGCACATGTTCACCACACTCCTCACCGTCGGCCTCGCCGTCATCCTGGCCGTCGCTTTCGGCCTCGCGCTCCGCGTCAGGCAGCGAGCGGCGGACCTCGACGGGCAGCAGATGGAGCGGCGCTTCGGCCCCGAGTACGAGCGGGTCCTGGCCGCTCGCAACGGCGACGCCAGGGCCGCCCGCCGGGAACTGGCCGCCAGGCTGCGGCGCTACGGCTCACTCGAGGTTCTGCCGCTCGCCTCCGGGGCGCGCGAGCGCTATCTCGCCCAATGGAAAGCCGTCCAGGAGGAATTCGCCGAGTCCCCGGCAACGGCGCTCCGCGAGGCCGAAGCGCTGCTGACGCGGCTGGCCGGCGAGCGCGGCTACCCGGCCGACGCCCCTTTCGAGGAGCGGGTCGCCGCCCTCTCCGTGCACCATGCTCGGCGCGTCCAGGGCTATCTCCGCGTCCACGACGCACTGCACAGTGACGGTGGTGGCAGTACGCAGAGTGCCGCGCATGCCGGGAACGCCGCAGATGCGGAGGACGTGCGCGGCGCACTCCTCGAAGCCCGGGCCCTCTTCGACTCACTCCTCAACGCCCGGCCCTGCAACGGCGCCGGACAGCAGCGTGAGCGCACCGTCCGGGCCGCCCGCCCGCGCCTCGGCCTGCCCGGCAACACCGCGACGGGTGTGCGCTGAACCGCGACGGGTGTGCGCTGACGGCACCGCGGCGGCCGGCCCTCGGTACCGTTCGGCCCATCGCCGCCGGTCAGGCCACCAGTTCCGCCGCCATCGCGCGGGCCTGCCGCAGCCACTCGGCGCGCTGTGCGTCCGTTGAACCGGTGACCGTACGGAAAACGGTGCGCCGCACATCCGTCACCCCGGTGTAGGGAAGAATGCAGGCGCTCCAGATGCTGTGCAGCGGGTCGTTGAACTCCTGCTCCTCCCGCTCGGCGGGGGTGTCCGAGGTGTTGAGGACCAGCGCGCGGGTCGCGGGCAGCAGCCCCACCGGTTCGCCGTCCGCGGTTCCCAGCTTGTAGGCGACTCCGGGCGCCAGCACCCGCTGCACCCAGCCGGCGAGCAGCGCCGGCGGCATGCCCCACCAGTTGGGGTGGACGAACACGAGGGCTTCGGCCCCCGCCACCTCCGCACGGTGCCGGGCCAGAGCCAGGTCCTGGCCGTCTTCGGCGGCCGCCGCCCCGCTCACCGTCTCCGTCTCCGGCGCGGTCAGCAGCGGGTCGAACGCCTCGGCGTACAGATCGTGGGCCAGCACCTCGCAGCCGCGCTGCCGCAGTTCGTCGACGACAGCGTCGAACAGGGCGTGGTTGAAGCTGCCGGGACGTGGGTGTGCGAGGTACACCGCTATACGCATGGGGCCATTGTGAAGCAAGACCGCACGACCGCACGGCGCGGGCGCGGCACCGCCGTTCGCCGGCCCCTGGCACGGCCCCGCACTCGGGGTACCCAGCGGTGCGCTCACTCCCTAGTGTGGCGTCACCGACTACGGGAGGGGGAGCAGTGTCCTACTCGGGACCGCCTTATCAGTCAGGCCCGCCGTACCAGCCGGGTCCGCCGCCCGGCAACGACTCCAACACGCTGAGCATCGTCGGCATCGTGCTCGGAGCCATTGCCTTCATCTTCTGTCCGCCGGCCTTCGGGATCGCGGGGATCATCTGCGGCGTCGTCGCGAATTCCAAGAAGGAGCGGCTCGCGCCGGTCGCGATCGGGGTGTCCATAGCCGGGCTGGTCCTCGGCATGGTGCTCGGACTGCTGGTCTTCCGGGGGATGTACGGAGGCTGACCGTCGGACGCGCGCAGGACAGGACATCGGGAAGGCCGGACGGGTACGAAAGGGCCGTCCGGCCTTCCCGAGGGGGCCTCGTCCCCGTCCACGCCCGTGTCGGCGCGGACGTCCCGGCGGCCGGGGGCTCAGTGGCGGACCATGCGGCGCCGGCCGAAGCGGCGGGTGGTGTGCCGTCGGCCCAAGGGTCCCGGCAGCCGCAGCGATGTCGTGCGGCGCCCCATCGACCTGCGCATCCGGCGCGGGCTGTGACCGCCCGTGGTGATGGACACCGACCGGCGCCGGACGTTCATCCGCACTCCCGGCAGAATCCGGAAGCTCTTCCGGTACGTGAGCCCCATGGCTCCTCCCTCTTGCTCGACCTCTGGTACCGCTGAGCCTCCCGAGTACCCGCCGGGCACCCGCCCAGTCACCTTGCCTTCGGCACCAGGCGGCCGGTCACGAACAGCGACCCTCCGGCGGCGCTGCGCACCGTGTCACCATGAGTGACGGCGCGCGCAGGGGGCGCGTACCGGACGGAAGGCGGGCGAGCAGTGGCAGCAACAGCCCTGGTGGTGCAGAACACGGTCCGGGGCGGGCCGGGGCGGTTCGGCGACTGGCTGACGGAGGCGGGCGTCGCCGTGGAGACCGTCCGTGCTTACGAGGGCGGTCCGCTGCCGACGCGGCTGACGCAGGACGCGCTGGTCGTACTGGGCGGCGGATTCATGCCCGACGACGATGCCCGGGCTCCCTGGCTGGTGACCGCGCGCGCCCTGGTGGCGGAGGCGCTCGACGCAGGGACGCCGGTCTTCGGGATCTGTCTCGGCGGGCAGTTGCTGGCTCACGTCGCCGGGGGACAGGTCGCGGCGGAGCACGGCGAGCCCGAGATCGGCAGCACTGCGCTCACCCTGAGGGCGGAGGTGGAGAGCGACCCCCTCTTCCACGGTCTGCCCCGCCGGGTGACGGCGATCGAGCGGCATGTGGACGCCGTCACCGCGCTGCCGCCCGGCGCCGTCTGGCTCGCCGAGAGCGCGCGCTGCCCGTACCAGGCGTTCCGCGTCGGCGAGCGGGCGTGGGGTGTGCAGTTCCATCCCGAGACCGACCCGGACCGGATCCGCGACTGGGACCCGGAACGCCTTGCCGCCCACGGCCTCGACCGGGCGGACCTCCTTCGCCGGGCAACGGAGGACGCCGTCACCGCTACCCCGGTCTGGCGGCAACTGGCCCACAGGTTCGCGGCGTTGGCACGGGAGTCGGCATAGGTCCGGCGGCTCCGGCGTGCCCGGAAAGGGTGCGGGGACCGCACGGCAGGCCGGGACGGCAACCGGCGCAGCACAGGGCGTTCATTGACCCTGAAATCGATTCCTGCGAGCCTGCGGCCATGCCCCGCGACGCAGTCCTCGGTGTGGACATCGGCACCTCCAGCAGCAAAGGCGTCCTGGTCGGCCTGGACGGCACAGTGCTGCGTTCAGCCGTGCGCGAGCACACCGTCGACCGGCCGGCTCCCGGACAGGTCGAGATGGACGCCGAGGTGTGGTGGGACGAACTGGTCTCCCTCTCCCGCGAACTGACCGACGGCGGCGACGCCGAGGTCGTCGCCGTCGGAGCCAGCGGTATGGGCCCCTGCGTGCTGCTCACCGACGCCGACGACACTCCGCTGCGCCCAGCAGTGCTCTACGGCGTCGACACCCGCTCGACCGCCCAGATCGCCCGGCTCAACGCCGAGTTGGGTATCGAGGAGATCCGCCGCCGCTGCGGCTCCGACCTGAGCAGCCAGGCCGCGGGCCCGAAGATCGCCTGGATCGCCGAGCAGGAGCCGGAGCTGTACGCACGCGCCCGCCGGCTGTACATGCCCAGCTCCTGGCTCGTCCGCAAGCTGACCGGCGCCTACGTCCTGGACCACCACTCCGCGAGCCAGACCACCCCGCTCTACGACACCGTCGCCCAGCAGTGGTACGCCCCTTGGGCCGGCCGGATCGCACCCGGCATCGAACTGCCGCCGCTGCGCTGGTCCGGCGAGACCGCGGGCACGGTCACGGCGGAGGCCGCCCGCCGTACCGGGCTGCCCCAGGGCATCCCCGTCATCACCGGAACCATCGACGCCTGGGCCGAGGCGCTGAGCGTCGGCGCGCACCGGCCCGGCGACCTCATGCTGATGTACGGCACGACGATGTTCCTGATCCACACCGTGCCCGGGCTGCTCACCGACCCCGCGCTGTGGAGCACCGTCGGCGCTCTCCCCGGCACCCGCAACCTCGCCGGGGGCATGGCCACTTCGGGCGCCGTCACGGGCTGGCTGCGTGAGCTGTTCGGCAAGCCCGACTACGCCGAACTGCTCCAGCTCGCCGAAGCCTCCGGGCCCGGCGCCAACGGGCTGCTGATGCTGCCCTACTTCGCGGGGGAGCGCACTCCCGTCATGGACCCGCAGGCCCGCGGCGTCATCGCCGGACTCACCCTCTCCCACACCCGCGGCGACCTGTACCGCGCCGCGCTGGAGGCCACCGCCTGCGCCGTGCGGCACAACATCGAGGCGCTGGAGAAGGCGGGCGGCGACATCCGCCGGGTCGTCGCCGTGGGCGGCGGCACCCAGGGCGGACTGTGGACGCGGATCGTCTCCGATGTCACCGGCAGGCCGCAGGAGTTGCGCACCATCTCCATCGGTGCGAGCTACGGTGGCGCGCTGCTCGCCGCGCAGTCGGTGACCGATGCCTCGATCGATGTCTTGAGCGACGCCTGGAACCCCGTTTGTGAGACCGTCACCCCGGACCCAGGGAACGCCGCCCGCTACGAGGAGTTGTACGGCCTCTACCGCGACCTCTATCCGGCGTCGGCCGACGTGGTCCACGCCCTCGCGGCCCGCCAGGACCGCTGACCAACTCTCACTCACGGGGCCGGATCTCAGCCGCGCTCGCGCAGGTACGCCTCCAACTCGGCGGCCCCGGCCAGCATCGCCCGCCCGCGGGCGGACAGCCGATCGTGCCAGTCGCGCAGGGCGGCCTCCAGCGGCTCCAGCCCTCCGGCAGCGCGTACCTGTTCGATCAGTGGGGCGATCTGCTCCAGCAGGTAGCCGCCCCGCCTGAGTTGATGGGCCAGCCGGGCGTCCCGTACGTCGGCCTCGTCGTAGACGCGGTACCCGGTCAGCGGGTCGCGGCGCGGGCTCACCAGCCCCGCGCGCTCCCATTTGCGCAGCGTCGCGGGCCGGATGCCGAGCTGCCCCGCCAGCGGCCCGATGAATGTGCCGCCGGGTGACGGCGCCGGTGCCGGCCTGGACCCAGTGGTGGGCCTGGACGCCTTGGTGGGCTCCAGGCCGCGGAGGGCGCTCTCCACGGCGTGGAGGGTCAGGCGGTCGTCGCGGAGCTGGGCGTGACTCTCATCGATGAGGCGGAACGCCTCCTCGTCCGTGCCCTCGTTCACGGCCCGCATGACCGACGTCGCCGTCCGGTGGCCATGACCTGGCACCAGGGCGAGGAACGCGCGCAGCGCCGCCGCGTGCAGCGGCGTATAGGTGCGGTAGCCGTGTTCTGTGCGACCGGCGGCCGGAAGGATGCCGGCCTCCTCGTAGTTCCTGACGGCCTGCGTGGACAGACCGTGCCCGCGCGCCAGGTCAACCGGCCTGAGTCGTTCGCCGCTTTGAAGGTTTCGCCCCATGAGCCCTGCAACGTCGCGTTAAAGTTTCCACCGAAGGTTCAACGATACCGTTGATGGGCATGGCGACCGACATCACAGATACCACCCATGCCCTCGAAGCAGCCTCCGTCATGAACCTGCTCCCGGCCCGGCCCCGACTGCTCGCCCTGGGCGAGCCCACCCATGGTGAGGACACTCTGCTCGACCTGCGCAACGAGCTGTTCCGGCAACTCGTCGAGCAGGAGGGCTACCGGACGATCGCGGTCGAGAGTGACTGCCTGATGGGGCTGATCGTGGACGACTACGTCACCTCGGGTACGGGCACCCTCGACGAGGTCGTGCAGCAGGGACTCAGTCACGGCTTCGGCACCTCCGCGGCCAACCGCGAACTGGTGCGCTGGATGCGCGCCTACAACGACGGACGGGACGCGTCCGAGCAGCTCCGCTTCGCCGGTTTCGACGGCCCGCTGGAGATCACCCACGCCGAGAGCCCCCGGCAGGCCCTCACCGCACTCCACGGCTACCTCGCGGGCCAGGTGGACGCGGAGTTGCTCCCCTGCACCATGGAGAAGCTCGACCGTCTGCTCGGGGCCGACGACCGGTGGACCAACCCCGCCGCGATGATGGACCCGGCGCAGTCGATAGGACAGTCGGCCGAAGCCGGTCGACTTCGGCTGCTCGCCGACGATTTGGTGGCGCTGTTCGACGCGCAGACGCCACACCTGCTCGCGGAGACCTCGCGGGAGGACTGGGACCGGGCGCGTCTGTACGGGCGCACGGCAACCGGCCTGCTGCGCTACCACCACTGGATGGCCGACACCTCACCGAGCCGTATGTCGCGGCTGTGTGCGCTGCGGGATTCGATGATGGCCGACAATCTCCTCGCCCTCGCCGCTCGGGGCCCGGCGCTCGTCCATGCCCACAACTCCCATCTCCAGCGGGCGAAGAGCACGATGCAGATGTGGCAGGGGCCGGTGGAGTGGTGGAGCGCCGGTGCGCTTGTGAGCGCTCGCTTGGGCGAGGACTATGCCTTTGTGGCCACGGCCCTCGGCACGATCCGGCACCGGGATGTGGGTACCCCGGCGCCGGACACGGTCGAGGGGCTGCTGTACGCGCTTCCGGAAGACCGCTGCGTTGTCGATGCCCCGCGGCTGGTCGCCGCCCTCGGCGATGTGCGGCCCGCGCTCCGGGTCTCGCCCTGGTTCGGCTACGCGCCGTTCGACCCGGCTCACTTGGCGGAGGTCGACGGCCTGGTGTTCGTGCAGGACATCCCCCAGAGCCAGGCCGTGCCCGGCGAACTTGCCGATTAGGGGCTGCCCCTGCCCGGGCGTTCCCGCAGCGGTGGGGCCAGCCCGTGGTCCGCCAGAGGGCCCACCGTCCAGCCCGCGTAGCGGCAGAGGGTGATCAGGTGGGGGAGGGTGGCCAGTGTCGCGCGCCAGGAAGAGGGGGCGCTGTTGCGGTCGCTGTCGTGCAGCAGAACGGTCGCTCCGCCCGTCAGCCGCTCGCTCACCTTTGCGAGGACGCTGTCCGGGTCGGCGTCCGCCCGCCAGTCACGGCCCCAGGCCGTCCACAGCACCGGCCGCAGCCCCGCACGCCGCGCTCCCCACCAGCGGGTGGCGGTGAGCACTCCGTACGGCGGCCGGTACCAGTAGGGCGTCATCCCGGCGGTCTCCCGTACGGCAGCAACCGCCCGCTCCAGATCCGCGCGGTCGGCGACGGGGCGGGGCAGCCACGGCGGCTGGTGCTCCCAGCAGTGGACGGCCAGCTCATGGCCCTCGGCCGCCATCCGGCGCACCAGGGCGGGATGGCGCCGCACCGCGGCTCCCTCGAGGAAGAAGGTGGCCCGGACGCCCAACCTGTCCAGCTCCCGCAGAAAGTGCGGGGTGGACCGGGCGTCCGGCCCGTCGTCGAACGTGAGGGCGATATGGTCGGCGCGGCCGCGGCCGTCCAGCGCCGGGCGGAGCACGGAC
The DNA here is from genome assembly GCF_017676365.1 of Streptomyces oryzae. Taxonomy (GTDB): domain Bacteria; phylum Actinomycetota; class Actinomycetes; order Streptomycetales; family Streptomycetaceae; genus Streptomyces; species Streptomyces oryzae. The sequence continues at coordinate 8,219 of NZ_JADKMA010000086.1, forward strand.
CGTACGGCCGGCAGCCAGCTGGCGGCCGGGATGATGTGCGCAGCGGCGACGGCTGCCGGTGCGGCGGTGGCCAAGGCGGCCAGTACGCGCGGCCGGTTCACCAGATCTCCTTCTCGGAGGTGCCCGCAACCGCCGGGGACCTGGCCAGGTGCACGCTTCCCACGCTGATCAGCGCCAGGGCGACCAGCTCGGGCAGCACCCGCCAGCCCAGCGACAGCCGCTCGTCGAACAGTGTCGCGCCCAGCACCACGCTCAAGAAGGCGTCGCCCAGCGTGAGTGCGGGCTGCGACGCCACCAGCGTGCCCGCGTGCAGCGTCAGTTGCAGCAGCAGAAACCCGGAAGCGCCGGCCACGGCCACCCCGTAGGTCTGCCACGCCGTCAGCAGCGCCACCAGACCGTCGTCCGCCAGCCGCGAGATGGCGTCCTTCATCAGCGCGGCCGTCGCCCCGAACAGCACGGCTGTCGCCGACCCCAGCACGCTCGCGCGCGGTGCCGACGGCAGCCGGAACGCCACCACGACCAGCGCCACCACGAGAGCCGCCATCAGCGGAGCGGCCACCATCCACCGGTCATCGGGCACCGAGGCCGACCCGCCCGACGGCCGCACCAGCCCCAGCAGAGCCGCCAGCCCCACCACCATCGCCACGAACGCCGCCCAGGCACGCCCTCCGGGGCGCTGCCGGAAGACCACACTGCCCAGCACGAGAGTGAACAACAGCTCCGTCGTCATCACCGGCTGCACCACGGCCAGCGGCCCTGTCGCCAGCGCGCCCGCCTGGCACACCGCGGACAGCACCAGCGTCGCCGCGCCCCACAGCCACACCGGACGCCGCAGCAGCCCCGGCAGCCACGACAGCCGCCGCCCCGAGGGGCCGGGCCGCTCCACCGCAGCGGCCCGCCGCTGAAGCACCGAAGCGGCGGCGTTCCCCAGTGCCGCGAGCACCGCCAGCACGACGGAAACCGTTGTCCACAGCACGCGTGGACCTACCCGAAGCGCTGGGCGAGACTGCGGAATACGCCAGGCGCTGTCCCGTGCAGCCACGCCGGCATGGCCATCCAGGAGGGTACGTACGCGTTGGGGCGCCCCGTCCGCAGCGCCCGGCACACCGCCTCGGCCACCTGTACAGCGGGTACGGGGCGCGGCCGCTCGCGGCGGTAGGGCGCGCCGCGCCGCTGGAAGAACGGGGTGTCGACCACACCGGGCAGCACCATCGAGACCCGCACCCGGCTCGGGGCCAGCTCGTAGCGCAGGCTGTCGGCGAACGCGGTGAGCCCCGCCTTCGTCGCCGCGTACACCGCCTCTCCCCGTACGCCCACGCTGCCCGCCATGGAACCGATCAGCACCACCCGCCCCGCGCGCTGGTCCACCATGCCGGGTACCAGCAGCCGCACCAGGTGCAGCGTCGCGTTGAGGTTCACCGCGAGCACGTCGTCGATGTCCTCGGGCGGCATCGCGGCGAACGACCCGGCCCAGCCGATGCCTGCCCCCGCCACCAGCGCGTCCACCCGGCCGCTGTGCAGCAGCGCCTCCTCGGCCAGCCGGGCCCGCGCCCGCGGATCGGCCAGGTCGGCGGGGAGCGGCACCCCGCCGGTACGGGTCGCGACCTGCTCCAGACGCTTCTCGTCCCGGCCGTTGAGCAGCAGCCGCCAGGCACCGTCCGCCGCCAGCCGGTCGGCGACGGCCGCCCCGATGCCCGACGAAGCGCCGGTCACCAGCGCCACCGGCCGGTGCCCGTCCTGCCCCGCACCCGCACGCCACTCGGCCGGCGCGGGCTCCGGTGGCCGGGCCCGCGCGGGACCGGACAGTCCGCCGCCCGGATGCCGTCGGTGCGGGCGGCGCACGGAAGGGGCTCGGAGCAGAGGGTGCGTCGGACGGCGGTCGGATCTGCCGAGCCTGTCGAACACGGACGCCTCCGGTGAGCAGTACGGGCCGCGACGGGGCCGGGACGGGTGTACCGGGGCACAACGGGCCCCGGCTCCAGCATGCTGGCAACCGCGCTGCGCACCTGCCCTGAGCCTGGGCCCGGGCCAGCCGAACCACCTGTTCGGCTCCCCTCCCGCGGCACATGCCGGGCCCGGAAGCCGGGGTGCGGCGCAGGTCGGCGCCGGGCGCGGCGGCGGCGCTTCGGCACCGACTGAGTGTCGCTGCGCCGCGCCTGACGGATGCACACAGCACACTGGTCCGAGGATGTGCCGTGGGGTCCACGGGCGCGCCGGCCGCCCGCAGAGCCCGAGGGCGCAGGACCGGGACGCCGCCCCGGGACCGCAGCCCCGGCACGGCCCGCAGGCGACGGGCGCTGCGCCGGTCCGCCCACCCACGACCCCTGGAGCCCCATGCCGCACCGCTTCCTGCTGCTGAGTGCCAGCATGGGCGCGGGGCACGACGCGGTCGCACACGAGCTGGCACACCGGTTGCGGGCCCGCGGTCACGAGGCGACCGTGCGCGACGTCCTCACACTGCTGCCGGCCGGCACCGGCGAGGCGCTGCGCTCCGGCTACCGCGCCGTGGTGCGCCATGTGCCCCGGCTGTACGGCGCCGTGTACGCGGGCTTCCTCGCGACGGCCGGCGGACCGGGCCCGCGCCCCAGCAGCGCCCCCCTCGCGGCGCTTGCCGAACGTCCGCTGCTGCGGGCCGTCGCCGACTGGCGTCCCGATGTCGTCGTGCCCACCTTCCACCTGAGCGCCCAGGTGACCGGGCGGCTGCGGGCGCGGGGCGCGCTGGAGGTGCCCGCGGCGGTCGTCGTGGTCGACTTCGCCGTGCACCGCGGCTGGCTGCACCCCGGAAACGACCTCCACCTGTGTGTCACCGAGGAGGCCGCCGAGGAGGTACGGTCCACCACCGGTGGCCCCGCGCACACCACAGGCCCCGTGGTGCCCGCACGGTTCTTCCGGCCCCGCGACGTGGACGGCCACTGGCGGGCGCTGCTGGACCGGCACGTGGCGGCAGCGGCGCAGCACACCACTCCTGTGTCGCCCGAGCGGCCCGCCGTACTGATGTCCACCGGCGCCTGGGGAGTCGGCACCCGGCTGCTGGAGACGGCGCGTCAGCTGGCGGGCCACAACTGTGTGCCGGTGCTGCTGTGCGGGAACGACGAACGGCTGCGGCACCGCGCCGCCCGCCACCCAGGGCTGCTGCCGCTCGGCTGGGTGACCGATCTGCCGGGCCTGATGGCGGAGGCCCACGTCCTGCTCGACAACGCGGCGGGCCAGACCGCGGCCCAGGCACTCGCGGCAGGCCTGCCGGTCGTCGGCCACCGGCCGTTGCCGGGGCACGCGGCGGCCGGCGTACGGGCCATGGCGCAGGCAGGACTCTCCCGGTACGCGGTCGGCAAGGGCGAACCGGCCCGCACGGTCCACGAACTGGCGTTCCCCGGCCCCGCGCGGGACCACCAGACCGCCGCCGCCCGTGCCGCCTTCCGCACCGACCCGGCCGATGCGCTGCTGGAGCTCGCCGACCGGGCGGGCGCGCGGTCACGCTGAGTGCGCTCACACCGAGCGGGCGCGGCCCTGTGCGCCGGGCCGGTGCGGCCCCGCGCGGCCCGGCCCACCGATGTGTCTCGCTGCCTCAGCCCAGCTCGCGGAAGAAGGCGCGTACGTCTTCGACCAGCGCGCCCGGGGATTCCATCGCCAGGAAGTGGCCGCCCGCGTCCAGCTCCCGCCAGCGCACGATGTTGTGGTCCCGCTCCGCCCATGGACGGACCGTCACATCGTGGGCGGACAGCAGTACGCCGGTCGGTACGGTGCCGCGCTCCGCCGCCCAGTCCGCACCGCTCCAGTCCGCACCGCTCCAGTCCGTGGCGGCGCCGTCTTCGCCGGGCTCGGACCAGTCCTGGGCCGAGATCGCCTCGTAGTAGACCTGCGCCGCCGGCCCCGCCGTGGCCGTCAGCCAGTACAGCGAGACGGCGGTCAGAAGGCGGTCCCGGTCGATGCTGTCCTCGGGCAGGCCGTCCGCCGGATCGGTGAGCTCCTTGAACTTCTCCACGATCCAGGCGAGTTGCCCGGCGGGGGAGTCGGTGAGCGCGTAGGCGACGGTCTGCGGACGCTTGGAGTTGCACTGCAGATAGCCGTCGTTGAAGTTCTGCATCCGCTGCCAACGCCGCTCGTCCGCCTCGGAGAGACCGTCCAGCTCGCCCTCCGCCCCCATCGGCAGGGAGATCAGGGCGTTCAGATGGATACCGGCCACCCGCTCCGGTGCCTGCTTGCCGATCTCAGGAGCCACCCAGGCCCCGGTGTCATATCCCTGCACGCCATAGCGCGCGTAGCCCAGCCGTTCCATCAGCCGCACCAGCAGCTCGGCCATCCTGGCCGGTCCCATCCCGGGCCCGGCCAGCGGGGTGGAGAAGCCGAAGCCCGGTAGCGAGGGGATCACCAGGTGGAAGGCGTCGGCCGGCCTGCCGCCGTGTGCCGTCGGATCGGTGAGCGGACCGACCACGTCGAGGAAGTCGGCGAATGTGCCCGGCCAGCCGTGCAGCAGGAGCAGCGGGGTGGCCTCCGGATGGTGGGACCGTACGTGCAGGAAGTGCAGCCGCTGTCCCTCGATGACGGTGGTGAACTGGGGGCAGGCGTTCATGGCCGCTTCCTGCGCCCGCCAGTCGTACTCCGTCGCCCAATAGCCGGCCAGCTCCCGCAGATACGCCGGTGGCACGCCACGGCTCCAGCCCACGCCGGGCAGTGCCTCGGGCCAGCGGGTGCGGGCGAGCCGGTCGGCCAGGTCGTCGAGGTCGGCCTGCGGGACGTCGATACGGAAGGAGACGATCTCCTGTTCGGTGCTCATGGCAGGGACAGTAGGGTCCGGTTCGGACAGTTCCGGTCCTAAATCGCGGCGAGAGTTGCAGACATGGCGAACACCTCCGCACGGCTGCTGAGACTGCTGTCCTTGCTCCAGACCGGCCGGGACCACTCCGGCGACGAGCTCGCCGACCGGCTCGGCGTCACCGGCCGCACCGTACGCCGCGACATCGAGCGGCTGCGCGGGCTCGGCTACCCGGTGCACTCCGTCCGGGGCGCCGCCGGGTACCGGCTGGCCGCCGGGGCAGCACTGCCGCCGCTGCTGCTGGACGACGACGAGGCGGTCGCCGTCGCGGTGGGGCTGCGCACCACAGCCGGCAGTTCGGTGGCCGGCATCGAGGAGACGGCCCTGCGCGCTCTCGCCAAACTCGAACAGGTACTGCCCTCCCGGCTGCGGCACCGGGTCAACGTCGTACAGACGGCGATGGTGCACGTGGGGGCCGCCGGGCCGCGGATCGACCCCGGCACCCTGCTCACCCTCGCGGAAGCCTGCCGCCGCGGGGAACGGCTGCGGTTCGACTACACCAGCGCCGACGGCCGGGAGACGCGGCGCGACGCCGAGCCGCACAGCATCGTCAACTTCGGCCGTCACTGGTATCTGATCGCCTGGGACCTGGACCGCGCGGACTGGCGCACCTTCCGCGTCGACCGGCTCCGGCCCCGCACCCCGACCGGTCCCCGCTTCACGCGCCGCCCCATCCCGCACGGCGACCCCGCGGCCTACCTCGCCCACCAGCTCTCGGCCCACACCTGGCCGTACCAGGCGACCGTCACCCTGCACGAGTCCGCCGAAGCCGTCGCCGACCGGGTGTGGCCCGGCATGGGTGTCGTCGAACCCGTGGACGCGCACAGCTGTCTGCTGCACGTCGGTGCCGACACCGTCCCCGACCTCGTCTGGATGCTCACCTCCGTGCAGACGGACTTCACCGTCCAGAACGGGCCGCCCGGCCTCACCGAGGCCCTGCGGGTCCAGGCGGACCGCTGCCGCAACGCTGTCCGGGGCTCTGACCTGCGGGAAAATGCGGGTTGAGTCGAGGCTTGGCAACTTTCCTGTTCGTGAGTTATACAAGTGTGTGTAGGGCATCACAGCGCCGGGGGCGCGAGGTCCCCGGCCGGATGGCTTGCGGGAAGGAGATGACCATGATGCTCATGCGCACCGACCCCTTCCGAGACCTGGACCGGCTCACCGAGCACTTCTTCGGCACCATGGCCAGGCCCGCAGGGATGCCGATGGACGCCTACCGCGCCGGTGACGACGTGGTGATGCAGCTCGACCTGCCGGGCGTCGACGCCGACTCCATCGATCTGGACGTCGAGCGCAATGTCCTCACGATCCGCGCGGAACGCCGCACGACGATGCCGCAGGACGCCGAGGAGATCGCCGCCGAGCGCCCGACCGGTCACTTCAGCCGCCAGATCTTCCTCGGCGACACCCTGGACACGGAGAACGTCAGCGCCTCCTACGACGCGGGCGTCCTCACCGTCCGCGTCCCCGTCGCCGAGCAGGCCAAGCCCCGCAAGATCCAGATCAGCGGCGGCGGCGAAGCCAAGCAGATCAGCGGCTGACGGCACCCGACCCCTTCCACCAGGTCTGGCTCGGCCCGCCTTCCCGCCCCGTGGTCGCGCAGGACGCGACCACGGGGCGTATGTCTGTGGGAGAGCGCGGGCTGGCACAGTCGGATTCCATGACGAGCAGCCCAGCGGGCGCGCGGATGGCACTGGTGGTTCTCTACGCCGAGCGGCTGGATGAGTGCCGCCGCTTCTACGGCGACCTCGGCCTCCTCTTCGCGGAAGAGCGGCATGGGGAAGGCCCTCTTCACTATGCCGCCACGCTGCCCGACGGCACTGTGCTCGAGCTGTACCCGGCGACCGAGCGGCGCCCCGTATCCAGCGTGCGGCTGGGCTTCGGCGTCCTGGGCCGGGAGCTGAGCTCCCCGCTGCCACCTGGTCGGCATGTGGTGGACGACCCGGACGGGCGGGCCGTCGAGCTGTATGTGGAGTGAGTGGCAGTAGCCCGACGGTTCGGCTGGGAGGTCCGTCAGCCGACTCCGAGCTGCTGGGACAGGTACGGGCCGTCGGAGCACACCCAGTACTCGACGAACCTGCCGTCAGCGCCCCGGAGGATGTCGTTGCCCCGGAAGACGACCTCCGTGCCGGGCTCGGCCGTTGCACCGGGGAAGTCGCCCTGGTAGCTCCCGCGGCCGACCCAGCGGGCACAGATCAGATTCCCCTGCACCACAGGACCGACTTCGACTTCGAAAACGAGTTCCCGGAAGTACTCCCGGCTCATGGAGACCAGGCTCGCGATCCCGTCCGGGCCCTTCAGCTCGTTCTCCCCACCCGGCTGGATCGCCCCGTGATGGATGGCGAACCCTGGGGCGACGATTTCCTGGGCGACAGAGAGGTCACCCATCCACAGTTCCTTCAGCCACCGCTCGTACAGCGCCCCCAGCACGGCCTCGTCCATGGACTCCTCCCGTTCTGTTCGTCACCGTCTTGGCCGGTTACTCGCCGCCATCCTCGCAGCGCTGCAACGCTCCCGCGAGGCCGAACCGAGACCCGCGCCCCGAAGGGCCCCTCACCGGAGCAAGCCCCGCAGGGAAGTCCTAAGCACAGCAGTCGCAGCCGGAGCCGCAGCCGCCGGCGTCAGCCGTGGCATCGGTCCGGGAAGACTGGGCGACGGGCGCCGCGCAGCACCCCTTGCCGCGCCACGCGTCCCGGCCTTCCTTCACCGCGACGCCGGCGATGGCCAGGGCCGCGATCGGGTCCGCCCAGGCCCAGCCCAGTGTGGCGTTGAGGACAAGCCCGACCAGCAGCACGGCGGACAGATACGTGCACAGCAGCGTCTGCTTGGAGTCCGCCACCGCCGTCGCGGAGCCCAGCTCCCGCCCGGCCTTGCGCTGTGCGGCGGACAGGAACGGCATCACGGCCAGCGACAGCGCCGTGATCACGATGCCGGGGACCGAACGCTCCGCTTCCCCACCGCCAACGAGCGTGCGGACGGCTTCCACGGCCACGTAGCAGGCGAGCGCAAAGAACGACACCGCGATGATCCGCAGCGTGGTCTTCTCCCGCGCCTCCCGGACGGCGTGCTCCCGCGCGGAGAACTGCCAGGCGACCGCCGCGGCTGAGGACACCTCGATCACGGAGTCCAGGCCGAATCCGACCAACGCGGTAGAGGAGGCGAGGGCACCGGCGGTGAGGGCGACGACGGCCTCGACGGCGTTGTAGGCGAGGGTCGCGCCGACCAGCAGCCGTATCCGGCGCGCCAGCGCATCACGCCGCGCCGGGCCGGGGGCGAGGGAAAGGGATATCTCCGTCGACATGGTCAGCAGCAACCCTTCTCGTCGGCCTCCCCGCACGCGCGGTCGCTCTCCACCGCGACCACGGCGGTACGCAGATCGTCCAGCGCGTGGCCGAGCCTTTCGTCAGCCAGTTCGTAGCGGGTCCGGCGCCCGTCGGGTGTCGTGACGACCAGCCCGCAGTCGCGCAGACACGCCAGGTGGTTGGACAGCCGGGTACGGGAGATGCCGAGCGTGTCGGCCAGTTCGGACGGGTAGGCCGGGGCGTCGCGCAGAGCGAGCAGGAGCCGGCAGCGGATCGGATCGGCCAGCGCACGGCCGAACCGGGCCAGCACTTCGATGTCGGTGGCGAGAGTCAGCACGGCAGGACGATACACCGAATCCTGAATTCAGGAAATCGTGACCAGTCGTGTGCGGTACGGGGCGGTCACCGGGCCACGCCCGGGGTGGGGTGTGAGGGTGCCCATAGGAGCCAGATCACTTACGAGTGGGCTTCGTAGCAGCGCGCTGCGCTGACCTGGGCGGAGAGGCGCGAGGCGGGGGTTCTGTCTGCTTTGCCCCGATTCTGGATCGTACGTCACATATTTGCCGGGATGGGGAGCCGGTTCCCAGGGTGGGTGCCAGGTCGCGACGAGACCCGGGACGCAAACCCCCCTGCGCCCCCGGTACGCGGCCGGAACGTCCCCCCTCATGGAAGGCTCTCCGCTCGCATGCGTAACGCTCTGCGTACCCTCAAGCCCACCACCCGCCTGGCCACCACCGGCCTGACCGTCCTGGGCACCGCCGGCATCGCCGCCACCGCCCTGGCCGGCACCGCCCACGCCACCGAGCACCCCGCCAAGCCCGCCGCCAAGCCCGCCGCCAAGGTCGAGATGGCCGCCCACGCCAAGAAGGCCGACGAGAAAAAGGGCGGCAGCAAGTACGCCGACAATCTGGACGGCTGGATCCGTGAGGCCCGCGCCATCATGAAGAAGCACGACATCCCCGGCTCCTACGACGGCATCAAACGCAACATCATCCGCGAGTCCGGCGGCGACCCCAACGCGGTCAACAACTGGGACATCAACGCCCAGAAGGGCATCCCCTCCAAGGGCCTGCTCCAGGTGATCCAGCCCACCTTCGACCAGTACCACGTCAAGGGCACCCCCGATAAGCTCACCGACCCCGTCGCCAACATCGTCGCCGCCTGCAACTACGCAGCCGACCGCTACGGCACCATGGACAACGTCGACTCCGCCTACTAAAGGCCGACAACCCCACAAACCCAGCACCCCGCATACGAACACGAGCGGGTGGGAGGACACACCTCCCACCCGCTCCTTCGCGTGTCCGGACCCTGCCTACCATGCCCTCAATCAGCGCCCGCAGCAGAGCCGTTGCCCTGTGCGGAATCCGCGCCGAAGACGCGAGGCACCATCGCCTGGATCAGACGGTCGGCGTCATAGGGCTCGCTGAGGATGTCCGGGACTGTCATGTCGTCGATCAGCAGGCCGGCCATGGCGAGGTAGAGCAGGACGACGCCCAGGTCGTCGCCCGGCATTCCGGCGTCGCGGTGGTAGGCGATCAGGCCGTGGAACTCGTCGCGCAAGAACCCGGACAGCTCCTCGTACAGCTCCGGGCGCCGGGTCGCCTCCAGCCGCAGTTCCAGCATGGCCAAATAGCTGCTGCGGTCGGCGCGCATACGGCCCACCAGGTCGCGCATCAGCTCGACTTCGAGTGCGAAGGTGCGGGGCGCTTCCATGCGTGCGGTCAGCGCGGCCGGATCGGGGGTGAGCCGCTCGCGGGTGCGCCGCATGACCTGGGTGAGCATGTCGCCGCGGTGGGCGAAGTAGTTGGAGGAGGTGCCCGTCGGGACGCCCGCCTCCTTGTCGACGGCGCGCAGCGTCAGCCCGCGCGACCCCTCGCGTGCCAGCACCTCGATGGCCGCGTCGAGCAGCGCGGTCCGCCGCTCCGTGTTCTGCCGCATGTCGGCCTTCCTGCCTTCCTCGGGTCTCTTCGACGGTCTCCCGGGTTTCCCGAACCCTCTTGCGCCACTGCAAGTGAAGTACTACGTTCTAACCACTGCAAGCAGAGTAGTACAAACGAAGCACTTTCAGTGAGGAGCATTCCATGCGCAAGCTCGTCTACTACGTGGCGGCCACCATCGACGGTTTCATCGCGGGCCCGCAGGGCGAGTTCGACTTCTTTCCCGTGCCGGACGACATCAGCGCCGCGATCTTCGAAGAGCTGCCCGAGACCGTCCCCACTCACATACAGGCGGCGCTGGGCCTGCCCGATCGCCCCCACCAGCGCTTCGACACGGTGCTGATGGGCCGGGGCACGTATGAGCCGGCTCTCCGCGAGGGCATCACCAGTCCGTACGCCCACCTGCGGCAGCTCGTCTTCTCCACCTCGCTGCCGAGCGACCAGGATCCGGCAGTGGAGATCGTGCGGGACCGGGATCCGGTCGAGGTCGTACGGGAGCTCAAGCAGCAGGACTCGGACTCGGGATCGGACTCGGGATCGGACTCGGACTCGGACCCGGGAGGGAAGGACATCTGGCTCGCCGGCGGCGGAAAGCTGGCGGCGGAGCTGCTCCCGGAGATCGACGAGCTCGTCGTCAAACGCAGCCCGCGCGTGGCCTGCGCCGGAATCCCGCTCTTCGACGGGACGTTCACGCCGACGGCGTTCACACCGGTCTCCACGCGGAACTTCGCCTCGGGGGTGAGCATGACCACCTACGTACAGGAGCGCTGAACCCGCCCCTGAGCACCTGCCGTCCCGCATCGGCGGGGCAGGACAACAGCAGGACCGCCGTCCGCTCAGACTCCCGTCGTGAAGCCTGGGCGGACGATCATCAGGACGACCACCACCGCCCACAGCAGGTTGAAGACTCCGGTCACCATGGCCAGCCGGGCCGCGGCGGCGCGCGGGTCGGATATCTCGGGCGCGGCTTCGCCCTCGTCGAGACCGATGCCGGCGGCACCCAGCAGCCGCGCCTGACGGGGCAGGACGACGGCGCCGAGGAGGATCGCGGCGAGGGTCGTCAGGATCAGGGACGCGACCAGCCAGGCGTCCGTGAGGACGCCGAGCTGGGCACCGGTGGCCATGCCGAAGACCGGTACGGCGACACCGAAGAGCGCGTACCCCTTGCAGATGCGGTGCAGCAGCGCGGCGGCCCCGGCGCCGCGCCCCTTCCGGGCAGCTTCCCCCGCGGTCAGCAACTCCCGTGCGGCGCGCGGAAATATCGACGCGGCGACGGAGATCGGCCCCACGGCCAGGATCGCCGCGAGTACGTGGATGGAGAGCAGCAGCTTGGTCACCGGGGACCCCGATTCGAGCGCACGGACAGGTTGGCAGCCAACGCATATGCGTTGGCTGCCAATAGGTAGCACGGCAATACGTTCCCTGCCTACACTTCACCCATGAAGACGGAGGCGGTGCGAGGGCACCTCGACGGACTACTGCTGGCCGTGCTCGAACCGGGGCCGCTGCACGGGTACGCGATCATCACCGCGGTGCAGGAGCGCAGCGGCGGCGCGCTGGAGCTGCGGACGGGAACCGTCTATCCGGCGCTCAACAGGCTGGAGCGGCTGGGTCTGCTGGAGAGCGACTGGCAGTCGGTCGGCGAACGGCGCCGACGGTGCTACACGCTGACGGACGCCGGCCGCCGCACCCTCGCGGACGAACGGACCGCGTGGCAGGAGTTCACCGCGGTCATCGGCGCCGTCCTCGACGCACCCAGCAGAACCGGAACCCGCACATCCGCCGGATCCGCTCCGGTCCGTACCCGGCCCGCGACATGAGCGGGATGAGCGACCGGGCCCCACTGGATGTGGGCGACGCGCGGGGGCAGGGGCGACAGCAGTCAGATCCCGTGGTGGCCTACACGGCGGAGCTGCGTGCCGCCCTGGTGGGCCCTGCCCGGGTCAAGTCCCGCATGGTGGCGGAGATTCATGACGGCCTGCTGGACGCCACCGACGCGTACGTCGGCGAGGGCGTGCCGCGCGCCGAAGCGGCGCGCCGGGCGGTGCGCGACTTCGGGACGGTGGCCGAGTTGGTGCCGGAGTGCCAGCGTGAACTGACTGTCGCGCAGACCCGGCACACCGCACGCGCGGCGGCGCGCTGTGTTCCCTTCCTGCTGGTGTGCTGGGCGCTCACGCGGACCGCCGTCGGCCCGGCGGCCGCTCCCCTGGCGCTGCTCGCCGCCGTCAGCACGGTGCTGGCCGCCGTCACGCTCGCCGCCACCGGTGGGGCGCTGGCGCGCCGGTTTCCCAGCCCTCGTGCACTGCCCCGCGTCGTCGCCTGGACGGGGACGGGAGCGAGCCTCGGTATGGCGGTGGCCACTCTGGCGCTGGCCTGCACCGCGTTCCTGACCGCGCAGTGGCCGCTGCTCGTGCTGGCGGGCGCGCTGTCCGCCGCCTCGCACGCCGTGCTGAGCACCTCGGTGCGCGTCTGCCGTCGCTGCCCGGCACCTGCCGCCGACCCGCTCGACGGCACGCTGCCGGGGTGAGCCTCGCCGCGGCTGTCGCTCGCCGTTGAACGTCCAGCGAGGTCCCAGCGAGGCCCAGCATGGCCCCGTCAGCCCGGCAGCAACTCACCGCTCAGCACGGCCGCATGGCAGGCGGCCCGGGTGCCCCAGGCCGGGTACAGGGCGCGGACCTTGCGCAGCAGCAGGGTCAGGTCGTACTCGTCCGTGTAGCCGAGGGCGCCATGCACCTGGAGCGCGGTACGGGCCGACTGGTACGCGGCGCGCGAGCAGGCCGCCTTCGCGGCGGGCAGGTCGCGGGGGTCGGCCGCGGCGTCGCCCCGTACGGCCAGCGCCGCGCCGTACAGCAGGGGGCGGGCGAATTCCAGTGCGACGGCAACGCTCGCCAGCTGGTGCTTGACCGCCTGGAACGAGCCCACCGGCCGCCCGAACTGCCGCCGCTGGCCCGCATACGCCACGCTGCCCTCCAGCAGGGCCTGCCCCGCGCCGAGCAGTTGTGCGGCGGTCAGCAGGGTGGCCAGCGCCCGGATCCGCCGGGCATCGGCGGGGACGGGCTCGCCGGGCACGCAGCGCACCAGGTGACGGCTGGGGTCCACGGAACGCGACGGCTCCCCCGGTGGCCCGGCGGTGGTCACGCCCTCACCGACGAGGACGAACGTCACCTCCGCGAGGTGGGCATCCACCGCGTACCCGGCGCCCGGGTCGGTGACGGTTGCCAGGTGCTCGCCCGTCAGGAGGTCCGCGAGCCAGGGGGAGCCGGCGTCCAGGCCCGCCGCCACGGCGACGGTTTCGGCCAGCGGGCCAGGTGCCCCGGCGCGGCCGATCTCCACGAAGGCGGAGGCGAGTTCGGGCGGATGCCGGCCCAGGCCGCCGCGCTCCTCGGGTACGGCGAGCGCGGGCAGCCCGGTGGCCGCCAGGGAGCGCCACAGGGCGCGACCGGGGGCGTGGTCGCCCGCGGCCCAGGCGCGGGCGGCCTCGAGTGCGCCGGCGTCGGCGAGCAGGCGGCGGACGGTCGCCGTATAGCTGCGGTGGTCCTGGTCCGGCAGAAAGCGCATGGCGGCTCAGCGTCCCCTCGGCAGGCCGAGTACGCGCTCGGCGACGATGTCCCGCTGAATCTCGTTGGTCCCGGCGTAGACGGGCCCGGCAAGCGCGAAGATCCAGCCGTCCAGCCAGCCGTCCCACACCCTGCCTTCGGCGATCTCGGCCGTGCCGGGGCCGAGCAGGTCGAGCGCGGTCTCGTGGAGGTCGATGTCGAGTTCGGACCAGAAGATCTTGTTCATCGAGGGCGGGGCAGCAGCCTCTTCCCCCGGAAAGCCGCAGCCCTCTGCTGCCGCTGACGCCGCCGCGTACCCCGCGAGTTGATAGGCGCGGGCCCGGGCCCAGGCGTCGGCGACCCGCTCGGCGAGCGCTGTGTCGCCGGGCGCGGCCCTCTCCCGCCACAGCTGGCGCAGCCGTTCGGCCGCCGCGGTGAAGCGGCCCGGCGAACGCAGGGTGAGGCCCCGCTCGTTGCCCGCGGTGGACATGGCGGCGCGCCAGCCCTGCCCGGGCTCGCCGATGACGTCCGCGTCCGGCACGAAGACGCCGTCCAGAAAGATCTCCGCGAACGCCGGCTTGCCGTCCAGCCGGCCGATGGGCCGTACGGTGACGCCAGGCGCATCCAGCGGGAACATCAGATAGCTCAGCCCCCGGTGCCGTTCCGCTTCGGGGTCGGTACGGAACAGGCCGAAGGCGCGGTCGGCGAACGCGGCGCGGGACGACCAGGTTTTGTGCCCGTACAGCAGCCAGCCGCCGCCGTCCCGCGTGGTACGCCGGGCGCGGGAGCGCAGCGCGGCGAGGTCGGAGCCGGCTTCCGGTTCGGACCACGCCTGCGCCCAGACGGTCTCCCCTGCGGCCATCGGCGGCAGGATGCGCGCCAGCTGCTCCGCGGTGCCGTGGGCGAAGAGGGTGGGGGCGAGGAGGTTGATGCCGTTCTGGCTGACGCGGCCGGGCGCACCGGCCGCGTAGTACTCCTCCTCGAAGATCAGCCACTCGGTGAGGCTCGCCCCACGACCGCCGTACTCGCGCGGCCAGGAGACGACCGACCAGCCGCCGTCGTACAGTTCGCGCTCCCAGGCGCGGTGTGCGGCGAAGCCCTCGGCCGTCTCCAGCGACGGCAGCGGCTCGGCGGGCACGTGCGCCGCCAGCCAGGCGCGGGCCGCGGCGCGGAAGTCCTCCTCGGCGGCGCTGAATTCCAGGTCCATGCTCAGGCCCTGTCCGTGTCCCTGTCCTCGCCCATGTCCGCGCCCTTACGGCCCTCTTCGGAGGGGGCCTGGCCGCCCGCCGCCCGCATCTTCCGGGCGTCCATCCCGCCGAGCGCGTCGGCGCCCGTCTCGGCGTTGTGGGCGTGTGCCAGGTGGTGCAGGCCGAACACCGAGTCCAGGCCGCTGTGCAGGCCCATCAGGTCCTCGGCCTGGTTGACCGCACGCTTGGTCAGTGCCAGGCCGAAGCGGGGCATCTCGGCGATACGGAGCGCCAGCGCCTCGGCCTCGGCGGCGAGTTCGGCGCGGGGGACGACGCGGTTGACCATGCCGATCTCGTACGCGCGCCGGGCCGGCATCCTCTCCCCCGTGTACAGGAACTCCTTGGCGACGCGGGGCCCCATCACCCAGGGGTGGGCGAAGTACTCGACGCCGGGGATGCCCATCCGTACCACCGGGTCGGCGAAGAAGGCGTCCTCGCCGGCCACGATCAGGTCGCACACCCAGGCCAGCATCAGCCCGCCCGCCACACAGGCCCCCTGTACGGCGCAGACGACGGGCTTGGGCAGCTCCCTCCAGCGGCGGCACATCCCCAGATAGACCTCGGACTCCCGTGCGTAGCGGGCCTCGCCGCCCTCCTTGCCGGCGTGGTCCCACCACAGCCCGGCCCTGCGCGGGAAGGAGAGATGCGCGTCGCGCCCCGGCGTGCCGATGTCGTGCCCGGCGCTGAAGTGCTTGCCCGCGCCGGCGAGCACGACGGCGCGGACCGTGTCGTCGTCGGCGGCCCGCTGGAACGCCGCGTCGAGGGCGTAGGTCATGGCGGAGTTCTGGGCGTTGCGGTACTCGGGGCGGTTGAGGGTGACGCGGGCGACGCTGCCCAGGTGCTCGTACGTCACCACCTCCGGGGTCGCCGGGCGGTCGTCGGGCATGCGGGCACTCTCCTCGCACGAGGCTGCACAATGCTTCCCTAACAAGTGTTTGGTAGATTAACGTGGCTCCGCCACCACGTCGAGAGCCGCACAGCGCCACTGAGCCGCGAGAGCCACCGAGCCGCGAGGGGCCGCCCCATGAGCAGCGCCGCACCCCCCTGCCCCGCACCGCACGGTCTGCTCGCCGACCGCTCCGTCGTCGTCACGGCAGCGGCCGGAAGCGGGATCGGCGGGGCGACGGCCCGCCGCGTACTGGAGGAGGGCGCGGCAGGCGTCGTCATCGGTGACGTGCACGAGCGCCGCCTTGCCGAGACGGAGCGGAAGCTTGCCGAGGAGTTCGGCCCCCGCCGGGTACGGGCCGTGCGCTGCGACGTCACCGACGAGGGCGAGGTGGGTGCGCTGCTGGCCGCCTGCACGGCCCGCCACGGCCGCATCGACGTACTGGTCAACAACGCGGGCCTGGGCGGCACGGCCGAGCTGGTGGAGATGACCGACGAGCAGTGGTCCCGGGTGCTGGACACCACCCTGAACGGCACCTTCCGCTGCACCCGCGCCGGGCTGCGTGCCATGCGCGACCAACCGGGCGACGGCGGCGTGATCGTCAACAATGCCTCGGTGGCCGGCTGGCGGGCCCAGCGCGGCCAGGCGCACTACGCGGCGGCAAAGGCGGGCGTGATGGCGCTGACCCGCTGCGCGGCGCTGGAGGCGGCTCGGTTCGGCGTACGGGTCAACGCCGTCTCGCCCTCCCTGGCGATGCACCCGAACCTGGTCAAGGTCACCACCCCGCAGCTGCTGGAGGAGCTGACAGCGCGGGAGGCGTTCGGACGGTACGCGGAGCCGTGGGAGGTCGCCAACGTGATCGTCTTTCTGGCCAGCGACTACTCCTCGTACATGACCGGCGAGACGGTCGCCGTCAGCAGCCAGCATCCATGACAGGGCCTGCCGCGCGCCCGACGGACAATGGACCCATGGTGACGCCGAAGAAGACCGCCCCCGGCGGAAAGCCTGCCCCCGGCGCAAAGGCAGCGCAGGGTGCCAAGGCCGCCCCCGCTGCCGGGCGCCGGGCCGAGTTGCTGGCGACCGCGGCCGAGGTGTTCGCGGAGCTGGGCTACAACGCGACCACCGTCCGCACCATCGCGGACCGTGCCGGGATGCTGGCGGGCAGCCTCTACTACCACTTCGACTCCAAGGAGTCGATGGCCGACGAGATCCTCAGCGCCTTCCTGACCGACCTGTGGACGGGCTACCAGCGGATCGAGGAGGCGGAGCTGGGCCCGCGCGAGACGTTCGAGGGGCTGGTCACCGAGTCGTTCCGGCAGATGGAGCGGCACCGTCCGGCAGTCGTCATCTACCAGAAGGAGGCCCGCAGGCTGGCCTCCCAGGAGCGGTTCCGCTATCTGTCCGACTCCCAGGAGCGCTTCCAGCAGCTGTGGACGCGGACCCTGGAACGCGGAGTGGCCGACGGCAGTTTCCGCAGCCGGCTGGACGTCCCCGTCGCCTACCGGTTCGTACGCGACACGGTGTGGGTGGCGGCCGTCTGGTTCCGGCCCTGGGGGCGCAAGAGCGCGGCGGAGATCGCCGAGCAGTACACCTCGATGGTGCTCGACGGAATCGCCACCCACCCGGTGGCCCGATGATCCAAGGAGCGTGACCGGATGTCCCGCGGTGAGGCTTACATGGTCGAGGCGGTCAGGTCGCCCATCGGCAAGCGCGGCGGCGCGCTGGCCGGCGTGCACCCCGCGGACCTGGGCGCGCACGCGCTGCGCGCGCTGGTGGAGCGCGCCGGGGTGGACCCGGAGGCGGTGGAGGACGTCGTCTTCGGCTGCCTGGACACCGTCGGACCGCAGGCGGGCGACATCGCGCGCACGGCGTGGCTGGCCGCGGGGCTGCCCGAGTCGGTCCCCGGCGTGACCGTCGACCGGCAGTGCGGCTCCTCGCAACAGGCCGTGCACTTCGCGGCGCAGGCCGTCATGTCCGGCACCGCCGACCTGGTGGTCGCGGGCGGGGTGCAGAACATGTCGCAGGTCCCCATCGGCTACGCCTCCCGGCAGGCGGGCGAACCGCTCGGCCTGGTGCAAGGCCCCTTCCAGGGCTCGGCGGGCTGGCGGGCCCGCTACGGCGACGCACCCGTCAGCCAGTTCCACGGCGCGGAGCTGATCGCCGAGCAGTGGGGCATCAGCCGCACCGAGATGGAGAGCTGGGCGCTGCGCTCGCACCAGCGGGCGCTGCGCGCCATCGACGAGGGCCGCTTCGAGCGGGAGATCGCCCCCTTCGGCGACCACGCGGTGGACGAGGGGCCACGGCGCGGCACCAGCCTGGAGAAGATGGCGGCCCTCGATCCGCTGGTGCCGGGCGGGCGGCTGACGGCGGCCGTCTCCTCGCAGATCTCGGACGCCTCCTCGGCCGTGCTGCTCGCCTCGGAAGAGGCGGTACGCACCCACGGCCTCACCCCGCGCGCCCGCGTGCACCATCTCTCCGTGCGCGGCGAGGACCCGATCCGGATGCTGACGGCCCCGATCCCGGCGACCGCACACGCGCTGAAGCGGGCCGGGATGACGCTGGAGGACATCGATCTGGTCGAGATCAATGAGGCGTTCGCCTCCGTCGTACTGGCCTGGCTGCGGGAGACCGGCTGCGACCCGGACAAGGTCAACGTCAACGGCGGCGCCATCGCCCTGGGCCACCCCCTCGGCGCCACCGGCACCAGACTGCTGACGACCCTCCTGCACGAACTGGAGCGCACCGGCGGCCGGTACGGGCTCCAGACCATGTGCGAGGGCGGCGGCCAGGCGAACGTGACGATCATCGAGAGGCTCTGACCCGGGACCCCTGGGCGGGATCGTCCCGGGGTCTGAAATCGTGAGCCCATGTGTGTCTCCATGGGTCCGGCCGAGTTCTCCGGCACCACGCTGTACATGGGACGGCTGCACCATCCCGAGCACGCGCTGGTGCACGTCCTCGGCTACCAGAACACCGCCGTCAACCGCGCCGACGGCCCGAACGCCATGCTGCTGCACCTGCCCGCGCGCGGTATGACGCAGAACAACTTCCTGGACGTGGGGCGCAGTTCCGACGTGCTGGAGCGGATGGTGGATGCCGTACGGCCCAGGTCCGTGGCGGCGGGCGGCATGGCCTGGATGGGCTGGGACCAGCCCGCGTACGGGGTGCAGGTCTTCGAGCACGACATCTACACCGTGCTGCTCGCCTCCGACCCCACCGCACTGCCCGCCGCGCTGCACCAGGTGCCCGCGCACAAACGGCCGGCGCTCAACCCGGAGCTGATGCGGTTCTACGCCGAGCGCTATCCCGGGTACGCGATGGCCGTGTGCTGCTTCGACAACGCCGAGGCCGCGCAGGCCAAGCCGCTGCTGATGTGGTACGTGCCGCACGATGCGGACGTGCTGACGGCGCCCGCGCTGGACGCGCACACCGGGCGGCCACCCGGCATGGTGGGGCAGGTTCCGGTCGACCACTGGGTGCTGTACGGCAGCGACGCGGCGCCTCCCGGCTGGGGTGAGCCGGTGGACCACGACCCCGCGATGCGGCATCGCCTGCGCGGCTTTCTGCCCTCTCAGGTGCGCGGCGAACACTTCTCCGGGCTGCTGCCCAACGGCGACTTCGCCCTCAGCCATGCGGACCTGCTGGCCGGCGGCCGGGCGAGCAGGGTGGGAGCGCCTGTCGGATAAGCCGTGCACCGTGCCCCGAAGGGGCGCGGGCCCTCCCCGGAGCTCACTCCGCGCCGTAAACGCACTCCGGATCGGGCGACCTGCGCAGCAACTCGCGGAGCGGCGCATCCAGTTCGCCGGGCTCCCATTGGGCGCCCTTGTCAGCGCGAGCGGCACGGCGCCAGCCGTCCATGACCGTGATCCGGCCGCCCTCCGCCTCGAAGACGCGGCCGGTGACGCCGTCGGACGCGTCGGAGCCGAGGTAGACGACCAGCGGGGAGACGTTGTCCGGGGCCATCGCGTCGAAGCCCCCGTCCGCGGGCGCCGCCATGTCCGCCGCGAACGTCCGCTCGGTCATCCGGGTGCGGGCCGCCGGGGCCACGGCGTTGACCTGGACGCCGTACCGGCCGAACTCGGCGGCTGCGACGAGGGTGAGCGCCGCGATCCCGGCCTTCGCCGCCGCGTAGTTGCCCTGCCCCACAGCACCCAGCAGCCCGGCACCCGAGGTGGTGTTGACGATGCGGGCCCGCGTGGGCCGGCCGGCCTTCGACTCGGCGCGCCAGTGCGCTGCCGCGTGCTTCATCGGCAGGAAGTGCCCCTTCAGGTGCACCCGTACGACCGCGTCCCAGTCGTCCTCGCCGAGATTCACCAGCATCCGGTCCCGCAGGAACCCCGCGTTGTTGACCAGCGTGTCCAGCCGGCCGAAGCGCTCCAGTGCCGTACGGACGAGCCTGGCGGCTCCCTCGCCGTCGGCCACGTCGTCGGTGCTGACGGCCGCCTCGCCGCCCATCGCGCGGATCTCGGCGGCCACTTGCCCGGCGGGGCTCCCGTTCGCAGCTGCCGCGCGGCCCGTGCCGCCCGCGCCGTCGAGGGCGACGCCCAGATCGTTGACGACGACCCGGGCACCCGCGCGTGCGAAGGCGAGGGCGTGCGCGCGGCCCAGCCCGCGGCCGGCGCCGGTGACGACGACGACGCGGCCCGCGGCGGTGCGGTCCGGGGTGGTGGCGGCTCGCTGCTGGGCTCGCTGGGGCACGACGACCTCCGAAGGCTCAGGGTTTGTTGACGTTCGCGGCGTCCAGGAAGGCGGGCCGCTCGCCGCCGCCGTGCACGGCGAGGGAGGCGCCGGAGATGTAGCGCGCGGCATCGGAAGCCAGGAACACACAGGCGTCGCCAACCTCTTCGGGTTCCGCCAGCCGCCCCATCGGCACGGTGGCGCTGACGGCGGCGACGCCCGCCTCGTCGCCGTAGTGCAGCCCGGTCAGCTCGGTGCGGGCCATGCCCAGCACGACGGTGTTGACCCGCACCCCGTCCGCCGCCCACTCCATGGCCATCGACCGGGCCAGGCTCTCCAACCCCGCTTTGGCCGCACCGTACGCCGCCGTCCCCGGCGAAGGGCGGCCTCCGCTGACGCTGCCGACCATCACGATGGCGCCGCCGTCGTGCTGCTCGCGCATGAGCGCGTGCGCCGCGCGGGAGAGGTAGATCGGGGCGAGCAGGTTGAGTTCGACGACGCGGGCGTGCTGCCGGTCGGCGCCCTCGGCCAGCGGGCGGTAGGGGGCGCCGCCCGCGTTGT
>NZ_JADKMA010000087.1 GCF_017676365.1 Streptomyces oryzae
CCACGGCCCCGCCGCAGGACCCGGAGGCGTCGGACTCGGACACTCCCTAGCTGACCGGACCGTGCCCAGCTCGGCCAGGCGGTCCCGCAAAACCAGTGGAGCCGCGCCTCGGTGTGCCGCTACCGTGCTCCCGCCCCTGTCGCCTGGCCGAGGACGTGCCGTTGTACACCCTGTGAGATCTCCCGAGCGCTGATCTGTCGCGCGTCGCGCCTATGCGCCGCGCTGCTTTTTGCTGCGGACTTCTCACTGGAACCGGTGTACTTCTGTGCTCAGAACCTGGGCTGTCGTGCCCACCTGTCTGCCTGTCATTATCCGTCGCTGCCACGCCTGCGCGTCCGAGCGCTTCCGGGCACACGGCAAATTCCGTATCAACGCCCATCACAAGCTCCTCGACGCCTGGCTCCTCGCGCTGTGCACGGTGTGCGGGGAGACCACCAAGCTCTCCGTGCTGGAGCGGATGAATGTGCGCTCCATACGACCGCAGCTGCTGGACCGGCTGCACCACAACGACCCAGGACTGGCGGCCGAGCTGCTCCAGGACCCGGTGGTGCGGCGCCGTAATCGCATAGCCCTCGACTGGGACAATGCCTGGCGCCTCGTCACCGACGGCTTGGTGGGTGACCATGAGGGTGAGGCGATCGACGTCGTGGTCCGCTTCGCGGCGCGGATTCCTGTGCGACCGGTGCGGCTGATCGCTGAAGGCTTCGGCCTTTCGCGGGCCGAGGTCGAGAGACTCATCGCGGAGGGGAATCTCGTATCGGCGGTGCGCCTGAGAGGGAAGCTCTCCGGCGACTTCACCTTCACGCTCAAGCGCTGAGTCCCTTGGGCGGGCGCCATCCGGTGAGGGGGTGCCTCCTGTCGGTTGCCAGTCTGCGCCCTATTCCGCGTTCTGGAGGATCGGCCGGGTCGTGTGGCCCATGCCGTGGGGGCACGTCCAGCTCGGTACGCCGTTCACGTCGGCGGCGACGGCGGGGTGGCCGTGCCCGGGGCACGGGGGCCCGGACACACCGCCGGTCTCCTCCAGAACCGCGTCCTGGAAACGGTCGGCCAGCAGCACCACGGCGTCCGTCTCGCTGGTACCCGCTGCCAGTTCGACCGAGACCGCCGACCCGTCGGCGAAGGTGAGCGTGGCCTCGATGTCCGGGGCTCCGGCTGCGGCGGCCACGTCTTCGGCGTCGTCCCACGGGAGCGCGCCGCCCTCCTCGTCCCAGACCTGTTCGAGCGAGGATTCGACGGCGGACTCGGCCCCCAGGGCTCCGGGCTCCTGGGGGCCGACGTCCCCGCCGCCGGGACGAGCGGTCACCGTGACAGTGGCGTCCGGGGGCGCGGCCACCTGCCGGAGGATCGACTCGGCCCATTCCCGGACGAGTTCGCTCGTCAACTGCCGTCTGCTCATAGCTGCTTCTTCGCCCTGACGTCGCCGGTCGAGTTCGAACCGAGTCGGCAGACAGACGCGTCATCTGCCCCGCACTCGGTGAAAACCACGCCGAGCAGCATATTTGCCACTCCCGGCAGAACCCGGCCGGACACGGTCGGACGCGGCCGGACACGGCCGTCGTGCACCTCGGAAGAGTTCAGCTCCGGAGCCGGAAAGGCTGGCGCTCTGTGCGATTGTCGGGCGTCGCGGCTGGTGGAAGCCTCAGGTCCATGCGGATCACGACAGGGGCTGTAGCGACGATCTTGGCAGTGCTCGCACTCGGGGCCTGTTCAGGCGGCGAGGACAACAAGCCCGACCCTGAGCCCCCGGCCAGAACGAGTACCGAGCCGTCCGCCAACTCGTCGAGCCCGGCTGTGAAAATTCAGTACGAGAACGCACCACTCACGCTGGGCGGCGGCACGGAGGACAAACCTTTCGGTAGCCGCTGCCACCCGAATTCCGCCGCTCTCGACGGCAGCTCTCCCGAGATTCTGAAAGGGGGATTCGCCGTGGAATCGGAACCCGACCTGACGGTTGAGCCGTGCGGAAGGAGCAGCGAGGAACCGGAAGTGCTCTTCTCGACCGACGCCGGTCATCTGGCTTTCCGCGCCACCGACCAGCAGGACGGGGCAGGCTGCAACGCCGCCATGAACAGCCCCGACGCTCCCCAGCTCAAGGACCCCATCCCGTTCTCCGAGCTCAGGGCCGGGCAGAAGTTCTGCAACACGCACCCCTACGACCAGAAAGAACGTGTGGAGCTGCTGCGCGTGCGAGCAATCTCGCCGAAGGAGAGGACAGTGACGTTCTCGGTGAGTGCCTGGGAGGAGACGGACTGAGCCTCCGGTCCCGCTGAGGAGGCGGTGCTGGGGGCGCGAGGCACACCCGGGAGCCCCGTTGGTGCCGGGCGGTGCCGGGCGGCGCGCGTAAGTTCGTCGTCGCGGGACCGTCTCCGACAGCTGCGAGGTCGATGGGGGCTGCATGCGGGTTGCTGCGTACGTCATCCTGCCGGTGAGCGCGCTCGTCGTGCTGGCCGGCCTGCTCGCGCCCGTACCCCCGTCGGCCGCGAGCGGCGGCCGGGGCACGGAGCCCGTGGCGGGGCCGGGCGCCGCCCGGGGATTCGACCAGCCCGCGCGGGGTTTCGCGCCCGCCGGCACCGTGCTGCGGCGCGCGACGCCCGCGGAGGCGGGACTGGACCCCGCGCCCATCGACGCCTTCCTGCGCAGGCTCGCGGGCTGGACCGACCCGGAGCACGGTGTCGATTACCTGTTCCCCGGCGCCACCGCGCTGCTGGCGCACGACGGCGCCGTCGTCGCCCGGAAGGCGAGCGGCGACGCCGTGCGCTACACCGGACAGCGGGAGCTGCCGCCAGCTCGGCGGGTACCGGCCCGTACCGACACCATCTACGATCTGGCGTCGCTCTCGAAGCTGTTCACCACACTGGTGGCCGTGCAGCAGATCGAGGCCGGGCGGCTCCGGCTGGACGTGCCCGTGGCGCGCTATCTGCCCGGGTTCGCCGCGCACGGGAAGGGCGGCATCACGGTGAAGCAGCTGCTCGTCCACACCTCGGGGCTGCCGTCGGACCCCAGGCCGCCGCTGTGGGAGAACAGCGGCGGGCAGCAGGCACGGAGGGAAGCGATCCTCCAGGCCCGGCCGTTCGCCAGGCCCGGTGCCACGTACCGGTACTCCGACCTCAACCTGCTGAGCATGCAGCTGGTCCTGGAGCAGGTGACGGGGCAACGGCTGGACCGTCTGGTGAGGGAGGGCATCACCGAGCCGCTGCGGATGCGCGACACCGCGTACAACCCGCCCGCAGCCTGGCGGCCCCGGATCGCCGCCACCTCGTACAAGGTCAGTCCCGCGCGCGGGATGCTGCGCGGTGCGGTGCACGACGACAACGCCTGGGCGCTGGGCGGCGTGGCCGGGCACGCGGGGGTCTTCTCGACCGTTGACGACCTGGCGGTGCTCGCCCAGGCCCTGCTCAACGGCGGTACGTACCAGGGCCGGCGGATTCTGGGCCGGCGCGCCATGGCCATGCTGGAGCGGAACTACACCAGCCGCTTCCCCGGGGACGACCACGGCCTCGGCTTCGAACTCGACCAGGCGTGGTACATGGGCGGGCTGTCCTCGCCGCGGACGCTGGGGCACACCGGATTCACCGGCACTTCGCTGGTGATCGACCCCCTGTCGCGGTCGTTCGCGATCCTGCTGACCAACCGGGTGCACCCCATCGACGAGACTACTTCGATCAATCCCGCCCGGCGCGCCCTCGGCCAGGCACTCGCCCGGTCGATCCCGGTGCGGGCCCCGGGGGGCGGCCGCTCGTGGTCCGACGGCCCCTCGGACGGCCGCGGCTCCGAGGGGCGGCGCAGCGGCCGAGACGGCGAAGGGCAGGACGGCGGCACTCTGACGACCGGTCCGATCCTGGCGGCACGCGCACGGCATGCCGCCCGGAAGCCGCGCGACCCGGCCGGGCCGTCCGGCGCGCGCGGGCCGCTGCGCATCAGCTATGACGCCTTCATGGACATCGACGACCTCGACCGTTTCGTCCTGGAACGCAGCACGGACGGCGGCCGTAACTGGCGTACCGTGCCGGGCACCGAGCGGTCCGGGTATCACGGCCGGACCTGGCAGCGGGTACGGGCACAGCTGCCCGCGGGGCCTTATCCGGCGGGCCTGCGGCTGCGCTGGCGCTACACCACCACCCCGCTCTCCGGCGGACGCGGCGTGAACGTCGCCGGGGTGCTGGTGACGGACGGGACCCGGGTGCTGTTCAACAGCGACTGCCCCGATGCTCCGCTGACCGCGGACAGCTGGCAACAGCTGCCCCCGCCCTGGCCACTTGCGCACGCGGCGGGACTGCCTCCGGGCGGCCTGCCCGTCAGCTGCCCGCCAGGGAGCGGTCCCCACGCGGCGGAGCCGCACATGAGTACCGTCCCGCGGCCCTTGAGGGCGCCGGCCGGCCCTATGCCGGCAGCCCCGTACCGCGGGTCGTCGACCACAGGAGCAGGGCGGCGAGGCTGAACAATGTGCCGAGGGCCGTCACGGCGCCCCAGCCGGCCGTCGCGTAGGCGAGGGAGGAGCCGAGGGCGCCGAGGCTGCTGCCCGCCGAGTAGCAGACCATGTAGCCGCCGATGATCCTGCTGCCCGCTTCGGGCCGGACGGCGTGGATCAGGGTCTGGTTGGTGACGTGCACGGCCTGCACGGCGAAGTCCAGCAGGACGGCGCCGATCGCCAGCGCCCACAGGGATTGCCCGGTCAGCGCGATCGGGAACCAGGAGAGCGCCAGAAGGGCGAGCCCGATGCCGGTCGTGCGCTGGGCGAGCCCCCGGTCGTTCCAGCGCCCGGCAACGTGGGCGGCGGCGGCTCCGGCAGCGCCGGCGAGGCCGAACGCGCCGATCGCGGTGTGCGACAGCGACCACGGCGGACCGCTCAGCGGCTGCGCCATGCCGCTCCACAGTGTGCTGAAGGCCGCGAACACCAGCAGGGCGAGCGCGCCCCGGATCCGCAGCAGCGGATGGCGGGCGAACAGGGTGACGGTCGACGCCACAAGCCGTCCGTACGAGATCTCGCGCCTGTTGGCGGATGGCGCACCCGGGGGCAGCGCCCGACGCAGCAGCAGGGCGAGGACGGCCGTGACGCCGGCGGACGCCAGATAGACCGCCCGCCACCCCGCGAGGTCGGCGACGACGCCGGCGGCGGCGCGGGCCAGCAGAATTCCGGTGATGATGCCGCCGGTGACCGTTCCGACGGCGCGGCCGCGCTGGGCGGCGGGGGTCAGCGCGGCAGCCGCAGCGACCATCGTCTGGGCGACGACGGCGAGCAGCCCCACCACGGCGAGCGCGCCGAGCAGCGCCGCGACACCCGGTGCCAGCCCGGCGGCCAGCAGGGCGAGCGCCAGCAGCCCGAGCTGACCCGTGATCAGCCGCCGTTGAGGGAACAGGTCGCCGAGCGGTACGAGCGTCAGCAAGCCCGCCGCATAGCCGAGTTGCGTCACGGTGACGATCGCGCCGAGCAGCCCGGAACCGAGCGCGAACCGCTCGCCGAGAGTCACCAACAGGGGCTGGGCGAAGTAGACGGTGGCGACGGAGCTGCCACAGGCGAGGGTGAGCAGCGGCACGGGCCGGGCGGGCGGCGATCCGTCCGGCACCGACGCCCCGGCACGCGCCTCCTGGCCGCTGGCTTCGCTGCCTCTGTCGACCGCGCCGGAGCACTGGATCGCCATACGGACACACCTTCCCCTCGGTTGCATCTTGCTACCAGCGTGACGGTAACCGTCTGAGGTAGCATGTTGCAACCACCCCCTTGGGGAGTCCGGGGAGCCGGAGGAGAGGAGCCACAGATGGTCGCCCGCACCCGTTTCGATGCCGACCCCTGTCCCGTCGCCCGGTCGGTGAACGCCATCGGCGACTGGTGGTCGCTGCTGATCGTGCGGGACGCCTTCGACGGCAGCCGCCGTTTCGGCGAGTTCCACCGCAGCCTCGGCATCGCCAAGAACATCCTGGCGGCGCGGCTGCGCGCGCTGGAGGACGCCGGGGTGGTGCGCAGCGCGCCCGCGCCGGACGGCGGGTCGCACCGCGAGTACCTCCTCACGGACAAGGGCCGTGCCTTGTTCCCGGTGATCGTCGCCCTGCGCCAGTGGGGCGAGGAGCAGTGCTTCACATCCGGCGAGGACCACTCCCGTCTGCTGGACCGCCGAACCAGCCGCCCCTTGCGCCGTTTGCAGATCCAGGCGGCGGACGGACGACCGGTCGAGCCGGAGGACACGGTCGTGGAGAAGGTGGAAGAGCCGGAGAGGACCGGCTGAGAGATCGGCGCAGACCGAAGGTCCGCGCTAGCCGAACCTGGCGACGGCTGTCAACGTCGGGCGCAGGTTGCGGACGGCGGGCAGCCGGTGGAGGAGGGGTGCCACGACGCCGTAGTAGGCTCCCCGGCCCCGCGGCAGGGCGAGTTCGCGTACCTCGGTGATGGCGGGATGCGCGGTGGACACCTTGGGCAGTTCGCCGGCGTTCAGGCCCCACGGCATGGGCGGGCTCTGGTACCCCTGCGCGGTGCGCATCTGCCCGCGCAGGGTGCGCTCGCTGAACCAGCGCGGAACCGCGTCGAACACCAGCGCACCGCCGGGAAACCGTTCGGCGCACCCCGCGATCAGCTCCCGCACCTCGCCGGGCCGCAGATACATCAGCAGTCCCTGCGCCGTGACCAGCACCCCGTGCCGAGTGTCGACCTCCTCGCACCAGGACAGCTCCAGCGCCGACCGGGCCAGGGTCCGGCGGCGGTCGCCGTCCGGCAGCAGGGCGCGGCGCACTTCGGCGGTCTCCGGCAACTCCACGCACAGCCAGCGTGCCCGCCCGTTGTCCACCCGCCAGAACTGGGTCTCCAGCCCTTCGGCGAGCGCGACGACGGTGCCGTCCGGGTGGGCGTCGAGAAAGGCACGGACGGCCGCGTCGAAGGTGCGTACCCGTAGCGCCTGGCCCTGTGCCAGCAGCGGGTTGGGCGGCCCGAACGTCTCCTCGAAGGGATAGTCGATCCGCTCCACCAGCTCCACGGCCTTCGGGTCCGCCAGCACCGCGTCGGGCCGCCGCGCCTCACAGGCACGCTGATAGAGGTTCCACAACAGGGTCTCCGGGACCCCGCTCAGCCGCACTCCCGCCGACTCCCCGCCGCTCGCCATCCCGCAAGCCTCCCCTGTCCCCCGCCTCTTACCGCGTGCCGGGTCGACGGTACCGGTGCACGGTCACCGCTTCGAGGCCGTCAGCCGGCTGTCAGCTCGCAGGCGACTGCCGTGACGGCGCCGTAGACGGGATGCGGCACCAGGTCGGCCGGCCAGTCGGCCGGGCGACCGGTACGCGGATCGGAGACTTTCAGCAGGGCCGGCGGCACATCGGCGCCTGCCATCGCCCCTGCACCGGTGGCCGGCGCGGTCAGCGGCAGCGCCGGGCGCCACGGGAGCGCGCGGGACGCTCCGTACAGGGCGCCGACGCCGACTCCTGTGAGGAGACCGAGCAGCGCGCCCGTCGCCGAGGCGCGGTTCTCCCGCGCCTCGGCGACGCCCGGTACGGGCACGTGCGTACGGTCGCTGAGCCGGTCGACGACGTCCTTGGGTACGGAGCTGCCGGCCCGGCCGCGCACCACCATGTCCAGATATGTGACGGTGTTGAGCGCGGTCGTTCCGGCCGCTCCGGCGACAGCCCCTGCCCATACCCGGCGCATCATGGACCGGCCGCTCCCGGGACGGGGCGGAGGCCGTCACTCGAAGGGCGTCAGCGTGAGCTTCAGCTCCGTCGCGGCGCTGTCCTCGATGTACGAGGCGAAACCGGCGACGTCGTCGAAGGCGAAGCCGTACGCCTTGCCGTCCTCGGTGGCAGCGTGCATGGCCTTGGCGTAGTGGTGCGTGATGTCGCCCTTGTAGAAGGCGGCCGGGTCGGTGGTGGGCTGGTCAGGGGTGGCGGCCAGGGTGGTGCGGTTGAAGGCGGCCCCCAGGATGGCGGCCACCGGGCCGGTCGTCCCGTCGTTGGGCGCCGCGAGGGCGCCGTCGCAGAACAGGACGTCCTTCGTGGACGGCTTGCCGAAGGACACCTCCCCCGGTCCTGTGAAGGAGAGCTTGTCGCCGCTGACGCGGCCGGTGAAGGTGCCGGCGTTGGTGGTGACCTTCAGATCCTTGCTCTGGTAGGCGGCCCACACCTCGTCGATGTACGGGGCGAAGTAGTCGTCGGCGAACAGGCCGGCACCGATCCCGTGGCCCGGGGCTATGACGCGCTTGTCGTCGATGACGAGCTTCGAGAACGCCTCGACGGAGCGCACCGATTCGAAGATCTTGGCGCGGGCGCCCTGCTTCAGTGTGCCGGTGGTCTGGTCCTTGGCGCCCTTGAGCCCGATGGCCAGCGGCACGCTGAACATGTCGACCATGGTGGTGTTGCAGTACATCGCGCCGCCCTTGTACGTGAACTCCGCACAGTCGTGCACGATCGGGTAGTTCGGGTCCGATTCGACCCAGGCTGCGGGGTAGGCCAGGGCCGCCCCGCCGTCGGCCTCGACGGCCTTGAACTTCAACTTCTCGCCGCAGGCGACGTAGATGCGGCCGGACATCTCCGGAAGCGAGAGGGTGGTCTCGTTGCCCGTCAGGGGGATGGCGTAGTCGGTGTAGCCGTCCGAACCGTTGTCGGACATCTGCACCGGCTTCAGCTCACCGTCGGGCGTCACATGGCACTGGTTCTTGCCGTCGTTGCCCACGATGTAGATGTGGACGGAGCCGTTGTCGTAGGCGCCGCTGTTGTTGACGATCTTCAGCGAAAGACCGGCGGCCGCCTGGCCGTTGAAGAGTCTGCCCGCACTGGCCTGCTGGGCGACGAGCCCGGCGGCGGGGACGGCTACGGCGGCTGCTGCGGCACCGCGGAACAGGGTGCGGCGGCTGACGGAACTCATCGGGCGGAACCTCCGGAGACGGCGGAGACGGGCAAGCTGACATCGTTGTCGATCAGCACACGGATGTGGCGTGAACGAGGACCGAAGGACTCAACGGCCGAAGCCGCGGAACGGTTCAACGCGCGGGAATTCCGTGCAGGCGTGGTCAACGCATTCATGACATGCGCTCCTCTGAGGTGGGGGGTGGGTGAGCGCTCTCACGTCACGGGAAAGCACGGTGCCGAAGGTCTGGACCTTCGTCAAGGGTCTGGCCGGAACCAGCCGCTCCGCGCGGCACACCGACAACGCCTGTGACAGCGAAGGGACTTGACTCCGGTCCAGGTCAGCGCCGGGCGCCGGGCGCCGGGCGGGCAGGCACGGATGGAGCAGGTTTCCTCGCTTTGCCTCAGAGGCAAAAACTTTGCCCCACGGGAAGAATCGTGCCTTAATCGGACTATGCGTCCGAACCCTCCCCATGATGAGGCAGCCGGGCCGGAGGCGGGAGACGCCCCCGCGTTCGCGCCCCGTATGCGCCTGCTGAGGCGGCGCAGCGGGCTGAGTCTGGAGGCGTCGGCACGCAGGGCCGGGCTCTCCCCAGCACACCTGTCGCGGCTGGAGACCGGAAAACGGCAGCCGTCGCTGCCGCTCCTCCTCACCCTCGCCCGGGTCTACGGCACCACCGTCGGCGAGTTGCTGGGCGAGACGACCACGGCCGCCGACTCGATTGTCCGGGGCGCCGAGATGGAACCCGTCGACGCCGGGGGATGGCGCTACCGGCAGGCAGGCCGGCCCGGGCGCGCCATGCAGGCACTCCGCGTCCATGTGCCGCGCGGCCCGCAGAGCGATCTCGTCCGCGTCCATCCGGGCGAGGAGTGGATCCATGTGCAGGGCGGCGAGCTGCGACTGACCCTCGGCCAGGTCACCGAGACGCTGGGCCCCGGCGACTCGGCGCACTTCGACTCCCTCACCCCGCACCGGCTGGAAGCCGTCTCGGCACACGGTGCCGACCTGCTCTTCGTCCATACGCTCCTCCAGTCCCCGACCGCCGGCCTCTGCGTCGACGGTCTGCCCGGGCACCCCGCACCGGGCCCCACCCCGCAGCGCTGAGCCACCGCATCCCTCGACCCGCGCGGCTGCGTGCCCGCACGCCCGCGCCCGCAGCGAACGCGCAGAAAGGCCCCGTCATGACCGCAGCACAGCCGCCCGAGCCGCAGCCCTCCCCGGCCGCCGCTCCCACTCCCACAGCCGCGCCCTCCCCCGCGCCCTCTCCAGCAGCTCCCTCCCCCGGGCAGGCGGACCCGCGGCCCAGGCGCAGGGAGCAGCCGGGTGAGGAGCGCGGGGACGGGCGTTTCCCGCGGGGGCTGGCCCTGCGGCTGTTCGTGTATGTCGTGGCGGGCCACCTGCTGGCCGGCTTCCTGTTCCTGCTCTTCGAGTTGGGCGGCGGCAAATGAGGCCGAGGCCCCCGGGGGCTACGCCAAGGGCGGCTCTACCTGAGTGGCCGTCAGCGGGAGCTCGGCCCAGATGGTCTTGCCCTCGGGTGTGTAGCGGGTGCCCCAGTGCTGGGCGAGCTGCGCGATCAGGAACAGGCCGCGGCCTCCCTCGTCCACCGTGGTGGCCCGGCGAAGATGCGGCGCCGTGCTGCTGCTGTCGGACACCTCGCAGGTCAAGTAGCGGTCGCAGAGCAGCCGTACGGTGACCGGCGGCGCACCGTAGCGGATGGCGTTGGTGATCAGCTCGCTCAGGATGAGCTCCGCGGTGAAGGCGGTCTCCTCCAGCCCCCACTCGGTGAGCTGGGACATGCACGCGGCACGGACCGGAGCGACAGCCTCCGGGTCGCTGGGCACGTCCCACTGGGCGATCCGGGAGGGCGGCAGCAGCCTGGTCTCGGCGACGAGCAGCGCGATGTCGTCCCGGTCCTCGTTGGTCCGGTCGGGCAGCAGCGTCTGCAGCAGGGCTGCGCAGGTCCGTTCGGGGTCCTGGCCGACCGGGGCGAGGGCTGCGCGCAGCATGTCCATGCGGTCGTCCAGGCCGCGGCTGCGGACCTGGACGAGTCCGTTGGTGTAGAGCACCAGGCGGCTGCCTTCCGGAATGCTCAGGGTGTGGGTCTCGAACGGGGAGGTGCCCAGCCCGAGCGGCAGGTTCTCGGGGACGCCCAGGATGGCGGTGGTGCCGTCGGGGCAGGCCAGTGCGGGCGGCGGGTGACCGGCCCCGGCCAGCTGGCACTGGCCGGACGCCGGGTCGTAGATGGCGTAGAGCACGGTCGCGCCGGTGACGGGCCCGGTCTCCGGGCCGAGGGTGGGGTCCTGGTCGATCCGGGCCACCAGTTCGTCCAGGTGGGCGAGCAGTTCGTCCGGTGGCAGGTCCAGCGAGGAGAAGTTGTGCACCGCGGTCCGCAGCCGCCCCATGGTGGCCGCCGCGTGCAGCCCGTGGCCCACCACGTCGCCGACGACGAGCGCCACCCGGGCGCCTGGCAGTGCGATGACGTCGAACCAGTCGCCGCCCACCCCGGCCTGCGCCGGCAGATAGCGGTAGGCGGCGGTGACGGCGTTCTGTTCCGGCAGCCCGCCCGGCAGCAGGCTGCGCTGGAGCGTCACGGCCAGCCCGTGTTCCCGCGCGTAGCGGCGGGCGTTGTCGACGCACACCGCGGTGCGGGTCACGAGTTCCCCGGCCGAGGCGACGTCCTCGGGCTGGAACGGCCGCTGGTGCCGGCGCCAGAAGCTGGCCAGTCCGAACACGGTGCCCCTGGCCCGCATCGGTACGGTGATCAGCGAGTGGAAACCCGCGGCCAGAATGCGCTCGGCCCCCTCCGGGTCGACGGTACGCCAGCCCGTCGCGGCGGCCAGGTCGGGTTCGAAGACGACCTCCGCCTCTTCTCCGCCCTCCGCGGTCGGGACCACGGGCGGGATGGAGGGCCTGCTGCCCACGGTCTGGAGCGGGTGCGTCTCGCCCAGGGCGGAGCGCAGCGCGACGCGCCGTACGCGCGCCGCCGCGGGGTCGGGCAGCGGCTCCTTGCCGCTGATCACGTGATCGAGCAGATCGACGGAGACCACGTCGGCGAACCGGGGAACCGCGACCTCGGCGAGTTCCTCGGCGGTGCGCACGACATCGAGCGTCGTTCCGATGCGCAGTCCTGCCGTGTAGAGCAGTTCCAGCCGCTGTGCGGCGATCTCCGCCTGCCCGGCCACCTCCCGCAGTTCGGTGGTGTCCCGCAAGGTGGCCACGCTGCCGTCCGGTCCGCCGTTCTGCCCGGTCGTGCGCTGGTTGACGGCGAGCATCCGGTCACCGACCACATGGACCTCGTCGGTGGCGGTACGCCCGGAGGACAGCAACTCCCCCACGCTCGACTCCAGCCGCAGGTCGTCGACGTGCTGCCCCTGGGCCTGGTCCGGCAGCCCCAGCAGCCGGTGCGCCTCGTCGTTGGCGAGCACCAGCCGCCGTTCGCCGTCGAGCACCAGCACGCCTTCGCGTACCGCGTGCAGCACCGCGTCGTGATGCTCGTACATCCGGGTCACCTCCGCCGGGCCCAGGCCGCGCGTCTGCCGGTTCAGCCGCCGGCTCACCAGCCCCGCACCCGCCGTCGCGAGCAACAGCGCGCCTGCGGCCCCGACTCCCACCCATGGCAGCTCCCGGTTGAGCCGCGCCGAGACGGTGGCGAGGTCGA
Organism: Streptomyces oryzae; assembly: GCF_017676365.1. Lineage (GTDB taxonomy): Bacteria > Actinomycetota > Actinomycetes > Streptomycetales > Streptomycetaceae > Streptomyces > Streptomyces oryzae. The sequence continues at coordinate 12,480 of NZ_JADKMA010000087.1, forward strand.
CGCCCGCCGTGACGATCCCGATCACCTTGCCGTCCGCGTTCCGTACGGGCGCCACGGCGCGTACGGAGTCCTTGGGCTCGCCCTCGAACTGCTCGGTGTACGTCTCACCGGCCAGCGCCCGGCCGAAGTCCCCTGAGGCCCGTTTGCCGATCAGGCTCGGGATCGGGTCGCTGAGGCGCACGCCCTTCCTGTTCAGCACGGCGACGAAGTCGATCCCGCACTCGCGCCCGGCGCGCACGCTCAGCGGCTCCAGTCTCCGGGTGGGCCGCGGCGACTGCAGAGCCGCCGCCGTCGAGGGCGAGACGGCCAGCGTTCCGGCGCACGTCCGGGAGCGGTCCCGCGCGCTGCGCACATCCGCCGAGCGCGCCTGCCAGGCCAGTACCAGGGCCGCCGCGATCACCAGCAGCAGGACGATCGCCAGTTGGAGTACGAAGAACTGCCCGGCGACGCTCCGCACCGCGAACCGCGCACCGCGCTCCCCCGTCCCTGGACGCTTTGGAGTCATGCAGCATGGTTTACCGTTATTTGTCCTGAATCACGTGGACGCGGAACCCGCCCATGTCTGCACAACACGCGTGAGCCCCGCAGCCGACTCAGGCGGAGCGGTCGTCGAGATCGTCCAGGGCGCTGAGCCGGTGGACCGGGGCCGCGCCCTCGACGGCGTCGCGGAATGCGTTGAGGCCCTCATGGAGTACGTTGCGCGCTCTGGGCGGCATGGCGGCGAGGGTCGTCGTCAGGGCTTCCTCGCGGCGGAGGCGCAGATCGCTGAGGTACTTCTTTCCCTGGTGCGTCAGGTGGAGTTCCAGCTCCCGGCGGCTGACCTGACTGGGCAGCCGCTCCAGGAAACCGAGCGCTTGGAGGCGGTCGCACAACCGGCTGACCGAGGACGGGGCCGAGCCCAGCATCTCCCCGAGGGTGCGCAGGTTCATGCCCTCGTCACGGTCGAGGCAGTAGAGAACCCGCAGTTGCGAGGCGGAGACGGGTGAGGAGGAGACCGCGTCGCGGCCGTGCTCCCACAGGATCTCCAGCAGTTCGATGACCTCGCCCGCCGTCTCGGCCTCCGGGGAACCCCTGCCTCTCGGCCGGCCACGGCCACGGGGATGCTGGCCCGTCACAGCGTCGCTCCGCACCAGTTCGACCGGTCGATGGCGGGGGTCGACGTCACGATTCACTCCACATCTTCGGCACTCCTGCCGGCCGGATCTGCGGGGCTCCCCTCGCCGCAGTCAAGGGCCGGGGAAAGCTTATCTCTCCACGCGCTGTGCTGACAGGGCCGCCCGCGGAGGGCCCTGTTCGAACCCGCGAGCGGTTCTGTTGTCATTCGGCAAACGTTTCCGTGCGACGATAATGTTCTGATCCAGCCCGCGGGGGACACAGTGCCCCCTGTTCGGCCGCTGCATGCACGGCAGACGGAGAAGCAGGAGACGTGGACAGATTCGCCGTGGTCGAGCGGGCCCTGCGCACCGCCGCCCCGTACGCATTGATGGACGTCGTCGAGGCGGCACTGCGAGAGCACTGCGGCGCCGTCAACGTCGAGTTGCGCCTGGCCGACTACGGTAAGCGCACGCTCCACAAAGTGGAGCACACGCCCCTCGCGGCCGAGCCGCTGCCCGTGCACGACAGCCCGCAGGGGCGGGCGCTGCGGGCTCCCGAGCCCGTCGTACTGAAGGACGGGCGGACGGACACCGTGGCGGTGCATCTGCCGGTGAGCGTGCGGGGAGAGCGGCTGGGAGTGCTGTCGGCGACCCTGCCCGGCGAGACCGAGGCCGTCGAGCTGCTGCCGGAGTTGGAGGACCTGTGCAGGGCTCTCGGCCACGAGATCACGGTCGCCGAGCGGGACACGGACCACTACCAGCGCGCCCGCCGGGCCACCCGGCTGACCGTCGCTGCCGAGATGCAGTGGCAGCTGCTGCCCGGCCGCTCCCTGCGCCGCGACGAGTTCGCGATCGGCGCCCACTTGGAGCCCGCCTACTCCGTCTCGGGCGACAACGTGGACTGGTCGGTCTCCCCCGAGCACCTGACCGTCACCGTCACCAACGGCATGGGCGAGGGGGTCGAGGCGGCGCTGCTGACCACGCTCGCCGTCAACGCGCTGCGCAACGCACGCCACGCCGGACTCGGCCTCGCCGACCAGGCGGCCCTCACCGACCAGGCCATCTACGCCCAGTACCGGGGCTCGGCGTACGTCTCGATGGTGCTGTTCCAGTTCGAACTCGCCACCGGAGAGGTGGAGATCGTCGAGGCCGGCTCGCCGCGTGCCTGGCTGTACCGGGACGCCAAAGTCGAGGCACTCGACTTCGACGCGCAGCTCCCCCTCGGCATGTTCGAGGACACCCACTATGTGACGGAGCGCTTCCGGGTGCAGCCCGGGGACCGGCTGCTGCTGGCCACCGACGGTGTCTACGAGTCGTTCTCCCGCGCCGGTGAACCCTTCGGCGACCATGCGCTGGCCCGCTCCCTTACCGCCAACCGGCTGCTTCCCCCCTCCCAGGTGGCACGTGCCGTGCTCCGCGATCTCTCCGCCCACCGGGGCGCGGGCTCGCTGGAAGACGATGCCCTCATCGTCTGTGTCGACTGGTACGGACGCGAAGGGCACTCCCCGGTCGGCTGAGAGCGGGCGCGGCGGCGGCCGGAAGGCCGGCTCACAGCCGCCGCACAGGTTGAGCACAGGCGGATGACAGCGCGGTCCGCGATGTTCGGGTCCACAACGGACCTGAAAGAGAGCGGACTCCATGACCACCCTCACCACCTCGGGCAGCGCGGCGGACGCGCCCCCTTCCGGCGCCGCTCCCGCCGCCGGCCGGCCCGACGCAGCGCCGCGCTGGGAGCGCCCCGCGTTCTGGACGCTGCTGGCGGCCACCGCGGTGCTGTTCCTGTACGGGCTCGGCGCCTCCGGTTACGCCAACTCCTTCTACTCCGCCGCCGCGCAGGCCGGCGGGGCGAGCTGGAAGGCGTTCCTGTTCGGCTCGCTGGACGCGGGCAACGCCATCACCGTGGACAAACCGCCGGCCGCGCTGTGGCCGATGGCCCTGTCCGTCCGGCTCTTCGGCCTCGGCTCCTGGCAGATTCTGGTACCGCAGGCGCTGCTGGGCGTCGCCTCGGTCGGCGTGCTGTACTCCGCCGTGCGCCGCCGCAGCGGCCCGGCCGCCGGGCTGCTCGCCGGGGCGTTGCTGGCGCTGACCCCGGTGGCGGCGCTGATGTTCCGCTTCAACAACCCGGACGCGCTGCTGTGCCTGCTCATGGTGGCCGCGCTGTGGTGCATGGGCCGGGCCTTGGAGGACGGCCGCACCAGGTGGCTGGTGCTGGCGGGCGCCTGTTTCGGCTTCGGCTTCCTGGCCAAGGCGCTGCAGGCGTGGCTGATCCTGCCGGTGGCGGCGCTGGTGTATCTGGTGTGCGGGCCGACCCGGCTGCGCCGCCGGATCGGGCAGCTGCTGTGCGGCGGGCTGACCACGCTGGTCACGGCGGGCTGGTGGGTCGCGCTCGTGGAGCTGTGGCCCGCCTCCTCGCGGCCGTACATCGGCGGCTCGCAGAAGAACAGCTTCCTGGAGCTGACCTTCGGCTACAACGGTTTCGGCCGGCTCACCGGTGACGAGACCGGCAGCGTCGGCGGCGGAGGCGGTGGCGGCCGTGGTCCGGGCGGTGGCGGTGGCGGCGCCTGGGGCCAGACGGGGCTGGGGCGGCTGTTCGGCGACACGATCGGCGGTCAGATCGCATGGCTGCTCCCGGCCGCGCTGCTGCTCCTCGTCGCGGGTCTGGTGCTGACCCGCCGGGCGGCCCGTACCGACGCGCTGCGGGCCGAGTTCCTGCTGTGGGGCGGCTCGCTGCTGATCACCGGTGTGACCTTCAGCTTCATGTCCGGGATCTTCCACGAGTACTACACCGTCGCGCTCGCGCCCTACCTCGCGGCCGTGGTGGCCCTGGGGGCGACGGCACTGTGGCGGGAGCGGAGCCGTTTCCTGTGGGTCGCGGTGCTGGCGGCAGCGGTCGCGGGAACGGCCGTGTGGGCGTTCGTGCTGCTGGGCCGGGCTGCGGACTGGCTGCCGTGGCTGCGCTGGACCGTACTGGTGGCGGGGCTGTCGGCGGCCTGCGGGCTGCTGGCCGCGAAGGTGCTGCCGCGCAGGCTCGGTGCGGCCCTCGCCGCGCTGGCGGTGCTCGCCGCGGTCGCCGGGCCTGTGGCGTACACGCTGAGCACCGTCGGTACGCCGCATACCGGCTCGATCGTCACCGCGGGGCCCGCCGTCAGCCGGGGCGGCCTGCCGGGGATGCCCGGCGGCGGCAAGGGTGCGCCGGGGCCCGGCCAGGGCGGGCGCGCACCCCAGCAGAACGGCGGGCCCGGCCAGGGCGGGGCGCAGGGCTTCCCCGGCGCGGGACAGGGCAACCGGCAGCAGACCGGCGCCCCGCAGGGCACGCCCCCCGGCCTGGGCGGCGCCGCCCAGGGGCAAGGTGCGCGGGACGGCGCGGGCGGCGCGGGGCGCGGCGGCGGCCCGGGCGGCGCAATGGGCGGGCTGCTCAACGGCACCAAGGTCTCGGCGAAGGCGGAAGCGCTGCTGCGCAAGGACGCCGCCTCGTACACCTGGGCGGCGGCCGCCATCGGCTCGCAGAACGCGGCAAGCTACCAACTCTCCACCGGACTGCCGGTGATGGCGATCGGCGGCTTCAACGGAACCGACCCGTACCCGAGCCTCGCCCAGTTCAAGAAGTATGTGGCACAGGGCAGGATCCATTACTTCCTCGCCGGCTCCCAGGGCGGCCCGGGTGGAAGCCGGGGCACCTCGTCCGAGATCAGCTCCTGGGTGAAGAAGCACTACACGATGGTGCGGGCGGGCAACGCCACCTTCTACGACCTGACCCGGCCGAAGAAGTAGCGAACAGCAGGTCCGAGTTCAACAGCCGGCGGGGCGGCGCGTCCGGACGGGGCGCGCCGCCCCGGGCCATTGACGGATGCGCGGGCGGAGTTCTAGGTTCCCGGCATCAACAGGAAAGTTTCCTAATGATTCCCACCGCGGACGGACGGGGCACCACGATGGCCACACACGCCGGCCCCAGCGGCACAGCAGCGACCCCGGGCACCCCCCGCGTACTGCGCGCGATGAACGACCGCGCCGCGCTCGATCTCCTCGTCGCACACGGACCGCTCACCCGGACCCGGATCAGCGAGCTGACAGGACTGTCCAAACCGACCGCCTCCCAACTCCTCGGCAGACTGGAGGACATGGGCCTGGTGCGCACCCGGAGCAAGGAGCGCGGCAGGCCGGGCCCCAACGCGCTGCTGTACGAGATCGAGCCGGCGACCGCCCATGTGGCCGCGCTGTCCGCCGATCCGCACGGCATCTCGGCGGTGGTCGCTGACATCACGGGCAGCGTCGTCGGCCGCGCCCGGGTGGAGGCCGACGCCGTGGCCGCTGACGTACGGCACCGCACCGCGCAGCTGGTCAGGGAAGCCGTCGACCTGGCCCTGCGGGAGGCAGGACCGGGACTAGGGCCGGTGGAGCCGCACACCACGGTGATCGGTACGCCCGGCGCCCTCGATCCGCGCTCGGGCGAGCTGCGCTACGCCCCGCACCTGCCCGGCTGGCAGTCCCGTACGCTGCGCGCCGAGCTGGCCGAAGTGCTGGGCACCCCGGTGACGATCGAGAACGACGTGAATCTCGCGGCCGTGGCGGAACAGCACACGGGCGCGGCCCGGGACCACGACGACTTCGCCCTCATCTGGGTGGACAGCGGCACGGGCGCCGCCGTCGTCGTGGGCGGCACCCTGCTGCGCGGGGCCACCGGCGGGGCCGGGGAGATCGGCTACCTGCCGCTGCCCGGCGCACCCCTCGCGCGCGGCGGCTCCGGCGAGAACGCGGCGGCGGACGCCGGGGGTGGTTTCCAGAGCCTGGTCTCGGTACCGGCGGTGCGCCGGCTCGCCAACGGCCGCCCGCTGGCCGAGGCGCTGGCCGACCCGGCCGTACGCGAGGAGACCGCGCGCCGGCTGGCGAACGGGATCGCCGCCGTCGTCGCAGTCGTCGACCCGCAGCTGGTGGTGCTGTCCGGTGCGGTGCCGCGAACCGGCGGCGAGGCGCTGCGGGCGCTGGTGGAGCGGGAGTTGACCGGGCTCGCGCTGCCCAGGCCGCTGCTGCGGCTGAGCGAGCTGGACGGAGACCCGATCCTGAGCGGCGCCCTGCTGTCCGCGCTGGCCCTGGCCCGCGATGAGGTGTTCAACACCGCCTGACCGTGTGTCCGGGGCCGTCTGACCGACGTGTTCGACATCTGCAGTCCAAGGACCCGCGCACCCGCCGGTCCTTGTCCCGTCTTCTTCCTCGCACGGAAAGCCTTCGTCGCCGAAGGCGTCCCCCTCACCGAAGCAAAGGGCTGAATCCCATGAAGCTCGCAGTGGTCGGCGGAGGCTCGACCTACACGCCCGAACTTGTCGACGGCTTCGCTCGGCTGCGCGAGGTGCTGCCGATCGACCAGCTGGCGCTCATCGACCCGGCAGCCGAACGGCTGGAGCTCGTCGGCGGCCTGGCCCGGCGCATCTTCGCCAAGCAGGGCCATCCCGGCACCGTCACCACCACTTCGGAGCTGGACGCGGGCGTCGAGGGTGCGGACGCCGTGCTCCTCCAGCTGCGGGTGGGCGGCCAGGCGGCCCGCGAGCGGGACGAGAGCTGGCCGCTGGAGTGCGGCTGCGTCGGCCAGGAGACCACCGGCGCCGGCGGCCTGGCCAAGGCGCTGCGTACCGTACCGGTCGTGCTGGACATCGCCGAGCGGGTGCGGCGCGGCAACCCGGACGCCTGGATCATCGACTTCACCAACCCGGTCGGCATCGTCACCCGCGCGCTGCTGGCCGCCGGGCACAAGGCGGTCGGCCTGTGCAATGTGGCGATCGGCTTCCAGCGGAAGTTCGCGCGGCTGCTGGACGTCGCCCCCTCCGAGGTGCACCTGGAGCACGTCGGGCTCAACCACCTCACCTGGGAGCTGGGCGTCCGGCTCGGCGGACCGGGCGGCACCGACGTCCTGCCGAAGCTGCTGGCCGAGCACGGTGCGGCCGTCGCCGACGACCTGCGCCTGCCGCGTACGCTCGTCGACCGCCTCGGCGTCGTCCCGTCGTACTACCTGCGCTACTACTACGCACACGACGAAGTGGTGCGCGCCCAGCGCGGCAAACCCACCCGGGCCGCGGAAGTGGCGGCGCTGGAGCGGCAGTTGCTGGACATGTACGCCGACCCGGCCCTCGATACCAAGCCCGAGCTGCTGGCCCGGCGCGGCGGCGCCTTCTACTCGGAGGCCGCCGTGGACCTGGCCGCCTCGCTGCTGCGCGAAGGCGGCAGCACCTACCAGGCAGTCAACACCCACAACCGGGGAACGCTGCCGTTCCTGCCCGACGACGCGGTGATCGAGACCCAGGCCCGTATCGACCGGGACGGCGCACACCCGCTGCCGGTAAGCCCGCTCGATCCGCAGTTCACCGGGCTGATCGCGCATGTGAGCGCGTACGAGGAGCTGGCCCTGAGCGCGGCGCTGCACGGGGGCCGCGACCGCGTCTTCAAGGCGCTGCTCGCCCACCCCCTCGTCGGCCAGCTCGACCACGCCGAACGGCTGACCGACCAGCTCCTCGCCCACAACAAGGAGCACCTCGCATGGGCCTGAGCCGCCCCGGGTACCGGCCGGACCCGGCGCCGGCCGTCCTGGCCATCGACGCGGGCAACAGCAAGACCGACGTGGCGCTGCTCGGCGCGGACGGCAGCGTGCTGGGCACCGCGCGGGGCGGCGGCTTCCGCCCGCCCGTTGTGGGGGTCGGCGCCGCCGTGGACGCCGTGGCCGAGGCCGTGGGCCGGGCCCGCGCCGCGGCTGGAGCGGCCACCGGGCCGGACCGCGGCTCCGGCGGCGGGCGCGCCCCCGCCCCGGTGCGCCAGGTGATGGCCTGTCTCGCCAACGCAGACCTGCCGGTGGAGGAGGAACAGCTGGCCGCGGCGCTCACCGAGCGCGGCTGGGGCGAGCGGGTCACCGTGCACAACGACACCTTCGCCGTGCTCCGCGCCGGGCTCTGCGCGCAGGACGGTGACGCGGCGCCGCGCGGGGTCGCCGTCGTGTGCGGCGCCGGGATCAACTGCGCCGGCGTACGGCCCGACGGGCGCACCGCGCGCTTCCCCGCCCTCGGGCGGCTCTCCGGCGACTGGGGCGGCGGCGGAGGGCTGGGCGAGGAGGCGCTGTGGCACGCGGCCCGCGCCGAGGACGGCCGCGGGGAGCCCACCCTGCTGCGTACCGCGCTGCCCGCGCACTTCGGGCTGGACTCGATGTACGCACTGATCGAGGCCATGCACCTGGGCCGCATCCCGCAGGCGCGGCGGCTGGAACTGGCCCCGGTGCTGTTCGAGGTGGCCGCCCGGGGCGATGCCGTCGCGGAGTCCCTGGTGGTACGGATGGCCGAGGAGGTTGTCACCATGGCGGTGGTGGCGCTGCGCAGGCTGGAGCTGCTCGAGGAGGAGGTTCCGGTGCTGCTGGGCGGCGGCATCCTCGCCGCGGGGCACGCCCTCCTCGACGACCGGATCACCGGGCTCCTCGCACAGCGCGCCCCGCGTGCCGTGCCGCGTGTCGTACGTGCCCGCCCGGTGCTGGGCGCCGCGCTGCTCGGGCTCGACGCACTCGGCAGCCCGGCGGCGGCACACGAGCGGGCGCGCAGCTGTTTCGGATATTCCGGTCTGCGGCCGCCGGCCAGGTCCGCTGGACGGGGGCTTCACGCGTCGCCGCGGGCGGTCGATGGGCACTCCGGCGGGCCAGGAGGGAGGATGGGAGAGAACGGCCTCGGTCAGGAAGGTAGCCGTCCGTGAGGAACCGTGAGGAGCAGCCCCAGGGTGATGCCGACGGGGCGCCGGGCGTAAGCCTCTCCCCGCCCGGCGGGCTCCTCGATGTGCTGGCTGTCGGCGCGGTGGTGCTGGACGAGCGCGGCCGCATCGTCCTGTGGAGCCCGCAGGCCGAGCAGCTGTTCGGCTACTCGGCGGCGGAGGCGCTGGGGCGGTACGCGGCACCGCTGCTGGTGCCGGACGAACACATCGAGCTGGTGCTCCGGCTCTTCGACGAGGTGATGCGGGAGGGCAAGAGCTGGGCCGGGGTCTTCCCGATCAAGTGCAAGGACGGCAAGGTCCGGGCGTTCGAATTCCGCAACATGCGGCTCCACGACGACCAGCACGCCACCTATGCCCTGGGACTGGTGACGGACCGGGCCGCGCTCCGCGAGATCGAGCGTGACCTGGCCTTCTCGACGCTGCTGATCCAGCAGTCCCCGATGGGCGTCGCGGTCATGGACACCGATCTGCGCTACGTCTCCGTCAACCCGGCCCTCACCCGGCTGGACGGAGTGAGCGAGGAGGAGCACCTGGGCAGAACCGTGCGTGACGTGCTGCCCCCCGGCCATGTCGAACAGGCCGAGACGGTGCTGCAGCGGGTGCTCGAGACAGGTGAGCCGGTCATCGACCACGAGGTGCTGGGCGGTGCGATGCCGGGGGGCGAGGGCCACGCCTGGTCCGTGTCCACCTACCGGCTCGACGACGCCGGCGGACAGCCGCTGGGGCTGTCCGTCGCCGTCACCGACATCACCGAACGCCACCAGGCCGCGATCCAGGCCGAGCAGGCCAGGCAGCGCCTCTCGCATCTGGCCGAGGCGTCGGTACGCATCGGCACCACGCTCGATCTGGAGCAGACAGCCCGCGAGCTCGCCGAGATCACGGTTCCGGAGCTGGCCGACATCGCCGCCGTCGATGTGCTGGACGCGGCCGTACGCGATCAGCCCTTCCGCCTCCCCGAGGAGGAGACGGCCAGGTTCCGTGCCCTGGCGCTGGCCACCGCCTACCCCACCGTCGCCGCCGACGCCGCCGACCCACCGGGGCAGGTGGCCCACTACAGCGCCGATCGGCTCGTCACCCGCTGTGTCGCCACCGGGCAGCCGGTCGCCGTGCCCGAGGTCCAGGAGGAGGACTTGCGCAGCATCGGGCGCGACGAGCAGGCCGCCGGCCTCCTCTCCCGCGCTGGAGTGCACTCCTATCTGGCGGTCCCGCTGATCGCCCGCGGTGAGGTGCTGGGCGCGCTCGACCTCAAGCGCACCCGCAACCCCAAGCCCTTCGACCACGACGACACGATTCTCGCCTGCGAACTCGCCGGCCGGGCCGCCGTCTGCATCGACAACGCCCGGCTCTACCGCCAGCAGCACAACATCGCGCTCACCCTCCAGCGCAGCATGCTGCCGACTCCAGGGCCCACCTCGGCGCGGTTGCGCCTCGCCTCCCGCTACCAGCCGGCCGGGGCACACAGCGAGATCGGCGGCGACTGGTTCGACGTCCTCGAACTGGAGGAGGAGCGCACCGCGCTGGTCGTCGGCGATGTGATGGGCAGCGGCGTCAACGCGGCCGCCACCATGGGGCGGTTGCGCACCGCCACCCAGACCCTCGCCAGGCTGGCCCTGACGCCGGCCGATGTGCTGAGCCACCTGGACCAGATCACCACCGGGCTCGACCCGTACTTCGCCACCTGTCTGTACGCCGTCTACGACCCGCAGCACCATCGGTGCCACCTCGCCTCCGCCGGGCATCTGCCACCGGTGCTGGTGCCCGCGCGGGGCGAGCCGCGGCTGATCGAGCTGCCGGTCGGCACCCCGCTGGGCATCGGCGGTGGCGAGCACGGCACCGTCCCCGTCGATCTGCACCCGGGCGACCTGCTGGTGCTGTACACCGACGGACTGGTCGAGACGCGGCGCGACGACATCGAGGACCGGCTGCAGGTGCTGCTGGAACTGCTCCGCCCCCTCGCGGCCTCCGGATGCTCGCTCGAGGAGACCTGTGACCGCCTCCTCGAATCGCTGCGCAGCCCGGAGAACCACGACGACGTTGCGCTACTGCTGATGAGCCCTACGGAGTGACGGAGTGCCAACTCCGGGACAGGCCAGGGGCGGGAGCGGAACCGGCCGGGGTCGCACGTAAGGTCGGTCGGTAACGGGGCCGTGGCAAGATGCGGCCCGCCGTGGCTGGAAGGCGACCGTGACTGCGAACACCGAGCACCCGTCCCTGCTGGATCTGCCGCCGCTGAGTGCCGAGCACTTCGCCGCCGTCGAGGACAAGGTCGCCGCGCTGCTGCGGACACGGTGCGACGTCGTGGCGATGCAGGGCGAGGCCCTGCTGCCGCTGGAGGCATGCATCCGTTCGGCGGCACCGCGCGGCAGTACGGCACTGAACGTCATCACCGGCCCCTACGGGGAGACGTTCGGCGGCTGGCTGCGCGACTGCGGCGCCGAGGTCGTCACCGTGACGGCACCGTTCACCGGTTCCGTCGGTGTCGAAGAGGTGGCGCGGGCGCTGCGGGAGCACCCGGAGACCGGCCTGGTGAGTCTCGTCCACGCCGAGGCGGCGACCGGCAACACCAACCCCGTCGCCGAGATCGGCGCGGTGGTGCGCGAGCACGGGGCGCTGCTGATGCTGGACGCGGTCGCCTCGGTGGGCGCCGAGCCGCTGCTGACCGACGAGTGGGGCGTGGACCTGTGTGTCGTCGGCGGCCAGAAGGCGCTCGCAGGCCCCGCCGGGGTGTCGGCCGTCTCGGTCAGCGAACGGGCCTGGGAGCGCATCGCGGCCAACGAGCAGGCGCCGCGCCGCTCGTATCTCTCGCTGCTCGACTGGAAGGAGCGGTGGCTGGACGGCGGCCGGACGGCGTTGCCGCACGCCCCGGCACAGTTGGAGATGCTGGCGCTGGAGCAGGCCGTCGACCGGATCGCGGCCGAGGGCCTGGAGGCGTCGATCGCCCGGCACCGGTCGGCCTCGGCCGCGCTGCGGGCGGGAGCACGGGAACTGCCAGGACTCGCCCCGTACGTGGTGCGGGACCAGGACGCGGCCCCGGCGGCGACGACACTGCGGGTGCCGGCGGAGGGCGTGGAAGCGCGCGAGGTGGTGGCCGCCGCGCTCAAGGCCGAGCCACGGGTGCCGTTGCAGGCAGCCGCGGGCCCGCTCGCCGCGGAGATGCTGCGCGTCAACCACTACGGGAGGGCAGCGGACCGCGCCGTGGTGCTTGACTCGCTGCGGGCGCTGGCCACCGGCCTGGAGTCGCTGGGCGTTGCCGGTGCCGAGAGCGCCGGGCGCCAGGCTCTCGCCGCGGCGGGCGCGGCCTGGGACGGCACCGCGGCGGCCTGACCGGCCGGGTTCCTGAACTCCGGGATGCCCGGGGTGGTGTGCAGGGCGATCGCCGGGAATGGCCGTAGATCAGGTCGCTGGTGGTGTCGCGCACCAGTTCGGTGGCCTCCGCGGCCGGCCGGGAGTCGGGCACGCTCACGCCCGCCGGGCCGTCGCTTCGCTCATCCGTGCCCGCCGGGGGCGGGTTCCAGGACGAAGACGGGGATCTCCCGGTCGGTCTTGCGCTGGTAGGCGGCGTAGTCGGGGAACGCCTCCACGGCACGCTTCCACCACACGGCCTTCTCCTCGCCGGTGACCTCGCGGGCCGTCATGTCCTGGCGCACCGGCCCGTCCTGCAGCTCGACGCGGGGGTCGGCGACGACGTTGTGGTACCAGACCGGGTGGGTGGGTGCTCCGCCCAGTGACGCCACCACCGCGTACGTCCCCTCGTGCTCCACCCGCATCAGCGGCGTCTTGCGCACCTTCCCGGACTTGGCGCCCCGGGTGGTGAGGATGACGACGGGCATGCCCCGCATCGTCGTGCCTTCGGTGCCACCGGAGCGCTCGTACAGCTCCACCTGGTCCCGCACCCACTGCTCGGGGCTCGGCTCGTACTCGCCATCGATCGGCATGCCGCACACGTCCCTTCCTCGGCTCGTCCCGGACTTCCCGGATCTCTCGGTCGTGGCTTTCCCGGATTACCACGGGCGGCGGGACCGTACACGTACGCGACGGTGGGCCAGGGGCGGGTGAGGCGCGTGCAGGGGGCGGGGTTAGCGTGACGTGGAACGTGCCGGTGGGCACGTGATCGGTACATTCACCCGGAGGTAGAGGCTCTCGTGGCCGGTATAGAGGACGCGCGCAAGACTTTTGACAAGTTCGACCGGAACGGCGACGGGTACGTCACCCCGGTCGAGTTCCAGCAGGCCATGGTGGAGCTGGGCGACCGGCACTACACCGTGGGCCTCGCCGAGGCCATCGTGAAGACGCGGGACGCGAACGGGGACGGCGTTCTGTCCTTCGAGGAGTTCTTCGACAAGGCCAAGAACCTCTGACGGGCGTCCCATCGACGCTTCCCTCGAGCACGGGTGGCCGCCCCTCGGGGCGGCCGCCTCTCGGCCGTGACGACGAGAGGCTTCCCACGTAAGGGAGTTGGGTACCTGCGCTGTCGGCGCGAGGTGGCCGAGCTCTCGCGGCCCGGTGAGCTCAGGCGTTCGTCTTGGCCTTCGCAGCCCCCGGGCGGGGCTTCTTGCTGCTCAGCTGAGCCTGGCCCTGGCCCTGGCTGCCGGAAGGCTCTTCCTTCGGCGCCTGCTGCTCTCGCGGGCCGAGAACTTCCGCGCTGGCCTCGGCGGCGATGTCGTACAGCTCCTCGTTCACCTCGTGTGCCGCACGCCTGGCATCCGCCGCCAGTTTCACCGATGTCTTGACGGCGCCTCGGACGACCGGCCTGAGCACCTTTTTGACGATCGGAGCGGTGAGCACTCCGGCGACATAGACAGGAAATACGGGAGGCATGATTACTCGTTCCTCTCGGAGCACAATTTTCGCGAACCCTCTACCTTATTGAGGGTAGAGGGCCCAGCGAGGCTTCAGCCAGGCCGGTCCAGGTCATTCACTCTTTCGAGTATTCAGCAGTCGGAATTGAGCTTTTCTCCTCCACAGTGATAGGCGAGGCCACTGAGAAAATTGAGGCTGTTATTTTCCCTATAACGCGCGCCGCAAAGATTCCGACAGGGAAGGACCCCGAGATGACCGGGCCTGCGAACCAGAAGTCCCAGCAGCCGACGACGCCGGCGGGAGAGACCGCGACGGACGAGGTGCTCTATTCCGCACAGCTGCGGTGCGAGGACGGCCGGTACACGCTGACGGTGACCGACGCCGTGCGCGACACCGTGCAGGTGTTCCCGGTGGCGAAGAAGGCGGTGGACCGGCTCCCCTTCTACTTGGACATGCTCAGGAGCAAACTCTCGTGAACGCCCGGCCGCTGTGACCGGCGCGCCGGTCCGCCGCACAACAGTGCGGGCGCCGCTGCAGACGTACAGCAGCGGCGCCCGGTGGATCAGTGGGTCTCAGTGGGTCTTGGAGGTGGCCGAGCGGCTCTTCGGTACCGTCTTCCGCTCGGGCTCGGCAATGTCCTCCAGGAATACCTCGGAACCTGCCTCGGCGGCGATATCGCGCAGCTCGTCATTGAGTTCGATGGCGGCCCGTCTGGTATCCGCTGCCAGCTTCAGCGAGGTTTTCACCACGCCACGCACAGCGGGCTTGGCCACCTTCTTCGCGAGTGCGGACACGAGAATACCCGCCACGAAGGCAGGGAGTACGGGCATCGTGATTCGTTTCCTCTCCGGGGGAAGTGAGATACGCCAGAGCCTAGGCCACACATCAGGCCGGGCCCCCCGGGTTCACTCGTACGAGTATTCAGCGCTGCAAACTTACCCCTTTCCGGGCAACTACCCCCGGCGTGCCCGGCACCCGGCCCCGCACACCCCCACGGTTGCTGTCACGGGGCTCTGTCATGCTGGCGTCGTGCCGTTCAAGCCGTCGAGACCGCAGCCCGTCACGCCGGAAGCGCCGGTGGCGATCCCGCGGCCACTGCTCACCCAGCGGTGGCTCGATCTGGCTTTCGTCCACTGGGCCGTCGACCCGGCTGCCGTGGCGGAGCTGCTGCCCGCCGGGACCGTGCCGGACACACTCGACGGCGCCACATATGTGGGGCTGGTCGCCTTCCGGATGCACCGCGTCGGCTGGCTCGGACTGCCGGGCGTCCCCTACCTGGGCACGTTCCCTGAGACCAATGTGCGCCTGTACTCGGTGGATGCGCAGGGGCGGCGCGGCGTGGTGTTCCGCTCGCTGGACGCGTCCCGGCTGGTGCCGGTGCTGATGGGCAGGGCCGGTTTCGGACTGCCCTATGTCTGGTCCCGGATGGCGGTCAGCGCCGAGGGCGACACCCTCACCTACACGAGTACGCGGCGCTGGCCGGGACCGCGGGGCGCGCACAGCCGGCTCGTCGTACGCCCTGGAGCCCTGATCGAGGAGCCCACCGAACTGGAGCACTTCCTGACCGCTCGATGGGGGCTGCACCACACCTTCTTCGGGGCCGCGGCCTATCTGCCCAACGACCACCCCCGCTGGCGGCTGCACCGCGCGGAGCTGATCGCCTGCGAGGAGGACCTGCTCGTGGCGGCCGGGCTGCCGGCACCGGCCGACGAGCCGGTCAGCGTGCTGTACTCGCCGGGCGTGCCGGTGCGCTTCGGCCGGCCTTCCAGGCCGGCCGGGATTCCGACGCCCTGACCTGGTCGTCCAGGAAGTGGAAGGCGGGCCGGGGGTGCATCAGGAAGTCGTGGTGGGAGATGTTCCACGCGTACGCGCCGGCCATCGCGAACACCACCCGGTCCCCTGCCCGCAGCCGGTCCACCGGCACCTGCCGGGCGAGGACGTCCTTGGGCGTGCACAGCTGTCCCGCGAAGGTGACGGGCTCGCTCTCCGCCACGGGGCGCGGCCAGGGGTGCGGCCAGTCCTCGACCGGCAGTACGGCCAGCGGCTGGTCGTGCTGTCTGGCCGCTGGCGTACGCAGGTGGTGGGTGCCGCCGCGCACCACCGCGAACCGCACGCCGTAGCTGTGCTTCACGTCCAGCACCTCGGTGGCGTACCAGCCGCTGTAGGCGGTCATCGCGCGGCCCGGTTCCACGCGGAGGGTCAGCCCGGGGTGGGCGTCGAGGATGCGGCCGAGCCCGGCGCCGTAGGCGGCCCAGTCGAAGCGGGCGGCGGGGTCGGCGTAGTCGACGGCCATGCCGCCGCCCACGTTGACCTCGGGCAGCACGGTGCGGTGGCGGCGGGCCAGCTCGACCGCGCGGTCCACGATCTGCTCGGCGACGGCCAGTTGGGTCGCCGCGTCCAGTCCGCTGGCGAGGTGGGCGTGGATGCCCCGCAGCCGCAGTCGCGGGAAGTGACCCTCCGCCAGTAGCCGCAGGCAGCGTTCCAGCTGGGCGGGGTCGAGGCCGAACGGTGTGGGCCGCCCGCCCATCGCCAGCGCGCTGCCCTCCAGTTCCCGCCCGGAGAGCGGCAGGTTGGCACGCAGCAGCACCGCTGCCTCCCGGTGTCCACCGGCGCGCGCTGTCAGTTCGCCGAGCATGTGGAGTTCGTGTTCGCTCTCCACATGGAGGCGCTCCACGCCGGTCTCCAGCGCCTTCGCCAGCTCGGCCCGGGTCTTGCCGGGGCCGCCGAAAGCGAGCGGTGCTTCGGGAACGGCCTGGTGGACGTGGGTGAGTTCGCCGCCCGAGGAGACCTCGAAGCCGTCCACGGAGGGCGCGAGGGCGGCCAGGATCTCGGCCTCGGGGTTGGCCTTGGCGGCGTAGTACAGCTCGACCCGCTCGGGCAGTGCGGCCCGGACGGCGGCGGCGTGGCTGCGCAGTGCCTCCAGGTCGTAGAGGTAGGCGGGGAGTTCGTCGCCGGGCAGGGTGGCGAGATGGCGGCGTACGGAGGACGGGAGGGCGGGCTG
>NZ_JADKMA010000088.1 GCF_017676365.1 Streptomyces oryzae
CCCCCTCCCCCCTCACCCGTACGCCGGCAACGGCCCGGCGCGGATGACCGGCGCGCCGCGGCGGCCGGCGCAGAGCGTCGCCGGCGGCTGAGCAGCGGCGGCTGCTCGGCCCCGGCGGCTCCTCGACGGCGGCAGGCGCACGGCGCGAGTGGCGACCGTGCGCCGGTGGCGGGTCAGCGCCACCGGCGAGTACCGGAAAGAGCCCACACGGCGGCTGTTGGTGCTCGGCTCCGCCCGAGAGAGCAGCAAGCCCGGCACCTGCCCGGTGCCGGGACGGAAGAGAAAGGACACGCTCATCAAGACCAGCAACGACAACCCCGGAAACCGCCTCGTGCTCCGCAGTGCCAGGGGCACCGGCAGGGCCGCGCGTGCGGTGTTCGTATCGGCTCTCTCCCTGGGCCTCGCCACGGCGGGCACGGTCGCCTACGCGGCGCAGGGTTCGGGTACGTCCGGGGACTCCGGATACCAGACGAAGATCATCGGGGGCGAAGAGTCCACCGAGAACTACTCGTTCATCGTCTCTCTGCAGAAGCAGCGCGGCGACGACCCGGACGGCCACACCTGCGGCGGCACCCTCGTCGCGGCCGACTGGGTGCTGACGGCAGGGCACTGCGTCACCACCACGGCGGGCGCCAACGACCCCGGCATGTACCACGTGCGGGTCGGCTCCCTGGACCGCACCCAGGGCGGCGAGGTCGCCAAGGTGAAGAAGATCGTGGTCCACCCGGGCTACAAATACCAGGACGAGAACCGCGGGAGCGCCGACGACCTCGCGCTGCTCAAGCTGTCCTCCAAGGTGTCGAAGGCACCCGCGCAGCTGGCGGCCCGCACCCCCGCAGCCGGCGAGACCGTCAAGGCGACCGGGTGGGGCTACACCAAGGCGACGGGCAACGACCCCTCGCAGCTGCCCGTCAAGCACCGCGAGGTCGATCTCCCGGTGCTGGCCCCTGACACCCCCAAGTGCATCTCCAACGAGACCGACGGGGACGCCTGGGGCATCCGTGAGGGAGACTTCTGCACCGACAACCCGGACGGCAACGCCGGTACGTGCGGTGGCGACTCGGGCGCTCCGGCGCTGACGAAGGTGAACGGCCGCTGGCAGCTGTCGGGCGTCACCAGCCGGTCCGTCGGTGACTGCGGCACGACGCCGGACATCTACCCGAGCGTCGCCGAGCACCGCGACTGGATACGCAAGTACATCGGCTGACCTGCCGCATCGGGGAGGGGGCTGCACACTCCCGCCGGGGACGCCTGAACCGGGCACTCCCACCGGCCCGGGGGCAGCCCCCTCCCCCTTCGCAGCACGCCCTTCGGGAAAGGACACTCGGATTGAACCGGATCGACCTGGTCACGCTGCTGGTCGAGGAGTACGACGAGGCCCTCGCGTTCTACGTCGACCTGCTCGGCTTCACGGTCCGCGAGGACACCCGCGTCGACGAGCACAAGCGGTGGGTCGTGGTGGACCCGCCCGAGACGGGCGGCACCGGGCTGCTGCTGGCCCGCGCCGCGAACCCGGCGCAGCGCAGCCGGGTCGGGGACCAGACGGGCGGACGGGTGGGGTTCTTCCTGCGCACCTCCGACTTCGCCGCCGAGCACGCCAGGCTGACCGCGGTCGGCGTCCACTTCGAGGAGGTGCCCCGCCAGGAGCCGTACGGGACGGTGGCCGTCTTCCGCGATCTGTACGGCAACCGGTGGGACCTGATCCAGCCCCGCGCTGCCCGGCCGGCCCCGACAGAGCTGCTGGCCCGCTATCACCGGGCGATGCTCGACCGGGACGCCGACGCGCTGGCCGAGCTGTACGCCGTGGACGGTGTGCACGAGTTCCCGTTCACTTTTCCGGGGCTGCCCGGGCGCTTCACCGGGCGGGAGGAGATCCGGGCGGGCTACCACGCGCTGTGGGACGGCAGTCCGGCCAGGCCCGAGGAGATCCGCGATGTCGTGGTGCACGAGAGCGCGGACCCGCAGGTGCTCACCGTCGAGCAGACGGTGACGGGGACCGTGGCGCCGGAGGGACGCCCGTTCCGCTTCCCGGGACTGCTGGTGCTGCGGGCCCGCGACGGTCGCCTCGTCCACGTCCGCGACTACATGGACGGGCTCGGGGTCGCGCATGGGATGGGCCGCCTCGATGCGGTCGCGGCCGCGCTGCGCGAGGACGCGAGCGGCGAGCCGGGCGGCGACGCGGGCCGCGGCATTCGCCGGTAGATTCTTGGCGTCCGGCCGCCATACGGCTCAACCCGCTGCGAATATGGAGTTTTCCGTGCGTGTCGTGATCGCCGAGGATCTTTTTCTGCTCCGGGACGGCCTGGTACGGATGCTGGAGGCGTTCGACTTCGAGATCGCCGCTGCGGTCGACAACGGCCCCGAGCTGAGCCGGGCGCTGCTGGAACTGGAGCCGGACGTCGCCGTGGTGGACGTACGGCTGCCGCCCTCCTTCACCGACGAGGGGCTGCAGTGCGCGCTCCAGGCGCGGCGCAAGCGTCCCGGGCTGCCGGTGCTGGTGCTCTCGCAGCACGTCGAGCAGCTGTACGCGCGCGAGCTGCTGGCGGACGGCAACGGCGGGGTGGGCTATCTGCTCAAGGACCGGGTGTTCGACGCGGACCAGTTCGTGGACGCCGTACGCCGGGTCTCCGAAGGCGGTACGGCGATGGATCCGCAGGTCATCCAGCAGCTGTTGACGCGGCGCGCGCAGGACGAGCCGATGGGGAATCTGACCGCCAGGGAGCGGGAGGTGATGGAGCTGATGGCGCAGGGCAGGTCGAACGCGGCCATCGCGGCGCAGCTGTTCGTCACCGAGCGGGCCGTCGCCAAGCACACCTCCAACATCTTCGGAAAGCTGGGGCTGCCGCCCTCGGACGACGACAACAGGCGGGTACTCGCCGTGCTCGCCTACCTCGACCGAGGCTGACCGCTTCGTTACCGTGCCTCCCCGTACGTGTCTTTGGTCACATACGGCAGGACATCCGACAGGATTCCGTCACCTGGAGGCGCCCCCCATGCACGAGCCGATCACCAAGCACGAAAGATACGACAAGTCCGATCAGTCCGGTGGCACTCCCCTCGGTCCGCCCCCCGGTGCTCCCCTCAACCGGCGTGCCGTGCTGGGCACCACGGGGGCGCTCGGCGCGGGTCTCGCGCTGGGGAGCGGGTACCTCCCTGCCATGGCAGCGGACAGAACCGGCGCCCCCCAGGGCGCACAGGACGCACGGGCCACAGCCGCCGCGCCCGGAAAGGCGCCCGCCATCGACGCAGCACGCGCGGCGCTGCAGCGGCTGCTCCCCCGGCATGCGGACCAGATCACGCTCCGGCAGCTCGGCGGCCCCGAGCGGTTCCAGGTCACCGGCAGCGCGGGCCGCATCCAGGTGGCGGGCACCGGAGCGGTGGCGCTGCTGACCGGCGTGCACTGGTACCTCAAGTACAGCTGCGACGCGCACATCTCCTGGGCCGGCAGCCAGCTCGACCTGCCCGCGACGCTGCCCGCGCCCCGCAAGCAGCACGCCCAGCGGGCCACCGTGCCCAACCGGTTCGCGCTCAACGACACCCACGACGGCTACACGGCCCCGTACGCCGACTGGGGACAGTGGGAGCGCTTCTTGGACATCCTGGCGCTGCACGGCTTCAACGAGGTGCTGGTGACCGCGGGCCAGGAGGCCGTCTACCACCGGATGCTCCAGGACTTCGGCTACAGCGACCAGGAGGCCCGCTCCTGGATCCCGGCCCCCACCCACCAGCCGTGGTGGCTGCTGCAGAACATGGCCGAGTACGGCGGCCCCATCAGCACCGAGCTGCTCAAGAGCCGGGCCGCGCTGGGCAAGCGGATCGTGGAGCGGATGCGTCAGCTGGGGATGAAGCCGGTGCTGCCGGGCTACTTCGGCACCGTTCCGGCCGACTTCGCCAAGCGCAACAAGGGCGGCCGTACCGTTCCGCAGGGCAAGTGGAGCGGGCTGGAGCGGCCGCCGTGGCTGGACCCGCGTACGGCGGTGTTCCGCAAGGTGGCGGCCTCCTTCTACGCACACCAGCGCAGACTGTTCGGCGAGGTCGACCACTTCAAGATGGACCTGCTGCACGAGGGCGGCGACCCCGGCAACGTACCGGTGCCGCAGGCGGCGCGGGCCGTGGAGAAGGCGCTGCACACCGCACGGCCCGGCGCCACCTGGGTGATTCTCGGCTGGCAGGAGAACCCGCGCCGCGACCTGCTCGACGGGCTCAAGGCCAAGGACAAGATGCTCATCGTGGACGGCCTCTCCGACCTGGACCGGGTCACCGACCGGGAGAAGGACTGGGGCGGGGTGCCGTACGCGTTCGGGACCATCCCCAACTTCGGCGGCCGCACCACCATGGGCGCCAAGACGCACATGTGGACGGAGCGCTTCACCGCCTGGCGGGACAAGCGGGGCAGCAAGCTGGTCGGCACCTGCTACATGCCGGAGGCCACCCACCGGGACGCGGCGGCGCTGGAGCTGTTCAGCGAACTGGCCTGGCGGGACAACGCAGTCGACCGCGGCACCTGGTTCGACGGCTGGGCGAGGATCCGCTACGGCGCCTCTGACGCCCAGGCGAAGAAGGCGATGACGGCGCTGCGGGAGACCGCGTACCGCATCAACAGCAAGGACGGCCGGCCGCACGACAGCGTCTTCGCCGCCCGTCCCAGCCTGGCCGCGCGCTCCGGCGCCTACTACGCCACCCACACCCCCGCCTTCGACCTGCCAGCCTTCGACGCCGCGTTCGCCGCGCTGTTGGGTGTCGGCGCGCGGCTGCGGAAGACCGACGCCTACCGCTACGACCTGACCGACACCGGCCGCCAGGTCCTCGCCAACCGCTCCTGGTCGCTGATCCCGCAGCTCCAGGCCGCCTACAAGAAGAAGGACGCGGCCACCTTCAAGAAGCTGGCCGCGCTGTGGCTGAAGCTGATGGAGCTGGCCGACGAGATGTCCGGCGGCCACCGCGCCTTCCTGCTGGGCCCCTGGCTGGCGGCGGCCCGCGCCTCGGCGGCGTCCGCGCGGGAGCGCGCCGACCTGGAGCGCACGGCACGGGTGCTGGTCACCACCTGGGCCGACCGCCCCACGGCCGACGGCGGCCATCTGGCCAACTACGCCAACCGCGACTGGCAGGGCCTCATCCGCGACTTCCACCTCCCCCAGTGGAAGGCGTTCCTCGACGACCTCCAGGACGCGCTCGAACAGCGGCGCGCCCCCAGGAAGTTCGACTGGTACGCGGAGGAGGAGCCCTGGACGAAGAAGACGAACGACTACCCCACCAGGCCGCTCACCGACCCGTACACCACCGCCACCCGGGTCCGTGACGTCCTCGTCAAGGCGCCCTACCAGGGCTCGCTGAAGGTCGCGGCCCAGCCGCGCGCCGTACCGCCGGGCAAGGTCAGCACGGTGGAGGCGGTCTTCCGCAACGAGAACGGGCTGTGCCCCACCGGCGCGGTCGACCTCGCGCTGCGCGGCCTCGACGGCGCTCAGACGCAGGACCCGACCTCGCACCGCGCCATCAGCCCCGGCGGCACGGCCACCGTGCGCTGGCGGTTCACCACGGCCGACCAGCCGCTGACCGAACCGCTGGAGCCGCTGGAGTACACCGTCGAGGTCGAGAACGGCCCCGAGGGCCAGGAGCGGGTCACCACCGTCGAGGACGGCCGGATCTACCGCGCCGGGCCGCTCCCCGACGGCGTGGAGACCGCCACGACCAACGACGCCGCCTTCGGGTACCTGGAAGGGCGCTGGGCGATCGACGGCGCGGGCGCCGATCTGTGGAAGTCCACCGCCGAGTTCGGCACTGTCTACCGTCCGCAGGCGCTGGACGACGGCGGCGCGGTGACGCTGAAGGTCGTCTCCCAGCAGGAGAGCGGCCCGTGGGCCCGCGCGGGCATCGTCGTCCGCAACCGGCTGGCCGAACCGGACTCGGCGGGCTTTGTGAACCTGGCGGTGACTCCGGGCCACGGCGTCGTGCTGTCCTACGACAGCAACGGAGACGGCACCCTGGATACCTACCGGTCGGTCTCCGGGGTCAAGGCCCCGGTGCTGCTGCGGCTCTCCCGGTCCGGCAGCTCCTACAAGGGGGAGCTGTCCAGCGACGACGGGAAGAGCTGGCGTACCGTCTCAACCGTCGAAGTGCCCGGAGCGTCAGGCAGACAGGACGCCGGTCTGTTCATGTCGGCCACCAACGGCGGCAGCGGCGACCGCGCGCTGGTGGAGTTCGCGGACTGGCGGACGCGGTAGCGCGGGCACGGGGGTGAGCAGGTGGAGGGGGCGCAGCAGTGACGGACGACAGACCGCGGGCCGCGGTGCAGACACACGAGCTGATGCTGGCGCTGGTCCGGGGACCCGTGCTCGCGGTCGTCGGCCTCCCCCTCTCCATCCTGCTGTTCGTCCTCTCCCTCGTCTCGATCGCGCTGCTGCCGATCGGGGTGGGCGTCATCAGCACACCGCCCACCCAGCTGGCCGTCCGCTGGTACGCGAACCAGCGGCGGCGGCTGGTCCGCGAGTGGGGCGGGTTCGAGGTGCCGGAGCCGTATCAGCCCTGGCCGCGCGAGCTGCGCAGCGGCGTCGTCGGCCAGGTCGAGCGGTGCGTTCTGCTGCTCAAGGACCCGGCGACCTGGCGGGACATGGCCTGGCTGTCCGCCGATATGACGGCCGGCTTCGTCACGGCGCTGCTGCCGCCGCTGCTGCCGGTCAACCACCAGCTGACCAAGGCGATGCTGGAGCCCACCCGCGAGATGCTGCTGGCCCAGCGGGTGGAGCAGCTGTACGAGACGCGGCACGACGCGGTGGACACCTCCGCCGCCGAGCTGCGCCGTATCGAGCGGGATCTGCACGACGGCGCGCAGGCGCGGCTGGTCGCCATGGGCATGAGCCTGGGCACCATCGAGGCGCTGGTCGAGCGGGACCCGGCGCGCGCCAAGCAGATGATCGCCCAGGCGCGGGAGAACTCCGCTGAGGCGCTGAACGAGTTGCGGGATCTCGTGCGCGGCATCCATCCCCCGGTGCTCGCCGAACGCGGCCTCCCCGACGCGCTGCGCGCGCTGGCGCTGCGGATGCCGGTTCCGGTGGAGGAGGACATCGAACTGCCGGGCCGCTTCGACGAGCCCGTCGAGTCGGCGGTGTACTTCGCGGTGAGTGAGCTGCTCACGAATGCGGCCAAGCACGCGGAGGCGGGGAAGGTGTGGCTCGACGTGCTGTACGCCCCCGCCGCGGGCGGCGGGGGCTCCGTGATCCGGGTAACGGTGACCGATGACGGCAAGGGCGGTGCCTCTTTGGAGGGTGGCTCCGGGCTGGGCGGCGTCCAGCGGCGCCTCGCCCAGTTCGACGGCGCCCTCGCCCTGAGCAGCCCGCGCGGCGGCCCGACCATGATCACCCTGGAGGTCCCGGCCGAGCCGGTCACGGGGTGAGCCCATGAGCTCCGCGCCGGTGAGGGGCTGACCCTGACGCGCCGTCGCGGACTGCGGGTGCTCCCTGGCTTGTCGCGCAGTTCCCCGCGCCCCTTCGGGGCGCAACTGTGCCCGCGAAGCTTGGGCAGTCTGCTCCCCCAAGCTCTGCGAGCAGGGGGTCCCCCCCCGGGCGCAGGGTGGGCAAGCGCAGCCCACGTTGCCGGGCACGCGAAATCTGCGGGGAACCCGTCGCCGCCCTGCCCGGTGACCGCGCCGGTGAGGGGCTGACCCTGACGCGCCGTCGCGGACTGCGGGTGCCCCCTGGCTTGTCGCGCAGTTCCCCGCGCCCCTTCGGGGCGCCTCCGGTGACCGCGTGGGTGGGGGCTCGTTCTCAGGGGTGTGAGTGAGGGGACGCTGGACGTCGAGCAGGCCGAGCTCGCACTTGTCGAGCACTATGAACGGCTGGTCCGGCTCGCGTATTGCGTGCTGGGCGACGGCCCGCGCCGAGCCCTCGCAGCGCACGAGCTGACCCGCGGGGCGCTCCCCACCCGGTGCACGTCGACGGCGGCGCTCCCCGGCCCGCGGAGAACGGGCGAGGACCCCGCGTACGCATGGCTGCGGCTCCGCGTGCTGCGCGCTGCGCTGCCCCGGCCGCGGGGCGAGGCCCCGGCTCGCGCCGCGTACGCACTGCGGCACCTGGAGGGGCTGGCCGACCAGGACATCCGGCAACTGCTCAGCGCTGCCCGGGTGAAGGACCCGGACGCGGCACTCGCGGAGGCCGGAACGGGGGCCGCGACCGGGACCGTTGCCGAGCCCGCGCCGGGCCCCCCGGACGGGCCCGCCCCGCCGGACGGCGGGGCGCCCCCGTGCCCGCTGTGCCGGGTCCAGGCGCCGCGCCCCCTCGACGTGGTGCGGCGGCGCCGGTACTGGCGGGCGGCGGGGGCTGCGGTGTTCGCCGCAGTGGTGGCAGCCGTGATGCTGGGGGCGCCCGGGGACACCTGGGGGCCGGATGCGGCGGCGCGGCCCCCCGTGGTGCGGGGCACCGACGGGGAGCGTGCCCTCGATCCGGGCGCCCTGGCCCGTGCGCGGCCCGGCGCCTGGCGGCGGGCCTCCCGTACGGACTTCGCCGCATGGCCGGCGCGCGGCGCCCTCACCCGCGATGAATCGTTGCTGCGGCGGGCGCTGGTCACCTGGGCCAGGCCACGCGCCGACGTGCGGGTCACCGCAGCACCCGGCACGCCGAAGGGCCCGCCGCCCGGCCCGCCCCAACTCCTGTACGCGGGGCGGCTGGACGGCTTCGCCGTGGTGCTGCTGTACGACGGGCTGCGGGTGGCGCGGTACGCCGAGCCGCTGGACCCGGACGACGGTTCGGCCGCGGCCAAGGACGGGGTCTCGCTGGAGCTGGCCCGTACGGCGGGTGCGGGTACGGCCGCTTCCGGGGCGCTGGTGGTCAGCCGGGGCGAGGGCGAGGTGCGGTATCTGGCGGCCCCGTGGATCAGCCACGCCGCCCAGGTGGATCTCCGTGACCCGGCGGACGTGGCGGGCCGCGCGCTCTCCCGGGACGAGGACGGGGTGACCGAACGGGTACCGCTGCCGGTGACGCTGCCGCGCCACTGCGAGAACTGGCCGGGGCTGGCGCTGCGGGGCAGCCCCGGCGCAGCACCGGACACCCAGCTCTACACGGACCTGGGCGAGTTGACCCCGGCACGGCTGACGGACGGCAAGGAGCGGGCACCGGCGACGGGCGCAGCAGCCCGCGGACGGCTGGCGCACACGGTGTGCCATCTGCCGGCGGTGCTGGACGAGGGCGTCAAGGCGGTCAACTCCTGGCAGTTCGCCCGGCAGCGGCTGCCGGACGGGGACGGCGCGGCGGCGTGGGTGTGCACCAGGGCCGGGACCTGGCGCGGTGCGGGCGCCCGGGTGATGACGCAGTTCCAGCCCTCGGCCGCAGCGCCGGGCCGTCCGGGAGCCGTCACCTCGCGCGCCGAGGACACCAGGGCGTGCGGCCCGCGGGCCCGTAAGGTCCTCACGGGGCTGCTGTGGAAGTCCACCGAGGACCACTGGTACGTGCTGGCCGCCGGGGACGAGAGCGTCACCCGGCTGCGCGCCCGCGGCAGCGGCCTGGCGGACGGCCCGGCGGAGACGAGGGGCAACACTCTGGCCGTACGCGCCGAACGGGACACCTCGGTCCGGCTGTCGGCGACCCGCGCGAACCGCACCCGGGCGCGCCCCGCGCACTGATCCGGCGCGCCCTCTCACACGTCGCGGCGTATCACCGCCGCCGTCCCCGCCGCGACGAAGGTGACGCTCCAGCAGGTGAGGATCAGCAGCGCGGCGCCCCAGCCGTAGGTGCCGTTGTCCCCCAGGAGCAGGGCCTCGGAGGCGCCGGCCGGGAGGAGGTCAACGGCGGTTTCGCCGCCCGGGAGCACGTCCAGGCCCACGGGCAGCAGGAACAGCAGCCCGAACAGCGCGGTGACCGTCCCAGCGGATCTGCGCACGACGGCGGCCAGCCCCACGGTCAGTACGCTCAGCAGCGCGGCGTGCGTCCCGATGCCGAGCACCTGGCCGCTGACGGTCGCGGCGTCGAACGTGCTCTCCTCCAGCGCCAGGACGCCGCACACCACGCCCACCACGGCGCACACCAGTCCGGCCGTGAAGGTGACGGCGCCGAGCAGCAGGCACTTGGCGGCTGTCAGGAGCCCTCGGCGGGGGACGCACAGAAAGGCCGTCGTCGCGCTGCCGGTGGCGTACTCGCCCGTCACCGACAGCATGGCCAGGGCCGACAGGACGAGTGCCACACCGTTGAGTTCGGCGATCACGGCCGGGTCACCGGGTGAGGCGGTGGGGTCGTGGGTGAGGACGCCCGCCGAGGAGGCGATGGTCCCGGTGAGCACGGCCGCGCCCGGCAGCAGATACCAGGTCGAACGCAGGGACACCAGTTTCGTCCACTCGGCGCTCACGGCCCCGCGCAGCGCGCTGGGCAAGGACAGGGACGGGGACAGGGCCGGGGACGGGGACGTCGGGCCGCGCCGCGCGGCATCTGCGGCAGCCATCGTCACACTCCCGCTTCCACGTCGGTACGCCGTTTCCGGGCGTACTCCACACTCTCCGAGGTCAGCCGCATATACGCCTCCTCCAACGACGCCTCGACGGCGCGCAGTTCGTACAGATGCACATGTGCCTCGTGGGCGAGGTCGCCGACGCGTTCGAGCGGTACGCCGCTCACGTCCAGCTCGCCCGGAGCGGGGCTGTCCACCTCGGCTCCCTCCCGGGCGAGCCGGTCGGCGAGGGCGGCCAGACCGCCGTGCTGCGGGCCCCGTACCCGCACGCTGCGGCGGGTGCCGGCCGCGACGACGTCCGCGACCGGGCCGTCGGCGAGCAGCCGTCCCTGCCCGATGACGACGAGCCGGTCGGCGGTCAGCTCCATCTCGCTCATCAGATGGCTGGAGAGGAAGACGGTCCTGCCTTCGGCGGCCAGGGACCGCAGAAAGGTGCGCACCCACAGCACGCCATCGGGGTCGAGGCCGTTGACGGGCTCGTCCAGCAGCAGCACCTCAGGGTCGCCGAGCAGCGCGGCGGCGATCCCCAGCCGCTGGGCCATCCCCAGCGAGAAGGTGCCCGCGCGCCTGCCCGCGACATCGGTCAGGCCGACGGCGCCGAGCACCTCGGGCACCCGGCGGGCGGGGATTCCGTTGCTGCGGGCCATGGCCAGCAGATGCTGGTGGGCGGTGCGCCGGGGGTGGGTGGCGCGCGCGTCGAGCAGCGAGCCCACGGTGCGCAGCGGGCGGCCGAGTCCGGCGTACGGCTTGCCGCTGATGAGTGCGGTGCCGGAGGTGGGCCGGTCCAGCCCGGTGATCATGCGCATGGTGGTGGTCTTGCCCGCGCCGTTGGGGCCGAGGAAGCCGGTCACCTTGCCGGGGGCCACCTCCAGCGTCAGGTCGTCGACGACGGTCTTTTCGCCGTATCTCTTGGTCAGTCCGCGCAGTGTGAGCATGCAGGGGACGGTAGGCAGCGGCCGGAGCGGGGGCAGTGCACGTTGGTCGTCGGCGCCC
The DNA here is from genome assembly GCF_017676365.1 of Streptomyces oryzae. Lineage (GTDB taxonomy): Bacteria > Actinomycetota > Actinomycetes > Streptomycetales > Streptomycetaceae > Streptomyces > Streptomyces oryzae. The sequence continues at coordinate 11,422 of NZ_JADKMA010000088.1, forward strand.
TGCACTTTCGTCAGGGGTCCGCCCGCCGCCGGAGGACGCCGGAGCTGCGCTGGGTTAGCGTGCTGCCGTAAGCGGGCGCGTAAGCGGGGACGGGGAACACGATGATCCGGGTGCTGCTGGCGGACGACGAGGCGATGATCCGGGCCGGAGTGCGGGCGATCCTCGCGTCGGCCTCGGACATCGAGGTCGTCGCGGAGGCGGACGACGGGCGGGAGGCGGTCGCCCTCGCCCAGCGGCACCGCCCCGATGTGTGCCTGCTCGACATCCGGATGCCGAAGCTGGACGGGCTGCGCGCGGCGGCCGAGCTGCGGCGCACCTGTCCGGACAGCGCGGTGATGATGCTGACCACCTTCAGCGAGGACGAGTACATCGCCACCGCGCTCGGCTCCGGCGCCGCCGGTTTCGTCCTCAAGTCCGGCGACCCGCAGGAGCTGCTGTCCGGCATCCGCGCCGTCCACGGGGGCGGCGCCTACCTCTCCCCCGCGGTCGCCCGGCACGTCATCTCGCACCTGGCCGCCGGGCAACTGGGCCGCCGGGCAACCGCGCAGGCCCGCACCGCCGCGCTGACCCCGCGCGAACGCGAGGTGCTGGGCCTGGTCGGCGCCGGACTGTCCAACGCCGACATCGCCGCGCGGCTGCACGTGGTCGAGGGCACGGTGAAGACGTACGTCAGCCAGATCCTCGCCCGGCTGGAGATGAAGAACCGCGTCCAGGCGGCGATCCTCGCCCACGAGGCGGGGCTGGTGCCGGGGTGAGCGGCCTCACCGTGCCGGTGCGTGCGCCGTGGAGCCCCGTACGACCAGTTCCGGCTGGAAGACGAACTCCGTGTCGGCCATCGGGCTGCCGCCCATGGGTTCCAGCAGGGCGTGGACGGCGGCGTTCGCCATGGCCCGCACGGGCTGCCGGACGGTGGTCAGCGGTGGGTCGGTGAAGGCGTTGAACTCGGAGTCGTCGTAGCCGACCACCGAGACCTCGCCCGGCACCGCGAGGCCGCGCTGCCGGGCGGCGCGTACCGCTCCCAGTGCCATCAGATCGCTGCCGCACACGATGCCGGTGCAGCCCTCCTCGATGAGGGCACCGGCCGCTGCGTGACCGCCCTCGACGGTGAAGAGGGTGTGCTGGATACGCGGCTCGATCCCGGCCTCCCCCAGGGCCCGGGTGAAGCCCGCGACCTTGCGCCGGGTGGGCACGAACCGCTCCGGGCCGACGGCCAGCCCGATGCGGCGGTGGCCCAGCTGGAGCAGGTGGTGGACGGCCATCGCGGCGGCGGCCTGGTCGTCGGGGGAGACGAACGGTGCGCTGATGCTGTCGTTGTAGCCGTTGATCAGCACGAACGGCACCCCGCGTTCGGCCAGCCTGGTGTAGCGGGACGGGTCGGCGGTCAGGTCGGCGTGCAGGCCGGAGAGGAAGATGATGCCGGAGACGTCGCGCTCGACGAGCTGGCCGACCAGTTCGTCCTCGGTCGCGCCGCCCAGCATCCGCGTCCCCAGTACGGGCGTGAACCCGTAGCCGGCCAGGCACTCCTCGATGACCTGCGCGAACGCCGGGAAGATCGGGTTGGTCAGCTCCGGGATGACCAGCCCGACCAGCCCCGCGCTGCGCTGCCGGGCGCGCGCGGGGCGCTCGTAGCCGAGCACGTCGACCGCGGCCAGCACCCGCTGCCGGGTGGCGGCGGCCACGCCGGGCTTGCCGTTCAGCACCCGGCTCGCCGTGGCCTCGCTGACCTCGGCCTGCGCGGCGATGTCGGCGAGGCGCGCGGTGAGGGCACCGGTCATCCGGCGGCCCACCAGGCGGTAGTGTCGCCGGGCAGCCCGGCCTCGCCGGCCGCTTCCTGCTCGGTCAACGGACGGCTGGCCAGCAGCAGTTCGCCGGTCGGCAGGTCCAGCCGTACCGGCTCGCCGCGGGTGTTGGCCGCGCACACGAACGCGCCGCGCCGGAAGGCCAGCACGCCTTCGGGGGCCGGGAGCCACCGCAGCGGTTCGCCGTCGCCCAGCTCGGGCCGCTCCCGGCGCAGCCGCAGCGCGGTGCGGTAGAGCTCCAGGGTGGATGCGGGGTCACCGGTCTGGGCGGTGACGGAGAGCGCGCCCCACCCGGGCGGCTGCGGCAGCCAGCTGCCGCCGCTGCCGAAGCCGTAGGAGCTGCCGCCGTCCGCGGTCTCCTCCTCGGCCCAGGGCAGCGGCACCCGGCAGCCGTCGCGGAGCCCGTCCTGGCCGTTGTCCCGGAAGAAAGAGGGGTCCTGGCGCGCCTCGTCGGGCAGTTCGGTCACCTCCGGCAGCCCCAGCTCCTCGCCCTGGTAGAGGTACGCGGAGCCGGGCAGCGCCAGCATCAGCAGCGACGCCGCGCGCCCGCGTGCGTGGCCGCCGCCGAGCCGGGTGCGGTGGCGTACGACGTCGTGGTTGGAGAGCACCCAGGTGGCGGGCGCGCCGACGGCGCCGAGCGAGGTGAGGGAGGCGTCGATGACCTCGCGCAGCGCGGCGGCGTCCCAGCCAGTGTTGAGGTAGTGGAAGTTGAACGCCTGGTGCAGCTCGTCAGGGCGTACGTACAGCGCGGTGCGCTCGGCGCTGGGCGTCCACGCCTCGGCGACACCGACGCGGTCGCCCGGGTACTCGTCCAGCACCTGCCGCCAGGAGCGGTAGATCTCGTGCACGCCGTCCTGGTCGAAGAACGGCAGCTCGGCCGTGCCCAGCAGCTTCAGCTGCTCGGTGCCGCCCATATCGGGCAGCCCGGCCGCCTTGACCAGGCCGTGCGCCACATCGATCCGGAAGCCGTCCACGCCCAGGTCCAGCCAGAACCGCAGTACGGAGCGGAACTCGTCGCGGACGGCGGGGTGGTCCCAGTTGAAGTCGGGCTGCTCGGGCGCGAACAGGTGCAGATACCACAGGCCAGGCGAGCCCGGCACCGGGCTCCACGCGGGCCCGCCGAAGACGGACTCCCAGTCGTTCGGCGGCAGTTCGCCCGCCGCGCCCTTGCCGGGCACGAAGTGGTAGCGCTCCCGCGCTGCCGGATCCCCCGCGAGGGCGCGTTTGAACCACTCGTGCTGGTCGGAGGAATGGTTGGGAACGATGTCGATGATGACGCGCAGCCCGAGCGCGTGCGCGTCCCTGATCAGCGCGTCCGCGTCGTGCAGCGTGCCGAACATCGGGTCTATGGCGCGGTAGTCGGCCACGTCGTATCCGGCGTCCGCCTGCGGCGAGGCGTAGAAGGGGCTGAGCCACACGGCGTCCACACCGAGCTCGGCGAGATGCGGCAGCCTCTTCCGTATGCCGGGCAGGTCGCCCATGCCGTCACCGTTGCCGTCCGCGAACGAGCGCGGATACACCTGATAAATCACCGCATCCCGCCACCACCCGGCTGTGCGGGGCGGCTCCGCCGGAGCAGCCTCTTCCACGGCGCCTTCGGCCTGAGGTGCACTGCTGTGCTGAGTCATGTCGTCCCTGAAGAGTTGAGGTGACGCACCCCGTCAGGGGCGCGAGCCTGTGTCCTAAGACTTGGTCGCTCCAGCTGTCAGCCCGCCCACCAGATGCCGCTGGGCGAAGCCGAAAACAACGGCAGCCGGTACGGCGATGACAACGGCAGCCGCCGTCATGGAGCCCCAGTCGGCCCCGTAACGGTTGACAAAGGTCTGCAGGCCGCCCGCCAGGGTCAGGTTCTCCTCGCCGGTCATGAACGCCGTCGCGTAGGCGACCTCCGCCCACGCGGTCACGAAGGTGTAGAACCCGGTGACGGCGATCCCCGGCCTGGCCAGCGGCAGGATCAGCCGCCAGAAGGTGCCGAACGGGGTGAGCCCGTCCACCCGGCCCGACTCGTCGATGTCGACGGGGATCGTGTCGAAGAACCCCTTCATCATCCACGCGCAGAACGGCACGGCGATCGTCAGATACGTGATGATCAGCCCCACCGGCTGGTTGAGCAGCCCCAGCTTCGCCATCGTGTTGTACAGCGGCACGATCAGCACGGCCATCGGGAACATCTGCGTGATCAGCAGCACCCACATCAGCGGCCGCATCCCGGGGAAGCGGAACCGGCTGAGCGCGTACCCGGTGGAGGCGGCCACCAGGACACCGATGACGGTGGTGCCGACGACCACGACCAGCGAGTTGCCGAACCAGGTCAGGAAGTGGGTGTCGGCGATGACGTGCCGGTAGTTGGCGAAGGTGAAGTCCTTCACCAGCGCCGTGGTGAACGACTCGCTCTTCGGCTTGAACGAGGTCACCAGCAGCCACAGCGGCGGGAACAGCGCACACACCGTGCCCAGCAGCAGACCGGCGTGGAGTCCGGCGGAGGCGAGCGGGCTTCTCTTCGTCGTTCTCATGGTCGCGTCCTCACCACGCCTCTGACTGGCGGCGCAGCGCCCGCCGGTAGCCGACCGTGAACAGGGAGAGCAGCAGCAGGATGAGCACACCCCAGGCGGCCGATGTGGCGAAGTCGCGGGGGCTGTTGACAAAGGACAGCCGGAACGCGTACGTCACCAGGATCTCCGTGGAGTCCTCGGGCCCGCCCTTGGTGAGCAGGAAGATCACCGGGAACATGTTGAACGTCCAGATGGTGCTCAGCAGGATCACCGTGCTGCTGACCGAACGCACGCCCGGCAGCGTGATGTTGCGGAACCGCTGCCAGGGTCCGGCGCCGTCCATCTCGGCGGCCTCGTACAGCTCGCCGGGTATCGCCTGGAGCGCGCCCAGCATTGCGACGATCATGAACGGGACGCCGAGCCAGACGTTGACCGCGATCACGGAGACCTTCGCCCACGTCGGGTCCCCCAGCCAGGGGACGCCGTCGATGCCGCCGCCGTCCAGCACCTTGTTGAGCAGGCCATTCTTCTCGTTGAAGAGCATCTTCCAGGCGAAGACGGAGACGAAGGCCGGGATGCCCCAGGGCACGATCATGGCGACCCGGTAGAACGAGCGGCCGCGCACCTTGCGGTTGAGCATGACCGCGAGGGTCAGCCCGAGGGTGAAGGTGACGCCGACGCATCCGGCGGTCCACACCGCAGTCCAGCCCAGGCGGTCCCAGAAGACGCTGTCGGTCAGGATCGCCTTGTAGTTGTCCAGGCCGGTGAATTCATAGGTGGCCGGGATGTGGTTGACGCCGATGGTGCGTTCGACGTTGGCCTCGTCGGCGTCGGTGAGCGAGAGGTAGACACCGCGGGTGAGGGGGTAGCCGATGATCAGCCCGATGACCAGGGTCACCGGGGCGACCATGACCCACGCGTACCAGTGTCTCGCCGCCCAGTTTCGCAGCCGGCTCATTGCTACTTGTAGTCCTTCAGGAGCTTGCGGAACTCGTCACCGGTCTTGTCCGCGGCTTCCTGCGGCGACTTGCCCCCGGCGAGTACCCCGTCGACGCCGACCCGGATGGGCTCGAAGAGGGAGTTGCTCTCGGCGATCCACGGCCGCTGGACGGCCTTCTCGACGGCGGGCCGGAAGAACTTCACCATCTCGTTGCTGCGCACGGCCTCGCGCTCGTAGACGGACTTCCGGGTCGGCAGCAGCGACAGCTCCTCGGTGGTGCGGGCCTGCACCTCGGCGCTGCTCATGTACTTGGCGAACTCCTGCGCGGCGCGCATGTTCTTCGTCCCGGCGTACACCGAGAGGTTCCAGCCGCCCTGCGGTGACCCCTGCGCCCTGCTGCCGGCCGGGACGGGGGCGACGCCGAGGTTGTCCTTGTTCGCGCCCTTGAACTCCTTGCCCTCGCGGGCGAGTGCGATGTCCCAGGGGCCGTCGACGATCATGGCGACCTTGCCCTCCTGGAACGCCTTGATGCCGTTCTCCTGGCCGTCGCTGGAGTCGGTGATCGCCGCCTTGGAGTCGACGAGGTCCTTCATCGTCGCGAGGGCCCGCACACCGGGCTTCTGGTCGACGGTGACCTTCTTGCGCTTGGCGTCGATCAGATCGCCGCCCTCGCCGTAGAGGTAGGGCAGGAACCAGTAGGGGTCGTCGCCGCGCAGATAGAGCGCGGTGGCGCCGGTCTTGTCCTTGATCTTCTTGGCGGACTTCTTCAGGCCGGCGAAGGAGGTGGGCACTTCGACGCCCGCCTTCTTCAGCAGCCGCTTGTTGTAGAAGAGGCCGAGGGTGTCGGTGACCTGCGGCACCGCGTAGGTCTTGCCCTTGAACTTCGTGGAGCCCGCTGCCGTCTTGAGGTAGTCGGACTCGTTGTCGAGCGCGGGAGTGCCGTCCAGCGGGGCGAGGTAGCCGAGGTTGGCGAAGTCGGCGACCCAGGCGACCTCGGTGCGCATCACGTCGGGGGCTCCCGAGTTGCCGCCTGCCGCGTTCTTGAACTTCTGGTTGGCGTCGCCGAAGTTGACGTGGACGTACTTGACGTTCACCTTCGGGTGCTTCTTCTCGAAGTCCTCGGCGATCTTCTTGTAGGTGCCCTTCTCGCCGTCGTTCGAGGTATCCCAGTAGGTGACGGTCCCCTCGATCTTGCCGCTCGAGCCGTTGCCGGCACCGTCCGAACCGCCGCCGCAAGCCGTTGCCGCAAGTGCCAGCCCCGCAACCAGCGCGGTGGCGCCTATGCCACGCCGCATGTCCGATCCCTCCGCAAGGTGAAAGGGCGCACGCAACGGCAACTGCCGGCCTGTGGCGGCGCCCGGCTGCGGAGGAACGTAACAGCGCTGACATCCGGTGGAAAGACCTTGCCGCAAATTTCTGCAAGGATGCGGGCCGCCGCAAGACCGCACGTAACTCCCGGGACGTGTCCGCGTTGTCACCCTTGACACTGGCTTGCCGCACTTCGCGACCCGTACGACCGGTACCGGGTCCCGCCCGATGGGGAAGACTTGTGACCCAGCACGCCACCACCCCGCACGCGAACGCCCCGCGCGCGAACACCCCGCGCGCCGTCTCGCAGCAGACCGTCGCCTCCGACCCCGCACCCGCGGCACGCCCTCCACAGTCCTCGCTGGGCTGGTGGCGGGACGCCGTCATCTACCAGATCTACGTCCGCTCCTTCGCCGACAGCGACGGCGACGGGATCGGCGATCTGCCCGGGGTACGGCAGCGGTTGCCCTACCTCACCGAGCTCGGCGTGGACGCCGTATGGCTGACGCCGTTCTACGCCTCCCCGCAGGCGGACGGCGGCTACGACGTGTCCGACTACCGCGCCGTCGACCCCCGCTTCGGCGAACTGTCCGACGCCCGGGCGCTGGTGGCCGAGGCGCACGCGCTCGGGCTGCGGATCATCCTCGACCTCGTCCCCAACCACACCTCGGACCAGCACCCCTGGTTCCTGCGTGCGCTGGCCGGCGACCCGGAGGCCCAGGCCCGCTACCACTTCCGCGACGGCCGCGGCGAGCACGGCGAGCTGCCGCCCAACGACTGGAAGTCCGTCTTCGGCGGCCCCGCCTGGACCCAGGTGCCCGGCGCGCCGGGACGGTGGTATCTGCACCTGTTCGCCCCCCAGCAGCCGGACCTGAACTGGCAGCACCCGCGGGTGCACGAGGAGTTCGACTCCGTGCTGCGGTTCTGGCTGGACATGGGCGTGGACGGGTTCCGTGTCGACGTCGCGCACGGCATGGTCAAGGCCGAAGGGCTGCCCGACGTCGGCGCCCGGAGTCAGGCCCGCATGATCGGCGCCCAGCAGCTGCCGTTCTTCGACCAGGACGGGGTGCACGAGATCCACCGCTCCTGGCGCCGGCTGCTGGAGTCCTACGGCCCCGACCGGATCGGCGTCGCCGAGGCATGGGCACCGACCGCTGAGCGGCTGGCGCTCTACGTACGCCCCGACGAGCTGCACCAGGCGTTCAACTTCCACTTCCTCAAGGCCGGCTGGGACGTCGGCCAGCTGCGGAAGGTGATCGAGGAGTCGATGGCCGCCACCACCTCGGTCGGCGCCCCGACCACCTGGGTGCTCTCCAACCACGACGTCGTACGCCACCGCACCCGGCTCGGCTCGCTGGCGCGGGCCCGCGCCGCCGCGCTGCTGATGCTCGCGCTGCCCGGCTCCGTCTACCTCTACCAGGGCGAGGAGCTGGGCCTGCCGGAGGTGACCGAACTGCCCGACGAGGCGCGCCAGGACCCCGCGTTCTTCCGCGCCGTCTCCGGCGTGGGCGACGGCCAGGAGGGGCTGCGCGACGGCTGCCGGGTGCCGATGCCGTGGGAGACGGACGGGCCCTCCTACGGTTTCGGCCCCGCCGGAAGCTGGCTGCCGCAGCCGGCGGACTGGCGGAAGCTGTCCGTCCAGGCGCAGACCGGCGACCCGCTCTCCACCCTGGAGCTGTACCGGACGGCGCTGCGGCTGCGCAAACTGCTGCCGGGGCTCGGCGACAGCGCGATGGAGTGGCTCCAGGCGCCCGACGGCGTGCTCGCACTCTCCCGGCCCGACCTGGTGTGCCTCCTCAACACCAGGGACGAGCCGGTCGATCTGGCGCCCCCCGGCGAGCTGCTGCTCTCCTCGGTGCCCGAGGAGTCCCGGGATTCCATGGAGGCCGGAGCGCCTGCCGGACAGCTGCGGATCCCGGCGAATTCCTGCACCTGGTGGGCAGCGTGATGCAGGGCCGGTAAGGTCCAGTCCTGTGACCGCGCGGCTAGCTGACATCGCAGCACAAGCGGGGGTCAGCGAAGCCACTGTCAGCCGGGTGCTCAACGGCAAGCCGGGAGTGGCAGCGACCACCCGCGAATCAGTGCTGGCCGCCCTCGACGTGCTCGGCTACGAGCGTCCCGTCAAGCTGCGGCGCCGCAGCGAGGGCCTGGTGGGGCTGATCATCCCCGAGCTGGAGAACCCGATATTCCCGGCCTTCGCCCAGGTCATCGCGCAGGGCCTCACCCGGCAGGGCTACACACCCGTGCTCGCCACCCAGACCCCCGGCGGCTCGACCGAGGACGAGCTGACCGAGATGCTGGTGGACCGGGGCGTCGCCGGGATCATCTTCGTCTCGGGGCTGCACGCCGACACCACGGCCGACGTCGGGCGCTACGAGCGCCTGCACGGCCAGGGCGTGCCCTTCGTCCTCGTCAACGGCTTCTCCGAAGGGGTGCGGGCGCCGTTCGTCTCGCCCGACGACCGCGCCGCGATGCGGCTGGCCGTCACCCATCTGGTCTCGCTCGGCCATGAGCGCATCGGGCTGGCACTCGGCCCGGAGCGCTTCGTGCCCGTACAGCGCAAGATCGAGGGCTTCACGCGGACCATGCGGGAGCACTTCCGCGGTGATGCCGCCGAGCTGATCGAGCACTCCCTCTACACCCTGGAGGGCGGGCAGGCCGCGGCCGGCGCACTGCTCGGGAGGGGCTGCACCGCTGTGGTGTGTGCCAGCGACATGATGGCGCTCGGTGCGATTCGCGCTGCGCGGCAGCGGGGGTTGTCGGTGCCCGGCGATGTTTCGGTCATCGGGTTCGACGACTCCCCTCTCATCGCCTTCACCGATCCGCCGCTGACGACCATACGGCAGCCCGTCACCGCGATGGGGCAGGCCGCCGTACGGGCGCTGCTGGAGGAGATCGGGGGTACTCCGGCGCCGCACAGTGAGTTCGTCTTTCTGCCGGAGTTGGTGGTTCGGGGCTCCACGGCGTCCTGTAGGCAGAACCCTTAGGCGAAGTGGTCCCAGGGGTCCACCGACGGTACGACGCTGGGTGGCCAAGACCCGACCGCAGGATGATCGGCCCATGGCCCCCGTCTGGCAGACTGTCGCTCTATGGGGGTACCGACCACGAGGACAGAAGAAGCCGGCCCGCAGGAGACCACCGAAGCCCCGGCGGAGCCGAGTGCCGCGCAGGCCGGCGGGGTGCGCTCCGCGGGTGGGGGCCGCGAGCTCCTGACGCGGTGGCGTTCCCCCCGGCACCCCCGGCTGTGGTTTGAGATCGTGCTGATCGCGGTCAGCTACTGGACGTACTCCCTCATCCGTAACGCGGTCCCGGAGCAGCGCGCCGAGGCGTTGCGCAACGCCGACTGGATCTGGCGTACGGAGCACGCGCTGGGCATCGCCGTCGAGCACTCCATCAACCATGCGGTGGGCGGGGTGACGTGGCTGATCGTCACGATGAACTACTACTACGCCACGCTGCACTTCATAGTGACCATCGGAGTGCTGGTGTGGCTCTACCGCGCGCATCCGGGGCGGTACGGCGCGACGCGGCTGGTGCTGTTCGCCACCACCGGCAGTGCGCTGCTGGGCTACTACCTCTTCCCCCTCGCGCCGCCGCGGCTGATGGGCGGCGGGCACTTCATCGACACCGTGCAGGTGCACCAGACGTGGGGTTCCATGGCGTCGGGGAACCTGGCGCAGATGTCCAACCAGTACGCGGCCATGCCCTCGATGCACATAGGGTGGTCCGTCTGGTGCGGGATCACCATCGCGATGCTGGCCCGGCCGGTGTGGGCGCGGGTGCTGGGGGTGCTCTATCCCCTCGCCACGCTGACCGTCATCGTCAGTACGGCCAACCACTTCTGGCTCGACGCCGTGGGCGGGCTGCTCTGTCTCGGGCTGGGCTTCAGCATCTCCTACGCCTGGTACGGGCGCGTCTCCTACCGCCTGCCGCGGCTGGCCGCCTCATCTGCGTGAGGGGGCGGCCGGGGGGCTACTCCGCGTCGTAGAAGAGCCGGTCCACCACCGCTCGCGCCCTGCGGGTGACGCGGCGGTAGTCGTCCAGCATTTCCCCCACGTGCCCTGGCTCGTAGCCGAGGTAGCGCCCGACGGCGGCGAGCTCCCGGGACTCGGAGGGGAAGGTGTCACCTGGCCGGCCCCGCACGAGCATCGCGGCGTTGCGGACCCGCGAGGCCAGCACCCACGCCTCGTCGAGTACGTCGGCGTCGTCGGCTTCGATCAGACCGGCTTCCCGCGCGGCGGCGAGCGCGGCCCGCGTCCGGGTGGTCCGTAGCGCGGGAACCTCCGCGCCGTGCCGCAGCTGCGTCAGCTGCACCGTCCACTCGACGTCGGTGAGCCCGCCACGGCCCAGCTTGGCGTGGGTCGTGGGGTCGGCGCCGCGCGGCAGCCGTTCGCTCTCCATGCGGGCCTTGAGCTTGCGGATCTCGCGCTCGGCGTCGTCGGCCAGGCCCCCGGCCGGATAGCGCAGGGGGTCGATGAGCTGGATGAACCGCTCCCCCAGTCCGGCGTCGCCCGCGACGAACTCGGCCCGCAGCAGGGCCTGGCTCTCCCAGACCACGGACCAGCGGTCGTAGTAGGCGGCGTAGGAGCTGAGCGAGCGGGCGAGAGCCCCTGACTTGCCCTCGGGGCGCAGGTCGGCGTCGATGACCAGCGGCGGGTCGGAGGTCGGCAGCTGGAGGAGCCGCCGCATCTCGGTGGCGACCGCGAACGCGGCCTTGCCCGCCTCGTGTTCGCTGACGCCCTCGCGGGGCTCGTGGACGAACAGCACGTCGGCGTCGGAGCCGTAGCCCATCTCGTGCCCGCCGAAGCGGCCGACGGCGATGACGGCGAACCGGGTGGGCAGCTCGTCGCCCCACTGCTCGCGGACGGCGGCGCGCAGCGCTCCGGCGAGGGTGGCGGCGTTGAGGTCGGTGAGCGCGTCGCCGACCCGGTCCAGCGCCTCGCCCGGCTCCTGCTGGGCCACGTCCTCGGTGCCGTACGCGCCGATCAGGTCGGCGGCGGCGGTACGGAACAGCTCCCGGCGCCGCACCCCGCGGGCCGCTGCGACGGCTGCCTCGGCGCCCTCGGCGCGGCCGACGGCGGCAAGGGTCTCCTGGGTGAGCGCGGGCCGGGACCGGGGGCGCAGCCCGTGCTCGTCGCCCAGCAGCGCGACGGCCTCGGGGGCGCGCAGCAGCAGATCGGGCGCCAGCCGGCCCGCCGACAGCACCCGGGCCAGGTTCTCGGCGGCGGCGCCCTCGTCGCGCAGGAGGCGCAGATACCAGGGCGACTTGCCGAGTGCGTCGGAGATCTTGCGGAAGCCGAGGAGCCCGGCGTCCGGGTCGGCGGAGTCGGCGAACCAGCCCAGCAGCACCGGCAGCAGGGTGCGCTGGATGGCGGCCTTGCGGGTGACGCCGGAGGCCAGCGCCTCAAGGTGGCGCAGCGCGGCGGCCGGGTCGGCGTAGCCGAGGGCTTCCAGGCGCTGCCGGGCCGCCTTGGGCGAGAGGCGTTCGTGCCCGGCCTCCAGCTGTGCGACGGCATCCAGCAGCGGCCGGTAGAACAGCTTCTCGTGCAGTCGGCGTACGGCCGAGGCGTGCCGCCGCCACGCCTTGTGCAGCTCGGTGACGGGCTCGCTGCGGTAACCCAGCGAGCGGCCGAGGCGGCGCTGGTCGTCCTCGGACTCGGGCATCAGATGGGTGCGCCGCAGCTGGTGCAGCTGGATTCGGTGCTCCATGGTGCGCAGAAAGCGGTACGCGGCATCCAGCGCCGCCGCGTCCTGCCGGCCCACATAGCCGCCCGCGGCCAGCGCGTCGAGCGCTTCCAGCGTGGTGGGGCTGCGCAGCGTGGTGTCGCTGCGGCCGTGTACGAGCTGGAGCAGCTGTACGGCGAACTCGACGTCCCGCAGCCCGCCGGGGCCCAGCTTCAGCTCGCGGTCCAGCTGGGCGGCGGGGATGCTGGCGACGACGCGGCGGCGCATCTGCTGGACGTCGGTGACGAAGTTCTCCCGCTCGGCCGCCTGCCAGACCATCGGCGCGACGGCTTCCACGTACTCCTGGCCGAGGGCCTGGTCGCCCGCCACCGGACGGGCCTTGAGCAGCGCCTGGAACTCCCAGGTCTTGGCCCAGCGCTGGTAGTAGGCGAGGTGGCTGCTGAGCGAGCGTACGAGGGGGCCGTTGCGGCCCTCGGGGCGCAGATTGGCGTCGACGGGCCAGATGGTGCCCTCGGCTGTGGTGTCGGAGCAGATCCGCATCATGTGGGCTGCCAGCCGGGTGGCGGCCTTGAGGGCCTGCTCGGCGCCTTCGCCGGATTCGGCGGCTCCGGCGCCCGCTCCCGCGGTGGCGGGTTCGGCGACGAAGATGACGTCCACGTCGGAGACGTAGTTGAGCTCATGGCCGCCCGCCTTGCCCATGGCGACGACGGCGAGCCGGCAGACGGCCGCGTCCTCCGGGGCCTCGGTCTCGGCGAGGGCCAGCGCCCGGCGCAGGGTGGCGGTGGCCAGGTCGGCGAGCTCGGCGGCGGTCTGCGACACATCGCTGGTGCCGCACACATCGCGCGCCGCGATGGACAGCAGCGCCCTGCGGTAGGCGACGCGCAGCCCGTCGGGCCCGTCCACCTCGCGCAGCGCCGCCTCGAACTCGGCGACCCCCGGGTGCAGGTCGGCCGACTCGTAGGTGACCAGCGCCTCCCAGTCGTGCGGGTGGCTCGCGAGGTGGTCGGCCAGCGCGTCGGAGGCGCCGAGGACGCCGAGCAGCCGGTCGCGCAGCGGCTTGGCCGTCAGCAGGGTGTCGAGGAGGACCTGCGCGTCCTTGTCCAGCGCCTCGAGGGATTCGATGACCCGGACCAGGCCGAAGAGGGCCAGGTCCGGGTCGGCGGTGGCGCCGAGCGCGTCCAGGAAGAGGGCATCGTCACGGACGGGGGCGAGCGCCGGGCCGTCGAGCAGGCGCGCCGCGGTTTCCGGGTCGGTGAAGCCGTGCCGCAACAGTCGCCCGTACCGGGTGCCCCGCCGCCCGTCTGGTGTCACGCTCACTCCTGTTGTCCTTTCCCGGCCCCTGCCCGCTTCCGCCGGGGGCATCCCCCGCCCCCGGAGGGACTACAACGTAGTCCCTCCGGCTCAGCGCTGGTCCGGGCTTGGGGCCCGCACGGAACGGAGCGGGGCCCTTACAGCACCGGCAGGGACTTGCGCAGCTCGAAGGCGGTGACCTCGCTGCGGTACTCCTCCCACTCCTGCTTCTTGTTCCGCAGGAAGAAGTCGAAAACGTGCTCTCCCAGGGTCTGGGCGACCAGTTCGCTGCGCTCCATGAGGTGGATGGCCTCGCCGAGGTTCTGCGGCAGCGGCTCGATCCCCATGGCGCGCCGCTCGGCGTCGGAGAGCGCCCACACGTCGTCGTCGGCCCCGGCGGGCAGCTCGTACCCCTCCTCGATGCCCTTGAGGCCGGCGGCGAGCAGCACGGCGTAGGCGAGGTAGGGGTTGGCGCCGGAGTCGAGGGAGCGCATCTCGATCCGCGTCGAGCCGGTCTTGCCGGGCTTGTACATCGGTACGCGGACGAGCGCGGAGCGGTTGTTGTGGCCCCAGCAGATGTACGAGGGCGATTCGCCGCCCTCCCCTGCGGTGCGGTTGGCGCCGCCCCAGATGCGCTTGTAGGAGTTGACCCACTGGTTGGTGACGGCGGAGATCTCGCCCGCGTGGGTGAGCAGCCCCGCGATGAAGGAACGGCCGACCTTGGAGAGCTGGTATTCGGCGCCGGACTCGTAGAAGGCGTTGCGGTCGCCCTCGAAGAGGGAGAGGTGGGTGTGCATGCCGGAGCCGGGGTATTCGGAGAACGGCTTGGGCATGAAGGTGGCCTGCACGCCCTGCTCCAGCGCGACCTGCTTCATGACCAGGCGGAACGTCATGATGTTGTCGGCCGTTGACAGCGCGTCGGCGTAGCGCAGGTCGATCTCCTGCTGGCCCGGGGCTCCCTCGTGGTGGGAGAACTCCACGGAGATGCCCATGGACTCCAGCATGGTGATGGCCTGGCGGCGGAAGTCCATGCCGACGTTCTGCGGGGTGTGGTCGAAGTATCCGGAGGAGTCGGCCGGGACGGGGCGGGTGCCGTCCACCGGCTTGTCCTTGAGCAGGTAGAACTCGATCTCCGGGTGGGTGTAGAAGGTGAATCCGAGGTCCGACGCCTTGGCCAGCGCGCGCTTGAGGACGTAGCGCGGGTCGGCGTAGGAGGGGGAGCCGTCCGGCATCAGGATGTCGCAGAACATCCGCGCGGTGCCGGGTGCCTCGGCCCGCCACGGCAGTATCTGGAAGGTGCCGGGGTCGGGCTTGGCGATCATGTCGGACTCGTAGACGCGGGCGAATCCCTCGATGGCCGAGCCGTCGAACCCCATCCCCTCGTCGAACGCCTGCTCGAGCTCGGCGGGGGCGACCGCGACGGATTTCAGGAAGCCGAGGACATCGGTGAACCAGAGCCGGACGAACCGGATGTCGCGCTCCTCCAGTGTGCGGAGGACGAATTCCTGCTGCTTGTCCATGGGCCTATCCTTGCAGGTCAGAGGTTCGCTCGGGTCCCCTGGCACACGGGGCCGTATCAGCATTGCACCACAGGGTTTCCAGCAGATTGCGTGCCCGGAGCCGGTCGTCTCCACGCGCACCTGCCCGCGCACCCTCATTCGATCGTTTCACAGGGGTCGCCGGGGAGCACCGTGTGCCCGTGCGGCTGGAATTTCCCAGGGCCGGGGGCCCTGGAATTTTCCAGGCCCCCGGAGCATTGAGGGAGGCATCTAGTTCAATAATCAACTACCTCTGATGAGCACACCCCGAGGACGGCGAGCATCATGACGGCCACGAACCTGGACACAGGCACGGAGACGGCCACGGCCACCCCGACCCCGACGGTCCCCATCCAGTTCGGGATCTTCACCGTCGGTGACGTGACACCCGACCCCACCACGGGACGGACGCCGAGCGAGCACGAGCGGATCAAGGCGATGCTGGCCATCGCCCTGAAGGCGGAGGAAGTGGGGCTCGACGTCTTCGCCACCGGCGAGCACCACAACCCGCCGTTCGTGCCGTCCTCGCCGACGACGATGCTCGGCTATCTGGCGGCCCGCACCGAGCGGCTGATCCTCTCCACCTCCACCACGCTGATCACCACCAACGACCCGGTGAAGATCGCCGAGGACTTCGCGATGCTCCAGCACATCGCCGAGGGCCGGGTCGATCTGATGATGGGCCGCGGCAACACGGGGCCCGTCTACCCCTGGTTCGGCCAGGACATCCGGCAGGGCATTCCGCTGGCCATCGAGAACTACGCGCTGCTGCGCCGGCTGTGGACCGAGGAGGTCGTCGACTGGGAGGGCCGCTTCCGCACCCCGCTGCAGGGCTTCACCTCCACCCCGCGCCCGATGGACGGCGTACCGCCCTTCGTCTGGCACGGCTCGATCCGCAGCCCGGAGATCGCCGAGCAGGCCGCGTACTACGGCGACGGCTTCTTCGCCAACAACATCTTCTGGCCCAAGGACCACTTCAAACGGCTGATCAACCTCTATCGCGACCGCTTCGAGCACTACGGTCACGGGACGCGGGAGCAGGCCCTGGTCGGCCTGGGCGGGCAGGTCTTCATGCGGCGCAGGTCGCAGGACGCGGTGAACGAGTTCCGCCCGTACTTCGACAACGCGCCGGTCTACGGGCACGGGCCCAGCCTGGAGGAGTTCACCGACCAGACCCCGCTGACCGTCGGCAGCCCGCAGGAGGTCATCGACAAGACGCTGACCTTCCGTGAGTCCTTCGGCGACTACCAGCGCCAGCTGTTCCTGATGGACCACGCGGGCCTGCCGCTGAAGACCGTTCTGGAACAGCTGGACATGCTCGGTGAGGAGGTCGTGCCGGTGCTGCGCAAGGAGATGGCCGCGATGCGCCCCGCGGGGGTCGCCGACGCGCCGACGCACGCGACGCGGGTCGCGGAGCGTGCCGAACGAGAGGGAGCTGCCGTATGACATCTGCAGGAGCTGTCGGAGCTGTAGGAGCCGGAGCTGCCGAAGGTGCCCGGAAGGTGCGGCTGGCCGTCGTCACGGCCGGACTGAGCGACCCGTCGTCCAGCCGGCTGCTGGCCGACCGGCTGGCGGAGGCCACCCGGGTCGCGCTCCGCGAGGAGGGTACGGAGGCGGAGGTCACCACGGTCGAGCTGCGGAACGTCGCAACCGAGATCGCGCACCACTTCGTCAGCGGCTTCCCCGGCGGGGCGCTGCGCGAGGCCATCGACGACATCACAGGGGCTGACGGCCTGATCGCCGTCACCCCCGTCTTCAGCGCCTCCTACAGCGGCCTGTTCAAGTCCTTCTTCGACGTATTGGAGCAGGACACCCTCGCGGGCAAGCCGGTCCTCCTGGCCGCCACCGGCGGCACCCCACGCCACTCGCTGGTGCTGGAGCACGCCATGCGACCGCTGTTCACCTATCTGCGGGCTGTCACGGTGCCGACCGCGGTCTATGCGGCCACCGACGACTGGGCCGCCCCGGACGACGGACTCACCCCCT
>NZ_JADKMA010000089.1 GCF_017676365.1 Streptomyces oryzae
GGCGACCGGCTCTCCCCTCGCCCCCGGCCCTCCCGGCGAAAGGCAGACCATGCGCGTTCTCGGTATCAATGCCCTCTTCCACGACCCGGCAGCCGCGCTCGTCGTCGACGGACATACGGTCGCCGCTGCGGAGGAGGAGCGGTTCTCCCGGCGCAAGCACGGCAAGCGGCCGGTGCCGTTCGCCGCCTGGGAGCTCCCGTACCGGGCCGCCGCCTGGTGTCTTGCCGAGGCGGGGCTGCGGCCGCAGGACATCGACGCCGTCGCCTACTCCTTCGACCCCGACCTGGCCAAACCCGCCGTGGACATGGGGCTGGACGACCCGTGGGACCCGCTGCGGCTGACGTACGCGCGCGAGGCACCGTCCTTCCTGTGCGAGGCGCTGCCAGGGCTGGACCGCGAGAAGGTGCACTTCGTCCAGCACCACATGGCACACGCGGCCTCCGGCGCCTTCGCCGCGCCCGAGGCGGAGCGCTGCTCGGTGCTGGTGGTGGACGGGCGCGGCGAGTCGACGTCCCATCTGGCGGCGCGGCGCCGGGGCGCGGCCCTGGAGCCGCTGCACAGCCAGCAGTTGCCGCACTCGCTCGGCCTCGTCTACGAGGAGCTGACCGAGCACCTGGGCTTTCTGCGCTCCAGTGACGAGTACAAGGTGATGGCGCTGGCCTCCTACGGCAGGCCGCGGATGGCCGCCGAGCTGGCCAAGTACGTGCACTCCACGGGCGACGGCGGATTCGTCGCCAGGGACGTGCCCTGGGAGAGCTTCGCCCCCGCGGCCCGCGCGGGCGAGGGCTGGACCCAGGAGCAGGCCGATCTGGCGGCCGGCGCGCAGCGCTGCCTGGAGGACACGCTGCTGGACATGGTGCGCTGGCTGCACGGCCGCACCCACGACGAACTGCTCACCATGGCGGGCGGTGTGGCGCTCAACTGCGTGGCCAACTCACGGCTGGCCGCCGAGGGCCCCTTCTCCCGCGTATGGGTGCAGCCGGCGGCCGGTGACGCCGGTACGGCGCTGGGCGGGGCGCTGGCGCTCGCCTCCCGCGGCGGGGACGTGACCGAGCCGATGGGCGGGGCCGACCTGGGGCGGCAGTGGGACGAGAGGCAGCTGCGCGAGTGGCTGACCACGGCCGGGGTGCCGTTCGAACGGCCCGACGACGTGGCGCAGACGGTGGCGCAGGCGCTCGCCGAGGACGCGATCGTCGCCTGGTTCCAGGGGCGTTCGGAGTACGGTCCCCGCGCGCTGGGCCACCGCTCGCTGCTGGCGCACCCCGGGCGGGCCGCCAATCTGGAGCGCCTCAACGACGTCAAGGGGCGCGAGCAGTTCCGCCCGGTGGCACCGATGGTGCTGCGGGAGCGCGCCCCGGAGATCTTCGAGGGGCCGCTGCCGAGCCCGTACATGCTCTTCGTCCACGGTGTGCGGCCCGCCTGGCCGGACCGTATCCCCGCGGTGGTGCACACCGACGGCACCGCGCGCATCCAGACCGTCGACCGCGAGCAGGAGCCGCTGGTGGCCCGGATGCTGGCGGAGTTCGAACGGCTCACCGGGCTGCCGGTCGTGGTCAACACCAGCCTGAACACGGCGGGCCGGCCGATGGTGGACGACCCGCGGGACGCGCTGGAGTGCTTCGGCTCCGCACCGGTGGATCTGCTGGCCATCGGCCCGTACGTGGTGCGCCGGGCGAGCTTCTTCCACCGGCCTGGAGAGGACGCGCCCCGGGGAGTGCGCGGCCGTCCCGAAGGGCTCGGCGCCGTCCGAGGGGAGCCCACATGAGCACCGGACACCTGGAGGGCCCCGCGCCCGAGTTCGCCGTCGTCATCCCCACCCTGGGCAGGCCGTCGCTGGCCGGGACGCTGCGGGCGCTGGCCGAGGCCGGGCCGCCGCGCCCGCGCCGGATCGTGCTCGTCGACGACCGCCCGGGCCGCGCGTGCGACCCGCTGCCGGTACAGGTGCCCGGCTCACTGGCGTCACTGGTCGAGGTGGTGACGGGCGCGGGCGCCGGGCCCGCGGCGGCGCGGAACGTGGGCTGGCGGGCCGCCGAGGAGGAGTGGATCGCCTTCCTGGACGACGATGTGCTCCCGGGCGAGCACTGGACCCGGCGGCTCGCCGCCGATCTGGCCGCCGCGGGCCCGGCAGCGGCCGGCAGCCAGGGCCGTATCACCGTCCCGCTGCCCGGCCACCGGGCGCCCACCGACTGGGAGCGCAACACCGCCGGTCTTGCCGGGGCGCGCTGGATCACCGCCGACATGGCCTACCGGCGTACGGCGCTGGAAGCGGTCGGCGGCTTCGACGAACGGTTCCGCCGGGCCTTCAGGGAGGACGCCGATCTGGCGCTGCGGCTGCTCGACGAGGGCTGGCAGCTGGTACGCGGCCGGCGGCACACCGTGCACCCGGTGCGGCCCGCCGGCCGCTGGGTCTCGGTCCGCGCCCAACGCGGCAACGCCGACGACGTGTTGATGACCCGGATCCACGGCCCCGACTGGTGGCGGCGCGCCGGAGCCACCCGCGGCCGGCTGCCCCGGCACGCTGCCGTCACAGCCGCCGCGGGCGCCGCACTCGGCACACTCGCCGCCGGGCACCGCCGCGCCGCAGCCGTTCTGGGCGGGCTGTGGCTGCTGGGAACGGCCGAGTTCCTGCACGCCAGACTGCGCCCGGGTCCCCTTACCCCCGACGAGGGCTTCACCATGCTCGTCAGCAGCGTCCTGATCCCCCCGGTCGCCACCTGCCACTGGGCGAACGCCTGGCTGCGCGCCCTGCCCCCGCCGAGCACTGCGGGCGGGGAGCCGTGCGTCGGCGAGGAAGCAGGTGCGGCGCGGGGCGCCAGGGGCGGGGAGGCGGGCCCTGTCGGTGCCGAAGCGAACCGTGGCGGACGGGAGGTGCGGGCATGAACAGTCAGGCGCCCGTGGAGTCCGCGCTGCCGCCGGGGAGTGCGCGCCCGGCGGCCGTGGTGCTGCGTTCGGCGACTGCCACCTGGTACCAGGACGGGCCCGAGGAGCCGCTGATCCGGCTCCCTCACACGGGTTCGCCGCCCTGCGCGGCGGTACCGGCGTGCGGGCGGCCCCGCGCCGTGTTCTTCGACCGGGACGGGACCCTGATCGAGGACGTACCGCACAACACCGACCCGGGGCGGGTGCGGCCGCTGCCCTCCGCGCGGGAGGCGCTGGCGGCGCTGCGTGCTGCCGGGGTGCCGGCCGGAGTGGTGAGCAACCAGCCCGGCATCGGGCGCGGCGCCCTGCGGCTGGAGCAACTGGACGCGCTGCACGCCCGGATGGAGGCGCTGGTGGGGCCGCTCGCGGTGACCGCCGTGTGCCCGCACCGGCCGGAGGAGGGCTGTGGCTGCCGCAAGCCGGAGCCGGGGCTGGTGTTCGCCGCGTGCCGGGTGCTCGGGGTGCGCCCGCCGGAGACCGCCGTGGTCGGTGACATCGCCGCCGACCTGGGCGCCGCGCACCGGGCCGGGGCCACAGGCGTGCTGGTGCCCAACACCGCGACCCGCGCCGCCGAGACCCGCGCGGCGCCGCGCACCGCCTCGCACCTGGCGGCAGCCGTCCGCGCCCTGGTCGGTGCCCCCGCCCACCTGGGAGGCCCGGCATGAGCAGCCCGCACACGCTCCTCGTACGGCTCGACAGCGTCGGTGACGTGCTGCTGGCCGGGCCCGCGGCGCGGATGGCGGCGGCCGGTTCGCGGCGGGTGACGCTGCTGGCCGGACCGCTCGGCGCGGGCGCTGCCCGGCTGCTGCCCGGCGTGGACGAGGTCCTCACCTTCGACGCGCCCTGGGTGGGGCGTGACCCCGCGGCGGTGGACCGCGCGGAGACCGCCGCGCTGATCGACGCACTCGCCCGGCGGCGGATCGACCGGGCGCTGGTGCTCACCTCGTTCCACCAGAGCCCGCTGCCGATCGCGCTGCTGCTGAAGCTCGCCGGGGTGCCATGGGTGGGCGCGGACAGCGAGGTCTATCCCGGTTCGCTGCTGGAGCTGCGGCACCGCAGGGCGGCGGGCCGGCACGAGGCGGAGGCGGCCATGGACCTGGCGACCGCCGCCGGGTTCGCACTGCCCGACGGCGACGTGGGCGGCCTGGCGATCCATCCGCCGCCCGACACCGGCCCGTTGACCGGTACGGACCCGTACCTCGTGGTGCACCCCGGCGCCTCGGCTCCCTCCCGCGCCTGGAGCCGCGAGCGGGCCGCGCGTGCCGTGGCGGCGCTGGCCGGGGCCGGGCACCGGGTGGTGGTCACCGGCGGGACCTCCGAGAAGGAGCTGACGGCCGCCGTCGCCGGGGAGCACGCCCTCGATCTGGGCGGGCGCACCGGGCTGCACGAGCTGGCGGGCGTCCTCGCGGGTGCCCGCGCGGCGATCGTCGGCAACACAGGGCCCTCCCATCTGGCGGCTGCCGTGGGCACCCCGGTCGTCTGCCTGTTCTCCCCCGTCGTACCGGCCGACCGCTGGGCGCCGTTCGGAGTGCCGCACGTACTCCTCGGCGACCAGAGCGCGCCGTGCGCCGGCACCCGTGCGGTGAGCTGCCCGGTGCCGGGCCACCCGTGCCTGGACGCGGTGGCCGACGACGAGGTGCTGGCGGCGCTCGACCGGCTGCCGCCCGCCTCCCCGGCGGACCGGACGACCACCAGCCGGACGACCACCGACCGGACCACCACCGACCGGACGGCTCTGGAGACCCGCGCATGAGGATTCTGCTGTGGCACGTGCACGGCTCCTGGACGACGGCGTTCGTCCAGGGCCCGCACACCTATCTGGTGCCGGTGCTGCCGGACCGCGGGCCGGACGGCCTCGGCCGCGCGGAGACCTTCGCCTGGCCGGAGTCGGTGCAGGAGCTGAGCCCCGAACAGCTGGCCGGGACGGACGTGGACGTCGTCGTCCTCCAGCGCCCGCACGAGGAGGAGCTGGCGGCGCGCTGGCTGGGCGGGCGCCGGCCGGGCCGCGACATCCCGGCCGTCTACCTCGAGCACAACGCGCCCGACGGCGACGTGCCGGACACCAGGCACCCGTACGCCGACCGCCGCGATCTGACGCTGGTGCACGTCACCCACTTCAACCGGCTGTTCTGGGACAACGGCACCACCCGCACCACCGTCATCGAGCACGGCATCGTCGATCCAGGACACCAGTGGACCGGTGAGCTGGCCCGCGCGGCGGTCGTCGTCAACGACCCCGTACGCCGCGGCCGGTACGTCGGAACCGACCTGCTGCCCGCGCTGAGCGAGGCAGCACCGCTGGACGTCTTCGGGATGCGTACCGCAGCACTGCCCGGGCACCTGGGACTGCCGCCGGAACGCTGCCGCGCCCAGGATCTGCCGCAGGAGCAGCTGCACGCCGCGATGGCGCTGCGGCGCTGCTATCTGCACCCGGTGCGGTGGACGTCGCTGGGCCTGTCGCTGCTGGAGGCCATGCACCTGGGCATGCCGGTGGTCGCGCTGGCCACCACCGAGGCGGTCGAAGCGGTCCCCGAGGGCGCCGGAGTGCTCTCCACACGCCCCGAGGTGCTGGCCGAGGCGGCACGCCGGTACGTCCACGAACCGCAGGCCGCAGCCGAGGACGGGGCCCGCGCCCGGCGTGCCGCGCTGAGCCGCTACGGGCTCAAACCGTTCCTGCACCGCTGGGAGCAGCTTCTGGAGGAGGTGACCCGCAGATGACGGCCCGGAAGAAGGAGCAGCTGCGCATCGCGCTCGTCTCGGAGCACGCGAGCCCGCTGGCGGCGCTGGGCGGCGCGGACGCGGGCGGCCAGAACGTGCACGTGGCGCGGCTGGCCGAGACGCTGGCCGGGCAGGGCCACCGGGTGACCGTCTACACCCGCCGCGACTCCCCCGACCTGCCCGAGCGGCTGCCGCTGCGGCACGGAGTGGACGTCCACCATGTGCCTGCGGGCCCGCCGCGCCCCGTACCGAAGGACGAACTGCTGCCCTACATGGGGCACTTCGGCACCTTTCTGTCCTCCCAGTGGGCGGCCGAGCGGCCCGACCTGGTGCACTCGCACTTCTGGATGTCGGGTCTGGCCACCCTCCAGGCGGCACAGGATCGCGCCCTGCCGTTCCTGCACACCTACCACGCGCTGGGCACCGTCAAGAAGCGGCACCAGGGCGACGCCGACACCAGCCCCGGCGAGCGCATCCCCTGCGAGACGGCGATCGGCACCTGCTGCGACCGGATCATCGCCACCTGCCGGGACGAGGTGGCGGAGCTGGCCGCGATGCGGGTGGGCGCCGAGCACGTCTCCGTCGTCCCGTGCGGCGTCGACCCGGAGGTGTTCACACCGACGGGCCCGCAGTGGCAAAGCCCCGCGCACCGCCCGCTGCTGGCGCACATCGGACGGCTGGTGCCGCGCAAGGGCGCCGCGCTCTCCGTCGCCGCGCTCAGCCGGATCCCCGAGGCCGAACTGGTCGTAGCCGGCGGCCCCAAGGGCGCCGAGCTGGACCGCGACCCGGAGGCCCGGCGGCTGCGCGACCTGGCCCGCGATCTCGGCGTCGCCGACCGGGTGCACCTGACCGGCGGGCTGGACAGGGACGAGGTGCCGCGGCTGATGCGCGCCGCCGACGCCGTGCTGTGCCCCGCCGACTACGAGCCGTTCGGCATCGTCCCGCTGGAGGCCATGAGCTGCGGAACGCCCGTGGTGGCCACCGCCGTCGGCGGCCAGTGCGACACCGTCGCACACCACGGCACCGGGCTGCTGGTGCCGCCCCGCGATCCGGAGGCGCTGGCGCAGGCCGTACGCACGCTGCTGGCGATGCCGGCGCGGGGCAGGGCGTACGGCGCCGCCGGGCGGCGGCGCGTGCTGTCCCGCTACAGCTGGGCGCGCGTGGTGGCGCAGACCGAGGACGTCTACCGGCGCGTGCTGGACGCCCGCGCGACGCGGGCCGCCGCACAGCCGACCGCCGTGCCGGTGACCCCGGCCGTCCCCTGAGGAGTCCGAGATGCTTCCTGCCGATCCCGCACACGCACACTGCCAGGCACTCGAAGCGGCCGTTGCCGCCTTCCGGGAGCAGTGCACGGCCCAAGTCACCGCCTGGGGCGAGCAGCTGGCCGGGGCGCTGCGCGCCGGCGGGCGGCTGCTGGCCGCGGGCAACGGCGGCAGCGCGGCCCAGGCCCAGCATCTGACCGCCGAGCTCGTCGGCCGCTACCAGGGGGAACGCGGCCCGTACTCGGCCATCGCGCTGCACGCGGACACCTCGGCGGTCACGGCCATCGGCAACGACTACGGCTTCGCCGATCTGTACGCCCGCCAAGTGGCCGCGCACGGCCGCCCCGGCGATGTCCTGCTGCTGCTGTCCACCTCGGGGCGCAGCGAGAACCTGGTGAACGCCGCGCTGACGGGCCGCGAGCGGGGGCTGCGCGTGTGGGCGCTGACCGGTCCTGCGCCCAATCCGCTGGCCGCCGCGGGTGACGCTGCGCTGTGCGTTGCGGGGGACACGACGGCAACCGTGCAAGAGGTGCACTTGGTTGCCGTGCACTTGCTGTGCGAAGCGTTCGACGCGGCGCAGGAACCCACTGAGGCCCTGCTCTCAACGCTCGAGGCCCCATGACCGGTACCCGGCGCGGGGGGGGGGCTGCGCTTGCCCACCCTGCGCCCCTGGCGCAGACTGCCCAAGCTTCGCGGACAAGCACATAAGGGGCGCGGGGAACTGCGCGACCAGCCACAACCAACCCGCAGCCCGCGGACAACGCACAGGGGCACCCCGAACCCGGCAAAACAACTGACAGGGGCACCCCGAACCCGGCAGGACAAAGGACAGCCGCACCCCGAACCCGGCAAAACAAAGGAAGCGCACCAATGCCTCGCACCCGCCCACTCGTCGTCGTCGGCGACACACTGCTGGACACCGACGTCGAGGGCCAGGCCGACCGCCTGGCCCCGGACGCCCCCGCGCCCGTGCTGGACGTGACCGAGGAGCACAACCGCCCCGGCGGAGCCGGACTCGCCGCGACACTCGCCGGCACCTTCCCACCGGACGCGGCGGACCGCCCGGAGATCGTCCTGATCACCGCGCTGGGCCGGAGCAGGTCCGACCAGACGGTGCGGGACATGCTGTCGTCACGGGTACGGCTCCTGGAGCTTCCGCTGCGCGGCAGCGTGCCCGTCAAGACGCGGCTGTGCGCCGAGGGCCGCCCGCTGCTGCGGGTGGACCGCGGCGGCGGCACCGTCGGCGCGGTCACCGAGGAGGTCCGTACGGCGCTCGCCGGGGCGCACACGGTGCTGGTCTCGGACTACGGACGCGGCGTCGCGGCGCGGCTGCGCGCCGAACTCGCCGTACTGGCCGGGCACACCCAGGTGGTGTGGGACCCGCACCCGCGCGGTGAGCCGCCGGTCCCCGGGGCCCGGCTGGTGACGCCGAACGCGGCGGAGGCGATGGCGCTGTGCTCCGGGGAGTACCCGGAGACGGACGGCGACGGACTGCACGGGCACGGCTGGCGCGGCGCCGCACTGGCCTCGGTGTGGCGCAGCGCCGCCGTGGCGGTGACGCTGGGCCGCCGCGGCGCGGTGCTGGCGTGCCCTGGGGACGAGGCGCCGCTGTACTTCCCCGCGCTCCAGGAGGCCGACGGCGACCCCTGCGGCGCCGGTGACTGCTTCGCGGCGACCGCGGCACGTGCCCTGGCCGACGGCGCGCTGCCGGAGGAGGCCACCCACGAGGCTGTACGGCTGTCCGGCGGCTTCGTTGCCGCGGGCGGGGTACGCAACCCCGCGCTGTGGGGCGGCGTTCCCAGCACCCCGCCGCCGGCGCCGCCGGTCACCAGGACGGACGACGCGCGTGCGCTGGCCGCCGCCGTACGGGCCCGCGGCGGCACCGTCGTGGCCACCGGCGGCTGCTTCGACCTGCTGCACGCCGGCCACGTCGGGATGTTGCAGAACGCGCGCCGCACCGGCGACTGTCTCATCGTCTGCCTCAACTCCGATGTGTCGGTGCGCCGGCTCAAGGGCGAGGGCCGGCCGATCACGCCCGAGGCCGACCGAGTCTCGGTGCTGGCCGGGCTCGACTGCGTCGACGCGATCGCCGTCTTCGACGAGAACACCCCCGAGCGCCTGCTGCGGGAGCTGCGCCCGCATGTGTGGGTCAAGGGCGGCGACTACGGGACGGAGCGGCTTCCGGAAGCCGCCACGCTGGAGGAGTGGGGCGGGCGCGTGCTGCTCCTGCCGTATCTGGACGGCCGCTCGACAACGGCACTGGCCCGCCGTGCCGCCGACCACCACGGCACGGTGCGGTCGTTGGGACTCGACGGTCTGGAGCAGTCGTCTTGAGCGCGAGGCAGGGCCCGGGCCCGCCGCCGGGCGGCGGTGCGCGGCGCGGCCGGGGCCAGCCTGGCGGGGCGTGGCCAGGGCGGCCCGGGGGTGAACCGGAGCGGCCGGGACCGCTGGTCCTGCGAGAGGGTGCGGGCAGCGACCGGGACCGGCCGCGCGCGCTGGTGCTCCGCGCGCTGGGGCTGGGGGATCTGCTGACCGCCGTGCCCGCGCTGCGTGCGCTGCGCCGCGCGCTCCCGCACCACGAGTTGGTGCTGGCGGCGCCGGGATGGCTGGCCGACGCGGTGCGTGCGGTCGGCGCCGTCGACGTCCTGCTGCCCGCCGGTGCCGCGGACCGCGAGGTCCCGGTCCGGGTGCCGTGGCCGTGGCCGCCGCCCGATCTCGCCGTCGATCTGCACGGCAACGGCCCGGCGAGCCGCGCGGTCCTCGCCCGGCTCACCCCGCGGCGGCTGCTGGCGTACGCGGACGGTTCGGCGCCCGACTGGCGGCCCGACGAGCACGAACGGGAGCGCTGGTGCCGCCTGTTGACCTGGTACGGCATCCCCGCCGACCCCGACGACCTGCTGCTGCGGCGGCCCGGCACCCCGTCTCCGGCACCCGGAGCCGTGGTGCTGCACCCGGGCGCCGACGCCGGGGCGCGGCGCTGGCCGGCCGAGCGGTTCGCCGCCGTGGCCCGCCAGTTGCTGGCCCGCGGCGCCGATGTGGTGCTCACCTGCGGGCCGGGCGAACGCGACCTCGCCCTCGGCGTCGCCGAGCGGGCCGGGCTGCCGCCCGCCGCCGTTGCGGGCACCGATGCGGGGCTGCCGTTCGACATGCTGGCCGCACTGGTGGACCGGGCCCGTGCGGTGGTCGTCGGTGACACGGGAGTGGCCCACCTCGCCACGGCACTCGCCACGCCGTCGGTCGTGCTGTTCGGGCCGGTGTCCCCCGCGCTGTGGGGGCCGCCCGGGTGTGCGCGGCACCGCGCGCTGTGGCGGCCGCACCCGGGTGACGGGGTGCGCCCCGGTGACCCGCACGGCACGGAGCCCGATCCGCGGCTACTGCGGATTTCGCCGGACGAGGTCGCCTCGGCCTGCGCGGAGCTGCTGGACGCGGGTGCGCGGCCCGGGGGTTCGCCGGGCGGGGGTACACCGCCGCTGCCGGGAGCGGACGCGGCGGCGCCGGTGCCCCAGGGGGCGGCACCATGACGTTCCGGCGTGCGCTGCTCACGGGGTGGTTCAGCTTCGTGGAGGGCGAGGTCACGGCCGGGGACGTGCTGGCGCTGCGCCGGGCCGAGGAGGTGCTGCGGGAGTCGGGGCAGGCGTACGACGTGGCATGGAGCCCCGGATTCGCGCCGCGGGAGCTGTCGTTGAAGACGGTACGGCCGGCCGCGTACGACCTGCTGCTGTTCGTCTGCGGGCCGTGCAGCGGCCCGCAGCCGGCGGCGCTGCACGAGCAGTTCGCGCACTGCCGCCGCATCGCCGTCGGGGTCTCGGTGATCGATCCGCAGGACCCGGCCGTACGCGGGTTCCACGAGGTGATCGCCCGGGACGGCGGCCCGGCCGGACGCCCGTCGCCCGACCTGTCGGCGGGCACCCGGCCGCCGCGTCCGCTGCCGCCCGTGGTGGCGACCGTCCTCACGACGGGCCAGCACGAGTACGCGGGCCGGCGGCGGCACGAGGAGGCGGCACGCCGTGTCACGGCCTGGCTCGGCAGCCGGGACTGTGCGCGGCTGGAGCTGGAGACCCGGCTGGATGCCGGGGACTGGCGGCTGTGCGGCACCCCGGAGCAGCTGGACGCCGTGCTGGCCCGCGTCGATCTGGTGCTGACCGACCGGCTGCACGGCATGGTGCTGGCGCTGCGGTCCGGGGTGCCCGTCATCGCAGTCGACCCGGTGGCGGGCGGCGCCAAGGTCAGCGCGCAGGCGCGGGCGCTGGGCTGGCCCGCGGTGATCCCCGTCGAGCAGCTGGCCGACGGGGCGCTGGCGCACTGGTGGGAGTGGGCGCGCGGGGAGGGCCGGAACCGGGCCGCCGCATACGCCGCCGGTCCGCACCCTGAACCCCTCGCGGACGCGCTGCGCACGTTCCTGGTGGGTGCCGGGGAGAGCACCGGCCAGGAGATACGCCCCATACGCCCCGTTTGACACTTTTATCCAGGGTGAGAAGCTGGTCGGGGAGGTGTGCGCCGCGAGCGGATGCCCGGGGCCGAAGGGAGCCGCATGATGACCGCCGTACTGCACGGCATGAGGGTGGCCATCCTCGCCGCCGACGGTGTGGAACGCGTCGAACTGGAGCAGCCGCGCGGCGCCCTGCACGGTGCCGGGGCGCACACAGAGGTGATCTCGCTGCACACCGGGGAGATCAACGCCCGCCAGAACGACATCGACCCGGCGGGCACCCTCACGGTGGACAGGACGGTCGCCGACGCGTCCGCCGACGACTACGACGCGCTGGTGCTGCCCGGCGGCGCGATGAACCCCGACCAGTTGCGGACCGACCCCGACGCGGTCGGCTTCGCCCGGGAGTTCATGCGCGCAGGCAAACCCGTCGCGGCGATCTGCCACGGCCCGGTGACCCTGGCGGAGGCGGACGCGATCCGTGGCCGCCGCCTCACCTCCTGGCCCAGCATCCGCACCGATCTGCGCAACGCGGGCGCCGAGGTGGTCGAGGAGGAGGTCGTCATCGACGGGAACCTCGTCACCAGCCGCGGCTTCCCCGACGACTTCCCGCCCTTCTGCGCCGCCATCGTCCAACAGGTGGCCAGGGCCAAGGCCAAATCCCCGCAACCGGCCTGACCGGCGGGCCGCGCGGGGCGCCGCACGGCCCGCCGCGCGGCGCGGGATTCAGGCGGGTGCTCCGCCCGGCCCCTTGGAGACGAAGTCGGCCGGTGACGCATGGCGCAGCCGGGTCCGCATGTACGCGGGGAAGCGCGGCGCCGGCACGGTGAGGACCGGGCACGAGGCACGGGCCAGCACCCGGCGCCGGGTGCCGCCGTAGCGGAACAGGCCGCGGGGCGCCACGCGCGTACCGATGACCAGGCGGTCGTCCGGGCGGTTCGCCGTCGTGCACAGCGCGCGCCAGGGCTTGCCGCGCACCAGCCGCCGTTCGACCTCGGCGATCCCGGGCGGATCGCCGCCGAAGGCGTCGTCGAACGCGCGGTCCAGCCGCGCGGCGGCCATCCGGCGCCAGTTCTCCGCCCACACCCGGTCGGGCCGCAGCATGTAGCCCGCCTCGCCCTCGGGCGGCTGCCAGGCGAGCACCGCCAGCAGTGGGCGCCCGCTGGTGCGCGCCTCGTGCGCCGCTGCC
Organism: Streptomyces oryzae; assembly: GCF_017676365.1. Classification (GTDB taxonomy): domain Bacteria; phylum Actinomycetota; class Actinomycetes; order Streptomycetales; family Streptomycetaceae; genus Streptomyces; species Streptomyces oryzae. The sequence continues at coordinate 12,518 of NZ_JADKMA010000089.1, forward strand.
CGCAGCGCCGCGAGTCCGGCGGGCGATCCGCTCACACCGACGACCACCCGCCCCTGACCGCCGCTCGCTTCGTTCGTGCTGTCCGAGCCGTTCATCGCTCCCCCTTCCCCAGGTACGAGTTGGCACTGCCAGCAGTTTCGCGCCGATTGGACTGCCAAGACAGAGCCAATGCCGAGAGATTGGCCTGCGCTGGATCCGCGCTCGGCCCGGTGAGGGCGTGCCCCTGCCCGGAGTACGCGGATTGCGGCTTCGCTGTGGATGTGGGGGTACCCCCTGCTCGAAGAGCTCGGGGGAGCAGTTCCCCGCGCCCCTTCGGGGCGCGACTCCCCTCCAGCCCGCTCCGCCCGCTCCCTCCAGTGCTTCCGGGCGCCCTTCCCGTGACCCGTGCACTTGACAAGATTTGCATAATGCAAAAGTAAGAAGGGAGCACTAATGGTCGGCATACAGGCTGGCGGCAGCAGGGGACCGAGAGGGACGAGTCGGACGGGTGCGCGGATGCGGTCAGCGCCGTGGGGGCTGATGCTGCTGGCCGTCGTCACCGGCGCGGGCGCGGGCGTCGGCTCGATCGTCTTCCGCTGGTGTATCCAGCAGTTCACCCGGCTCTTCTCCGGGCACGACGACTACGCCGCCGCCCCCGGCTCGGCGCACCCCCAGCTGTCCTGGCTGGGCCCCTGCTTCGTGGTGCTGGCCCCGGTGGTGGGCGGGCTGCTGTACGGGCCGCTGGTGCAGCGCTTCGCCAAGGAGGCGCGCGGACACGGGGTGCCCGAGGTGATGCTCGCGGTGGCCCAGCGCGGCGGCCGGATCAGCCCGAAGGTCGCCGTCGTCAAGACGCTCGCCTCAGCGCTGACCATCGGCTCCGGCGGCTCGGTCGGCCGGGAGGGGCCGATCGTGCAGGTCGGCTCGGCCCTCGGCGCGACGCTCGGCCGGCTGGTGCGGGCCGGCGAGGGCCGGATGCGGCTGCTGGTGGCCTGCGGCGCTGCGGGCGGTATCGCGGCGACGTTCAACGCCCCGCTGGCCGGGGTGTTCTTCGCCATGGAGCTGATACTGATGACGTTCAGCGCCGAGGCGTTCGGCGCCGCCGTGCTCTCCAGCGTCACCGCGAGCGTGATCGGGCGGGCCGCCTTCGGGGACGTCGCCTTCCTGGAACTGCCGCCCTTCCACGTCGACCACCTGGGCGAGTACGGCTTCTTCGCGCTGCTCGGGGTGGTGGCGGGGGCCGTCGGTGTGGGCTTCTCCCGCATCCTGTATCTGATCGAGGACGCCTGCGACTGGGCCTGGCGCGGCCCCGAGTGGCTGCGCCCCGCTGCGGGCGGGCTGGTGCTGGGGCTTCTGCTGCTGGCGCTGCCTCAGATGTACGGGGTCGGCTACCCCGTGCTGGAGAACGCCACCAAGGGCGAGTACGCGGTGGGCTTCCTGCTGTTGCTGCTGGTGGGAAAGATCCTGGCGACCAGCGTGACGATAGGCATCGGCGGCTCGGGCGGGGTGTTCGCGCCCAGCCTGTTCATGGGCGCGATGCTGGGCGCCGCCTACGGCGCGGTGCTGCACCAGCTGCTGCCCGGCGCCGCCGGCGAGGTGGGCGCCTACGCGCTGGTGGGCATGGGCGCCGTCTTCGCCGGGGCCTCCCGCGCGCCGATCACCGCCGTGGTCATCCTCTTCGAGCTGACCGGCGAATACTCCATCATCCTGTCCATGATGCTGGCGATCGCGCTGGCCACCGCGACCGGACGGCTGCTGTCCCGCGACACCGTCTACACCCTCAAGCTGCGCCGCCGCGGCATCGACCTGGAGGGCCCGGCACGCGGCGCACCGCTGGGCGGCCAGCCGGTCGGCGCCGTGATGGAGCCGCTGCCCGAGCCACTGGCCGCGAGCACCACGCTGACCGAGGCCGCCGACATCCTCGGCCTCTCCGGGCACGGGGCGCTGCCGGTGCTGGACGCACAGGGCCGGTACGCGGGGGTCGTCACCAACCGCGATGTGGCCGAGGCGCTGGCCGAACAGCCCGAGGGCGCCCCTGCGACGGCGGGCGATCTGGCCCGCAGGCTACCCGCCGTCCGGCCCGACGAGCCGCTGGCCACGGCGCTGCACACGCTCGCTGACACCGCGGAGAGCGGGATGCCGGTGCTGGACGGGGAGAACGGAGCCCCGGTCGGCTGGCTCAGCCACCGCAGCGCACTGCGCGCCCTGCACACCAGAGCCGTACCGGCCCGGGAGTCGGCGCTGGTCTGACGGCCCGGTGCCGGCGCTGGTCCGGCGGCCCGGGAGTCAGCGCTGGTCCGACGGCTGCGGCGGCGCCGCCAGATCCGCCCAGCCGAGCGGGTAGGGGACATCGGCGTCCGTGGGCGGCACCGGCGGCTCGCCGCCCGCCTCGTTGAACGCCGTCAACGCCTCGATCAGCGCCGCACGCCGTCCGGGCTCCAGCCGTTCGACGACGGCGGCCAGCTCCCGGCGGCGGCGCGCGGTGACGCTGCCGACGATCCGCCGGCCCTCCTCGGTGAGCGTGAGGAGGGTCTCCCGGCGATTGTGCGGATTGGTCTGCCGGTCGATCAGCCCGGCCGCGATCAGCCGGTCCGCCATCCGCATCGCGGTCGAGGGCGCCACCCGCAGCAGCTCCGCCAGTGCGACCAGCTTGGTGGCGCCGCGCGAGGAGAGGACCACCAGCATCCGGAACTGCGGCAGTGTCACCCGGTCCTCGACCTCGGCCAGCGAACTGGCGGAGACCGCCACCAGCACCCGGGACGCGGTCAGTACGGCGCGGGTCACCGCGTCCACATCGTCCAGACCCTCCACCGGGTCTCCGCGCTCGCCCATGTCCCCTTTTTACCGCTTCCTTCGCCGCGACTTGCCACCCGGGTTTTCACTTCTGGTTTCACTCCGGGCTTTCACTCGGGCCTCACCCTAAGCAACGGCCGTCAGCCACGTCGGGCGGTTCCGGTGCCGGGGCCCGGCAATGTCGGGCCCGCTCCCGGTGCCCGCCAAGAGCCTGTCAGCAGCACACCATGAACGCGTAAAGTCCCCCTCGGTGTGCCGGGAAGTCTGGTCGGCGAAGTGTCCGGCTGCTGTCTTCTCGGATCGGGGGACTTATGGTTCTGATCGCCGTCTTCGGCGCCGCACTGCTGACAGCCACGCTGCTGTCCGGACTCGCAGCCCGCACGGTGCTGTCCACCTCGCTGCTCTTCTTGCTCGGTGGCGCACTGGTCAGCGACGGCTTCCTCGGGCTGATCCACATCACGCCCGACAGCGGAATCGTCTCCGCGACCGCCGATCTGGCCCTGTTCGCCGTGCTGTTCACCGACGGCACCCACGTCTCCTTCTCCGCGCTGCGGGCCAACTGGAGGAACCCGGCGCGTGCGCTGGGTCTCGGCATGCCGCTCGCCTTCGTCGGCACGGCCCTGGCCGTGCACTACCTGGCGGGCCTGGACTGGACGACCTCCTTCCTGGTCGGCGCCGTGCTCGCGCCCACCGACCCGGTCTTCGCCTCGGCGATCGTCGGCCGCAAGGAAGTGCCCGCCAAGCTGCGGCAGCTGCTCAATGTGGAGAGCGGCATCAACGACGGGCTCGCGCTGCCCCTGGTGCTCGTGCTCATCGCCGCGGCGGGCCCCGCGGCCGGGCACGCCTCCGCCTCGCTGACGACGATCGGCCTCGAACTGCTGTCGGGGCTGGCGTTCGGCGTCGCCCTGCCGGTGGTGGTGCTCGCGCTGGTCCGCTTCCGGCTGCTGGGCGCCGAGCCCAAGCTCCAGCCGGTGCTGCCGCTGGCCATCGGCGTGATCCTCTACGCCCTGTGCCATCTGACCCACGCCAACCCCTACCTCGCCGCGTTCTCGGCGGGCGCCGTGCTCGCCGCCCGCTCCCCGGAGGCGAAGGACGCGTTCGAGCCGCTGGGCGAGGCGCTGGCGGAGCTGGCCAAGTTCGCCGCGCTGCTGGTGTTCGGCGCGCTGCTGACCCCGCAGCTGTTCGGCGACCTGTCACTGGGCGGGTACGCCGTCGTGGTGCTGGCCATCGTGCTGGTGCGGCCCGCCTCGCTGCTGCTGTCCCTGCTGGGGACCCGGTTCCCGGTGCGGGAGAAGCTGGTCGCCGCCTGGTTCGGCCCCAAGGGCTTCGCCTCGGTCGTCTACGGGCTGCTCGTCCTCCAGGCCGGAATCCCGTACGGCGAGGAGGCGTTCACCCTCATCGCCGTATGCATCGCCTTCTCCATCGTCGCCCACAGCAGCACCGACGTCCCGATCGCCCGGCTCTTCCACGTCGGGACCGAGGGAGCCGAGGCACCGGCACTGGGCTCGCCGCGCTCCGCCGGCTCGGAGGGCACCGACGGCTCCACCGGCCCCGGCGCCCCGGCCGTCACGCAGCCGGTCCCCAGCGGCTCACAGCGGCCGTGAAATCCACGGCCGGCGCTGCCGGGGAATTCATTCCGAGTCGTCGTTCGCATAAGGCCAGCGTCGCGGGGGGCTCCGCCTCCGGGGCAGCCCTCCGCGCCGCCGCGAAGAGTCTCCAGCGCAAGCCCGGACTCGCCTCCTGGTTCCAGCAGTGGGCAGGCATTGAGGAGGAGGAGATCGACCACCTGGTCGCGGCCCGACTAGCCCGGCAGCGGCTCTTCCGGGACCGGCCCCACACGGCATTCAGCTTCACATCGAGCAGTGTCTTGTGGAGCGCGGGGTCGGTGGGGACGCGGTGACCAAGCACCTCATCGACCACCTGCTGGAGGTCGGACGGCTCCATCGCTATGACAAGCTCCGTTCGCAGGCCCTGGACGGTGAAGCGCGACCAGCCCTGACCCAGCCCACCCCCTGAAATCGTCACCCCCTGAGCCGGTGACGTTCTCAGAGGGGTGGGCGGGGAGCCGGCCCGCCCGGGGCGCGTCGTCATCCGGTGGCGCGGGTGATGGCCGTCTCCACGGCGGCGACCCGCTCCGCGAGCAGGCCGAGGGCGGCGACGGCGCGGGCCACGGGGTCCGTTTCCGTGTCGCCGAGTGCCTGGGTGCGGACGTAGGCGCGCTTGATGTCCGACCAGCGGGCGGCTCCCTCGGGCGTGAGCGCGCCGCGCAGTTCGGCGAGCTTCAGCAAGTTGGCCTCGGCGTCGCCGGTGAGGGTCTGCGCCTCGGCGGTGTAGTGGTCCTCGATGGCGGCGGCCAGTTCCGTATCGTTCATGACGCCCCGCACCCGCTGCACGATCTTGTTCATGGTGCGGTAGGAGCCCTGCAGCCGGAACGGCGGCTCGGTGCGGCTCGCATCGGTCTGCCCGGCGGAGGCGATATAGGCGCGGTTGACCGCCAGCACCGTCTCGCGGACCGTCAGCACATGGCGGAGGACCGCGAGGATCTGCTCCAGCTCGGCGGGCGGGCAGGGGTAGGACAGTTGGTCGGCACGCACCGCGGACTCGCCCTGTGCCAAGGCGACCAGCACATCCAAATCCGCAGCCGGCCTGGCGGCCAGCGGTGCCAGCACCGGGTGGGAGGTCAGCGCGTTCTCGACGAAGCTGAGGGCGAAGGCGTCGTGCTTGCCGGTCAGCACCTCGCCCAGATTCCATACGTCAGCGCGGTTGGCCAGCATGTCTGGCACTCGGAAGAGGGTGCCCGACTCGGTGTAGGGGTTGCCCGCCATACAGACGGCGAACCGCTTGCCGCGCAAGTCGTAGGTGTGCGGCTCGCCGTCCCATACGCCTTCGACGCGCCGGGTGCCGTCGCACAGCGGGATGAACTTCTCCAGGAACTGCGGGGAGGTGTGCTGGATGTCGTCCACGTACAGCAGCGTGTTGTTGCCCGCCTTCAGCGCGAAGTTGACCTTCTCGACCTCCTGCCGCGCGGTGGCGTCGGGCGCCTGGGCGGGGTCGAGGGAGGTGGTCGCCGCGCCGAGTGCGGGGCCGTTCACCTTGACGAGCAGCAGGCCGAGCCGCTCGGCCACGTACTCCAGCAGCGTCGTCTTGCCGTATCCCGGCGGGGAGAGCAGGAGCAGCAATCCGCCGAGCGCCCCGGCTCCGGCGTCGGTGCCCAGCTGTTTGGCCAGATTCTCGCCGATCAGCGGCAGCCACACCTCGTCCATGAGCCGTCCGCGCACGAAGCCGGGCAGTGCGCGCGGCCGGTAGTCGTCCAGGCGCAGCCGCGCACGCTCCTCGGCGACCAGTTGTGCCCGGCGGCGCTGGTGTGCACGGAAGGCGGGTACGGCATCGGCGCGGAACGCGGCGGTCCTGGCCAGGAACTCGTCCAGCCGGAGGGTGAGTTCACCGTTACTGATCCGCGGATGCGCGCCGAGCAGCCCGCCCACGGTACGGGTCAGCGGTGCGTCCGCGGCGTGGCGCTCCAGCCGGGGGCACAGCTGCGCCGCGACGGCCTCGGCCAGGTCACCGGCGGTGACACCGGCGCCGGTCGAGCGCGCGAAGGAGGCCAGCCAGGCGGTGGCCAGCTGGTGCCGTGCGGCGAGTGAGCCGAGCGCCGCGAGATCGGCCTCGTACACGGCGTAGGCGTCCGCGTCCGCGTCGGCGTCCGCGTCGGCGTCGGCATGCGCGCCGGCGCCGACGGTGTGGCGGAACTTCTCCAGCAGCGTGCGGGCTTCGGCGCCGAGTACGAACCCGGCCGGTGTGGTGGTCAGCTCCTCGAGCAGGTATGCGGCAGCGGCCGGCGGCACCGAACCTGCGGTCTCCTCCACGAGGCCCGCGGCCTCGGACTCGGCGATGGCCGCAGCCAGTTCACCGGCGAGCCGCGCACTGCCCTCCACCGGGCCGAAGGTCTCCCCCGCGCGCGCCAGCGACACCGCGCGCCGGGTCCAGGCGGCGCGCTGCTCCGGCGAAGTGCCGTGCGCCCAGAACAGCTGTGCGGCGGCACGCGCGCCCGGCGGGTGGCGGAGGGTCCCGGCCCCGGTCACCAGCGGCAGCAGCGCCCGCAGGATCAGGGTGGCGTCGTGGTCGTGCACGCCGCGCTCGTAGCCCTCGTCGTAGGCGTCCCGCGCGGCGTCCCGTACCAGCGCGGCCAGGTCCTCGGTCTCCTCCAGCGCGTGCGGCCCGTGCTCGTCCAGCAGCCGGGCGGCCAGGTGTTCGGCGCGGTAGACCTCGCGGGACTCGGAGGGCAGCAGCTGCTCGCCCAGGGCTCGCTGTGCGAGAAGTCCGGGGTCGGTGACCGGGACCCGGTAGTCGGTGCCGGTCAGGGCCAGCGACAGCCCGCCGCCGTCCCCGTCCGGCACCAGCGTGAGGTCGAGCGGCTGGGTGTTGACGGCGAAGCGGTGCCGCCCCAGGCACAGCACGCTGCCGCCGTCCTCGTACAGCTCGCCGCGGTCGCGCAGAGCGCGGGCCGCCTCCTGGCGGGCGGCCGTCAGCCGGTCCTCCAGTTCCTGTGCCCTGGCGGACTCGCCGAGTTCGCGCAGCGAGGCGGCGGTGCGCCGCACGGTGCCGGTCATCGGGTCGGAGGTGAAGAACGCCGCCAGTGCCTCGCTGTCGGGCAGTTCACCGGCGCGGCGCACGAGCGTGGCCAGGGCGCGCTCCGCTGAGGTGACGAGCTGTTCGACGCGGCGGGCCCGCGCCTGGGCCAGCGACTGCTTGCGTGCTGCGAACGCGTCGTTGATCTCGGCGCGCTTGGTGTCCAGGTCGGTGAGGAAGTCCGGGTGCTCGGCGAACCGCCGCTGAAGGTCCTCCGCCTTGGCCAGCAGCCGGGAGTGCTGGGTGTCGCACTGCGCCGGGGTGCCGGCGGCGGTCAGCGCGGCGGTCAGCGACTGTCCGAGCAGCGCGAACTCGGCGGCGAACTCGGCCTTGGACTCATCGGCGAGCAGCGCACGACGCCGGGCCTCCAGTGTGGCCCGGGCCCGGTTGAGGCCGCCGGCCACCTCGGTGACGCGCTCCAGCACGGCGGTCCGCACGGTGGCGTCGCCCGCCTCCAGACCGCCGATCACCTCGCTGACGGTGCGCAGGCCCGCGTCCAGCTCGCTGATCCGGCCGGCGACGGGCTCGGCCTCCGCGGCCGTGGCCAGCTCATGCGCCTCGGCGACCAGCTCCTCGATGTCCTGGTGGTAGCCGGCGAACGCGCCCTCGTCCCCGAGGTGTTCGAGGGCGCGCAGCCCGAAGTCGGCCAGCTCGCGCTCCGCCTCGGCCGCCAGTTCGGACGCGCGTGCCGTATCGGCGTACCGCATCTCCGCACAGCCGAGCAGCTTCCCCTGGGCCGTACGCAGCTCGGTCAGCCCCTCGGCCCATGCGGCGGCAGAGCGTGGCACCTCGCCGCGCAGCCGCCGTACGGCGGAGGCCAGCCGTGCGGCTGCCTCCTCCAGCGATGCGGCGGCCTGCCGGTTGAGCTCGCGTACGGTCTCGAACTCGGTCAGCACCTGCGCCGCCGTGCCGCGTACCTCCTCCAGCGGGGTGCGCAGGTCGCCGGTCTCCTGGTCGCCGAGCCACGGGTAGCTGTCGGCGGTGCGCTCGCATGCGGCGAGGAGGGCTCGATAGCTCTCGGTGGTCGGCTCGGTGTGTGCCGGCGCCGCGCTGCGGGCCACGGCCAGGCAGGCGGAAATGCCGCCGACCAGCTCCCGGTTCCCGATCCGGCCCAGCGGCCCGGCGTCCGCCTGGGCGCCAGCATCCACAACCTCGGACAGATACGGCGACGCCCACCGCTGCACCGTGTGCACCCGCGCGGGCTCCCCCGTATCGCCGCCCTCCGCACGCAGCACCGCCAGCGTGCCGTCCCCGAGAAGGGCGTGCCCCTTGCACACCAGTGGCGGGGCGAACTCCTGCCGCATGGTGTTGTACGACAACAGCAGGTCCCGCCCGCCCTCCTGGGGTGCGTGGAAGGCGAACAGCACGTCCTCGCCGTTGGGTGCCCGCACGGCGCCCTCGAAGCGGAAGCCGGTGGCATCGACCGCGTCGAAGGTCTTCCACTCGCCCGAGGTCAGGTAGTAGCCCCCCGGAAAGACCAGACCGCCCTCGCCCGGCAGCCTGCGGCAGGCCGAGCCGATCCCGTCCAGCCTGACCACCTGCCTGGTCAAGGTGTTGACGACCAGATAACGCCGCTGCTCCTCCTTGTACGGCCGGACGCGCAGCAGCACCAGCGGCCCGACGCGGGCGTGCGCGACCTCGGCGTCCGCGAGCGACTGCAGCGGATCGGTGACGGGCTCGCTGTAGAGTCCGGCACCGCTCTCGGTGTCGTTCTCCTCCTTGACGGTGAGCAGTCCGCCCACCGTGGAGACATACACCCCGTCCTCGATACGGATGTGCGGGTGCCGCCCCGATACGTGGTCCTCGCGGCCCGCCTCCGTCCACTCCAGCTCCTGCGCGGCGGGGAAGGTGTGGTCCCGCTCGCCACGTGCGTCCAGAAAGCGGGCGCTGCTGCCGTCCTGCGCGAGGGACCAGCGCAGTACGCGGATGTCGGCGGGCGACTCGCCGGTCTGGAAGACGGCCAGCAGCTTGCCCTCCACCGGGCGCAGCCGCAGCAGTCTGGCCTGCCGGTAGTAGCGGTGCAGCGCGGCGAACTCGCGCTGGAAGTCCGCGTCGTCCAGCAGCCCCGGCACCGCGTCGGCCGGCAGCGGGTTCAGCTCCCGGTCGTGCAGGGCCAGCACATCGGCCGGACGGATCTCCCCCTCCGCCGGCGCCGGCACGGCGTGGTGGCCGAACAGCAGCCGCTCGCCCACCGCGACGATGTCGCGGGGCAGGCTCGGCCGCACGGTGTGCAGCCTCGCCGTGTCCTTCAGCTCCAGCCGCTGCGACCCGAATTGCCCGGTGCGGAGCCCGTTGAGCCCCTCGGCCCTACGGGCGAGCTCCGCCGCCTGCGCGGCAAGCCGATCGCGCAGCACCTCGTAAGTGCCGGTGTCCATTGCTGACTCCTCGGATCTTCGTACTCGTCAAGGGGGGAGGGAGAGCGCGCCCCGTCAGGGGCGCGGGGAACTGCGCGACAAGCCACAACGAACCCGCAGACCGCAGCGGCGACGCAGGGGCACCCCCTCTCCGGAATGTCAGCTCTGCGGGGCACCGTTCTTCATCAGCTTGGCCATCAACGCTGAGGCGCTCAGATTCTGAACGTCCCCCGAGGACAAGGAACTCAGCACCTTCGTCAGGTCACCGGCGAAGTCCCCGGTGCCGTCCAGCCACGGCCCGGCGAGGGCCTGCACCGTGCGCGAGTTCTCGGCGAAGCCGTCCACGCTCTTGCCGAGCGAGACCGCCGAGACCAGCCGGTCGAAGAAGACGGACTCACCCCCGACGATGTCGATGTCCGCGCTCTCCAGTCCCTTGGCCAGCACCGTGGCCTGCGCCTCGGCGAGGTGCCGCTGGGCCTCCAGCCCGGCGAGCCGCACGTCCTTGTCGGCCTCCAGCCGCAGCCGGTACTCCTCGTGCTCACGGGACGCCTCGTCCAGCGCCGCCATGGCCGCCGCCTTCTCCGTCAGCCCCTCGGCCTCCGCCAGCGCCTTGAGGCGTGCGGCCTCCGCCTCGGCCCGCCCGGCCTTCTCGATGACCTCGGCCTCCTTGTCCCGCACCTGCGCCTGCGCGAGGCCGGGTGCCGCGGTCTCCGCCTGAATGCCTTCCGCGAGCCGCGCCTTGGCCTTGGCGTCCAGGTCGGCCGCCTTCAACCGGGCCTCGGAGAGGGTGAGTTCCTCGGCGGCCTTGTGGGTGGCGGCCTGCTCAGCGGCCTCGGCCGCCTTGATGTCCTTGACCAGCTTCTCCTGCGCCTCGGCCTCGGCGGCGATGATGACGGCCTGCCGCTCGCGCTCGGCCTCCTCGACCGCGCGGAGCTTCTTGATGGACTCCTCCTGCTCGGCGACGGTCCGGTCGACGGCGACCCGCTCCCTGATCACCTCGGCGATGTCCCGCTTCTCCGCCTCGACTTCCTTCTCCGCCGAGATGCGGGTCAGCTCCGTCTCGCGGTCGCGGGCGATGACCTCCAGCAGCCGGTCCTTCTCGATGCGCTCGTTCTCGATGGCGATGACCCGCTCGCGGTTCTTCTGCGCGACGGCGATCTCGCGGTTCTGGTTCTCGCGCTGTACGCCGAGCTGTTCCTCGGTGCGCAGGAACGCCGCCTGGGCGCGCAGCCGCTCCTCCTCCACCACCCGCGCGGTCTCGGCCTCCTCGCGGGCCCGTACGGTCTCGATCTCGCGCCTCTGCTTGATCTCGGCGTCCGCCTGCCGCCGCTCCAGCTCCAGGATCGCCTCGCGCGCGTCCACGTTCTGCCGGGTGATCTCCTTCTCCTCGCCGCGCTGGAACTCATTGGTGCGCACATGCTCGGCGGCGGTCAGCTCGGTGATCTTGCGGATGCCCTGTGCGTCCAGGACGTTGTTCCCGTCCAGCTGGGCCAGCGGCGTCTGCTCCAGGTAGTCGATGGCCGCGTCCTCGAGGCTGTAGCCGTTCAGATCGGTGCCGATGACCTGGATGATGCGGTCGCGCAGCTCGTCCCGCTTGGTGTAGAGGTCGGCGAAGTCGAGCTGCTTGCCGACGGTCTTGAGCGCCTCGGAGAACTTGGCGTTGAACAGCTCCTGGAGCGTGCCCTTGTCGCTCGCCCGCTCGGTGCCGATGGCCTGCGCGACCTTGATGACGTCCTCGACGGTCTTGTTGACGCGGACGAAGAACGAGATCCGGATGTCGGCGCGGATGTTGTCCTTGCAGATCAACCCGTCCCTGCCGGTGCGGGAGATGTCGATCGTCTTCACCGAGATGTCCATGACCTCGGCCTTGTGCAGAACGGGCAGCACGACCTGTCCGGTGAAGGTCACATCGACCTTCCGCATCTTGGAGACGATCAGCGCCCGGCCCTGTTCCACCTTGCGGAACAGCCGCGAGACGACCAGGAGCGCGGCGAGCGCGATCAGCAGGACGACGGCGACGAGCACACCGATGCCCAGGGAAAAGGTATTCATAGGACGGCCTTTGCGAAGTGCGTAGGGAAGTGTGCAGGTGCATGCGGCGGGGCGGGGCAGCCGGCTGAGGCCGCTGCCGGGCCGGTCAGCCGCGCAATCGGAGCGGGTCGAGCGCCGCGTCGTAGGGCGCCACCCAGAAGAACTCGCCCGCGTCGTCGTAGTCGTACAGCAGCCCGGTGCTGCCGAGCGTCAGCCGGTCGCCTCCCAGCTGCCGCACCTGGACGAGCGCGCTGGAGCCGTCCTCTGCGGTGACCTCGGCCTGGCCGAAGTGCTCGTCCACCCGCCGGGTGCGGACGGTGCAGGTCAGACCGACGAAGTCGCGCCGCGAGCGGCCGCTCTCCGCGGGCAGGAGCCGCGCGGCCCCGCGTGCCGCGGCCCGGCCGAGCGGCCAGGCGGCCAGTGGCGCGGCGACCAGCAACCCGGCTGAGGCCGCTGCCTGTTGCCCCGGCGTGAGCCCGGCCCGCTCCAGCAGCGCCCCGCCGGTCAGGCTCAGCAGCCAGGCGACCGCGGTCAGCAGCGAGAGCCCGACGGCGGCGGGCAGCCCGCCCAGTCCCAGGAGTTGGGCGCCGGACGGTCCGTCGAACCCGTCCGGGTCCACGGCGCCGAAGGCGGCGAGGAGCCAGCAGAAGACGATCACGAGGAGTGCGGCGGAAAACACGACGGAGGGGAAAGCCATGGCGGCTCGTACAAAAGCTTCCATGGCCGGCCCCTCCGTCGTCCCCCGTTGCCTCGGTGCCGCAACCTGCCGGTGTACGGCACCCCCTGCCGGTGTGCGGCACCGAGGCTCCCCCGGTTCCCCCCGGTTTCCCCCTGTTGTGCCCCCTCGAGAAGCATTCTGCTGGCCACGCGCCCTCGGACGCATTGCCGGAACCCGGCAGAGTTCTCTAGGGTCTGCGTGCCGGGCGGCGTCAAGGAACCGTCAGCAGAGCATCAGGGGAACGGGAGATACGGGTGAGTGGCGCTGCGCACATACCGGAGGAGTTTCTGGACGGGTACGTCGCTCTGCTGAGCGAGGTCTGCGCGACCGGGCGCCGTCTGAAGCGGGACGAGCTGGAGGTCAGGCGGGAGTTGGGGGAGCGCGCGGCCGACGCCGGGTTCGGGCTGCGCGAGCTGGTCGGGGCCCATCTGACGGCCGCCCGTACCGCCTGGCCGTCCCTGCCGGGCGACCCCGACAGCCTGCTGGCGGTGATGCATCAGGTGGTGGACGCGGTGGCCGAGGGGTACGAACGGGCCCAGCGGCAGGCGGTACGTCAGGAGGAGGCCACCCGGCGGGAGTTCATCGACGACCTGCTGCACGGGCGCAGCGACCTGGGCCGGCTGGCGGAGCGTGCCGAGCGGTTCGGACTGCGGCTCTCGCACACCCACGCGGTGGCCGTCGCGCACGGCCCGGCCGCCTATGACGAGGGGCACCATGTGGCGCGGCGGGTGGAGCGGGCGCTGATCGCCCGCTTCCACGACCGCGGCATCCTGCTGACCACCAAGGACGGCCGGATGCTGTGCGTCGCGCCGGGCGACCAGCCGGAGGTGCTCGCCTACTTCGCCAAGCAGTGCTACGCGGCGATGGACGGCGGTCAGGTGGCGATCGGACGCGTTCAGCCGGGTCCTGGCGGCGTGGTGCAGTCGTACGAGGAAGCCGTGAGCGTCCTCGATCTGGGCGAGCGGCTGGAGCTGAGCGAACCGGTGCTGTACGCCGCGGATCTGCTCGTCTATCCGGTGCTGACCCGCGACCGGCAGGCCATGGCCGACCTGGTGCAGGCGACGCTGGGCCCGCTCACAGCGGCGCGCGGCGGGGCCGAGCCGCTGCTGGAGACGCTCACGGCCTACTTCGACTCCGGCTGCGTGGCGGCCGAGGCGGCCAGGCGGCTCTCGCTGAGCGTGCGCGCCTTCACCTACCGGCTGGAGCGCATCCACCAGCTGACCGGGGCCAGCCCCACCGACCCCGCGCACCGCTACATGCTGCAGACGGCGGTGATCGGCGCCCGGCTGCTCGGCTGGCCCGGCACACCGCTGGGCACGGGATGACGGCCGGTAACGTTCCCTGCATGAGCACACAGACCTCCCCCTCGGCCGCCTCCGAGGAGCCCGGTTTCTGGGAGGAGCGCCGCATCTGCTTCCTCACCACACCGCGCCCGGACGGCACCACGCACCTGGTGCCCGTCGGGGTCACCTACGACCCGGGGACGCGGATCGCGCGGGTCATCAGCAGCCGGTCCAGCAAGAAGGTGCGCAATGTGCTGGCGGCCGGGCCCGGCGGGGTCCGGGTCGCGGTCAGCCAGGCGGAGGGGCGGCGCTGGTGCACGCTGGAGGGCACCGCAGTGGTCCGCGACGACGCCGAGTCGGTGGCGGACGCCGAGGAGCGGTACGCCCGGCGCTACAAGCCGCCCAGGCCCAACCCGCAGCGCGTCGTCATCGAGATCGCCGTCACCCGTGCGATGGGCACCGCGAAGCCCCCGGGCTGGTGACCGCCCCCGGACCCGCCTCCGGGGCCCCGGTCACCCCCACGCCGCCCGGGCCACCGTGACGCCCACGTACGCGGCGCCCACCCCGGCCGCCAGGCTCGCGGCCATATTGAGCAGCGCGTACCGGCCCGCCCCCTGTTCGGCGAGCCGCAGCGTCTCGTACGAGAAGGTCGAATAGGTGCTCAGCGCCCCGCACAGCCCGGTGCCCAGCAGCAGTTGGACGGACGAGGAAGCGGCCCCCGCAAGCGCCGCGCCGGTGAGCAGGCCCAGCAGCAGAGAGGCGGTGACGTTCACCAGGAACGTTCCCCAGGGGAAGAGCGCGTCGTGCCGGGACTGGACGGCACGGTCGGTCAGATAGCGCAGCGGCGCACCGACAGCGGCTCCGCAGATCACGAACAGCCAGTTCACGCGCCGCCCTCACCGCCGCCCGCACCGCCGTCCGCGCGGTCCTCTCCCCCGGTGTCGCGGGCCGGGAAGCGGACGGCCTCCACCTCGTCCAGCAGCACCAGGCCCTCGCGGGTGATCTCCTCCAGTTCGGGGAGGAAGGCCCGGATGCGGGCGGCCTCGTCCACGATGACGACCGCCACCGGCAGGTCCTCGCTCAGCGAGAGCAGCCGGGTGGTGTGTACCAGGGACGAGGCGCCGAAGCCCTCGACACCGCGGAAGACGCTGGCGCCGGCCAGTCCGGCGGCGTGCGCCCGGTGCACGATCTCGGCGTAGGCGGGGCGGTGGTGGAACTGGTCGTTCTCGCCGAGCAGCACTGTCAGCCGCAGCATCGCCGCGCCCCGCGGTCCGGCAGGTCCGGGTGCCGTTTCCGTCATCGCCGCCTCCCTGAGATCAGCCGGCGGGTGACCGCCGCCGTGCACCAGACCGCCGAGACCGCGCCCAGCGGCGTCAGCGCGAGGTAGCCGAGCGCGGTGCCGGGCTCGTGGGCGTCCAGCAGCTGCTGGATGTCCACCGCGTACGTCGAGAAGGTGGTGAAGCCGCCCAGCACCCCGGTGCCGAAGAACGGCCGGACCAGCCGGTGAGCTGCCCAGACGTCGCTGATCAGCACCATGAACACCCCGATGACGGCGCACCCGGCCACATTCACCACCAGGGTGGCCCAGGGGAAGGCTCCGTGCGGGGTGGGCCACAGCAGCGCGGCGCCGTAGCGGGCGCAGGCCCCCAGAGCGCCGCCGAGGGCGACCACCGCGACGACCGGGCCCTGGCCGCGCAGCACCACGGGCGCTCGCGGCGCGGGCCGCGCCGGCCGTGCTCGCGGGGGCCGCGACACCTTCTCCACTGCTGTCTCCTACTCGCCGGGCGCCCACAGGCGCACGCCATCGCAAGCAGGGACCGTTGGCGGCACCGTTGCCACGGTTCGGGTACGGCGAGTCCCACCGCCGTGCGGGACCCGGCGGGGCGCCGCGCCCCCAGATTAACGCCCGCCCCAAGGGCCCCGCACCCGGGCCGGGGCCGATCGAGATGTTCGACCCTCTTGCGCGTGTTCGAAAATCTGGCAGGCTCCCCTCGTCCCATGCCAACACGGGGCGCACTCGGGGCAGTTGACACCGGGCGTGTCCCCGTGCCATCGAGAGGACCCCCCATGCGTGCTCTTCGCGCTCCTCTGGCCGCCTCCCTCGGCACCGCAGCGCTGCTGGTGCTGTCCGGGCAGGCACCGGCCACGGCAATGCCC
>NZ_JADKMA010000008.1 GCF_017676365.1 Streptomyces oryzae
GGTTCGCAGGGTGGCTCTTCTGGGACGGGGGAGTACGCGTATCCGGGTTCGCCGTCGGAGGGTCCGGGCAGTACCAGTGAGATTCCCCGGATCACCCCGGACGGCCCCGCCGACACCGGCGAATACGCACAGTCCGGCAGCCCCGACGGCCCCGGGCACACCGGGCAGTTCGCCCGCCCCCAGGCAGGCGGCGGCCCCGGCGACACCACCCAGTTCGCCCGCCCCTCCTTCGAGGGTCCGGCACCGGCCCGCGCCTCGGACGGTGAGAGCCGCCCGAGTTGGGCCAGGCCCGAGCAGAGCCCCGGTGACGAGGACACCCCGCGCGGCCACGACGAGCCCGAGGGCACCGGCGAGTACGCCGCCCCCGGCTACCCGGGTGGCGGCCAGGACTCCCGCCATCAGCAGGGCATGGACCCGGCCGAGGGCATCCCCTCCGTCCCGCCGGCCCCGGCGGACGCCCCGACGCCGATCTTCGCGTCCATGGAGTCCAACTGGTTCCGCGGTCCCGGCCGGCCCGAGCCGGGCCGGCCCACCCCGCACGCGCCGTCGCAGCAGGGGCAGGACCAGCCCGAGCAGACGCCCGGCGCCGGCCCGGAAAGCATCGGTGCCGGCACCGGAGCGGAGGGTCCCGGCCGGCAGCCGTCCCAGGCGGCGACCCCGCGCCCGGGTCAGCCCGCCTCGGCCGTCCCGCCACTGCCCCAGCGGCAGGGGGCGCAGGGCAGCGCCGGAGAGACGGGCCAGAGCGGTGCCGCTCCCGACGCCGGCTGGGGAGCCTCACCCAACGACGAGCGCTGGCGGCAAGCCGAACAGCTTCGCCAGCCCGCAGCCGGCGGAGTGACGACCTCGGGTCTGCCTCGCCGGGTGCCCCGCGCCAACCTTGTCGCGGGCACGGCGCAGCAGCAGTCCTCCGCACAGTCCGGTCCTCAGGTCTCCCGTGCGCCGGACGACGTGCGTGGTCGGCTGACCAATCTCCGCCGCGGTATCCAGCAGGGCCGACAGGCCGGTACGGACAACCGCGGTGCGGGTCCCACCTATCAGCAGGAGCGTTAGTTGAGTCCGATGAGCCAGGCTGCGCAGAATCTGAACTGGTTGATCACCAACTTCGTGGAGAACACCCCCGGGGTGTCGCACACGGTGGTGGTCTCCGCCGACGGCCTGCTTCTGGCCATGTCGGAGGGCTTCCCGCGGGACCGCGCCGATCAGCTGGCAGCGGTTGCCTCGGGGCTCACGTCGCTGACCGCGGGAGCTTCCCGCATTTTCGAGGGTGGTGCGGTCAACCAGACGGTGGTGGAGATGGAGAGAGGGTTCCTCTTCATCATGTCCATCTCCGACGGCTCCTCGCTCGCCGTCCTCGCCCACCCCGAGGCAGACATCGGCCTCATCGGCTACGAGATGGCGCTCCTGGTGGACCGTGCAGGAAGCGTACTCACTCCAGACGTACGCGCGGAACTGCAGGGAAGCATTCTCAACTGATCATCACGCTCCCCCCACCTGAGCACCACAGTCCGTTCGCCGACCCCATGCCTCGCTCGGAGGAGCCATGACCCCGCCGCCCGCTTCGCACGATCCGTACGGTGTGCACAATGCCCATGCGCCGTACGGTGGTGAGGGCGACCAGCCACTGGTGCGTCCCTACGCCATGACGGGTGGCCGGACCCGGCCGCGCTATCAGCTCGCCATAGAGGCCCTGGTGAGCAGCAACGCGGATCCGATGCAGCTGCAGGGGCTGCTGCCGGAGCACCAGCGCATCTGCCACCTGTGCCAGGAGGTCAAATCGGTCGCGGAGATTTCCGCGCTGCTCGCCATCCCGCTCGGGGTGGCCCGCATTCTCGTCGCCGACCTCGCCGAGGCCGGGATGGTGGCCATCCACCAGCCGGGCAGCGCCTCGGACCCGGGCGGCGCCCCCGACGTGACGTTGCTGGAAAGGGTGCTCAGTGGACTTCGTAAGCTCTAGCCCGCAGATGGACCCCGCCGGGCGTCAGCCGAACCCGCCGGTGGGACCGATGGGTTCCATGGGACAGGCCGGCCAGCAGGGTTACGGCACGCCGGCGGCCGGGCGCGCGACGACCTCCGCGAAGATCGTGGTGGCCGGTGGCTTCGGCGTGGGCAAGACGACCTTCGTCGGTGCGGTCTCGGAGATCAACCCGCTGCGCACCGAGGCCGTGATGACCTCTGCCTCGGCCGGTATCGACGATCTGAGCCACACGGCGGGCAAGACCACCACCACGGTGGCGATGGACTTCGGCCGTATCACCCTCGATGACGATCTGATCCTGTATCTGTTCGGTACGCCGGGTCAGGACCGGTTCTGGTTCATGTGGGACGACCTGGTGCGCGGCGCCATCGGCGCGGTGGTGCTGGTGGACACCCGCCGGCTGGCGGACTGCTTCCCTGCGGTGGACTACTTCGAGAACAGCGGGCTGCCGTTCGTCATCGCTCTCAACGGCTTCGACGGTCACCAGCCCTATTCGCCGGAGGAAGTACGCGAGGCCCTTCAGATCGGCCCCGACACCCCCATCATCACCACGGACGCACGGCAGCGTGCCGAGGCCAAGAGCGGGCTGATCACACTGGTGGAACACGCGCTGCTGGCCCGCCTCAAGTAGTGCGGCGGACCGTCCCCACCGGCAGCGGCGCAGCCGCCCCGAGGGCCGTGACGCGGCAGAGAACCGCGCCCCCGGGGAGGCTGTGTTTTTCGCCATGCCCGGGAACCGTGACGGCCTCACGTTCATAACGTTTCGACAGAGAATTACGCCCACGTGAACACGGCGGGCGCGCGGAACGTCTCACTCTGCGTACGAATCCCGGTCCATTTGGCGCCGCAAGGCCCCAATGCCCGTTTTTCCGCGGACCGGTTTCCTGGTCTCTCCTCGCCCTCCGTAATGCGTCAACTGTTTGGAGGGAGCGGTCGTGACGTGCTGGAATTCCCTGAACTCAGCAGTAGCGCAGGCGCAGGCTGTCAGGGGGCGCCGCGCACCGAGAGGTGAGAAGTCGAGTGAGGCGAACGACCAGGGGTACGTCGGGACCGGCAGCAGAGGGTTCCGCGCGAGAGGGCTCTGCGGGGTCGAGGGGCAACTTCACCCCTCCGCAGCGTCCTGCCGCACCGCGCGGTCCGTATGCCTCCGCTTCCCAGCCGCCGCCCGCGGTCGGCACCGGCAGCCGGTGGTCGGCGCGCAACTGGCGCGTGCCCACCCGGCTGAACGCGATCCTGCTCATACCCGTGCTCGTCGCCCTCGTCTTCGGCGGCTTCAAGGTCCAGTCCGACATCTCCGCCTGGCAGGACGCCAAGGAGGCCCAGCGTACGGCCGAACTGGTCGAGGCAGCAGCGAATTACGGCAACGCCCTGATCGACGAGCGCGACCACACCGCCGAGCCGCTGCTGAAGGGCCAGAAGAACGACCCCGAGGTCCGCAAGGCCCGCGCCGCGACCGACCGGGTCGCCAAGGAGTTCAAGAGCGCCGCCTCCCATCTGCCGGACAACCCGGGGCTGAAGCGACGGCTGGCCGCGTTCGAGAAGGTCGAGCCCCGGCTGCCGGTGGTCCGCGAGACCGCGTACTCCAAGGACCTGCCCGGTGTGCAGACCGAAGAGGCTTACGTCACCATCCAGCACCCGCTGATGGAGTTCGCCAACGAGCTCGGGCTGGGCACCGGAAACGTCACCTCCTACGGCCGTACCGTCTACGCCATCTCGCTGGCCAAGGCAGCCGAGTCCCTTCAGCGGTCGCTGGGCACCCATCTGATGGTCAAGCCCGGCTCCTCCCGCAAGGACAAGAAGTCCCAGCTGACCGCGCTGGCCTCCTACCGCTATCTGGAGCGCATCGCACTGGGCGAGTACACCTCCGGCGGGCGCCCTGAGGACGTGCGGCTGCTCAAGGAGGAGACCGCCAAGGCCGAGCAGCTGGGCCGGCAGCAGGCCCAGGCCGCGAAGGAGCACGCGGCGGCCACGGGCAAGAAGTTCGTCCAGCCGCCCTCCATGGGCAAGATGGTGGCGGCCATCGGCTCCGGAGCCGGCCCCCGATCGCTGGCCGCCAAGGGCATCACCACCGAGACCTATTTCGCCACCGCAACCGGCACCTTCGACGCCTACCGTGCCGTCGAGTCGAAGCTGACCCGCAACGCGGTCCGGGAGACCGAGCAGATCGCCTCCGACGCCCGCAGGAACGCACTGGTGAACTCGGCGATCGTGCTGGTCGCCCTGCTGCTGGCGTTCGTCATCGCGGGCCGGATGGCCCGCTCGATGAGCCGCAGCATGCGCACGCTGCGCACTGCCGCCTTCGACGTGGCCCAGCAGCGGCTGCCGATGCTGGTCGACCAGCTCTCGCGTGCCGAGCCGGGCCGGGTGGACACCCGCGTCCAGCCCATCCCGATCATCAGCAGCGACGAGATCGGCGAGGTCGCCCGCGCCTTCGACCAGGTGCACCGCGAGGCCGTACGGCTCGCAGCCGAACAGGCGTTGCTGCGCGGCAACGTCAACGCGATCTTCACCAACCTCTCCCGCCGCAACCAGGGCCTCATCGAGCGCCAGCTGGAGCTGGTCACGGAGATGGAGAACAGCGAGGCGGACCCGGACCAGCTGGAGAAGCTGTTCCGGATGGACCACCTCGCCACCCGTATGCGCCGCAACGGCGAGAACCTGCTGGTCCTCGCCGGTGAGGAGCCGGGCCGCCGGTGGACGGAGCCGGTGCCGCTGGTCGACATCCTGCGCGCCGCATCCTCCGAGGTGGAGCACTACGACCGCATCGAGGTCAGCGGCATCCCGGAAACGGAGATCCACGGCCAGGTCGTCAACGACCTCGTCCATCTGCTCGCCGAGCTGCTGGAGAACGCGGCGTCGTTCTCCTCGCCGCAGAGCAAGGTGCGGGTCACCGCGACCCGGCTGCCGGACGGCCGGATGATGATCGAGATCCATGACAAGGGCATCGGTCTGACCGCCGAGGACTTCGCGGACATCAACCACAAGCTGGCCAACCCACCGACGGTGGACGCCGCCGTCTCCCAGCGCATGGGCCTGTTCGTGGTGGGCCGCCTCGCCGACCGGCACGGCATCCGCGTCCAGCTGCGCCCCTCGGGCGAGCAGGCGGGCACCACCTCGCTGGTGATGCTGCCCGACGCCATCACCCACGGCGGGGGAGGGGAGGAGGACTCCGAGGAGGACTTCACCGTCTCCCGGATCGTCCCCGAGCAGCCTCGCGAGCCCAGCGCGCTCGACTCCCGCTCCGCCGCAGAACTGGGCTTCGACGACTCGCAGTACGGCTCCGGCGAGCAGTCCCTGCCGCTCGGCTCGGTGGGCCGCTCGCGGTTCCGCGAGGAGCGCCGCGCCGCGCTGGAGGCACCACAGTCCCAGCAACCGCAGCAGCCGCTGCAACAACCCCCGCCGCAGCCCGAGCAGCCCCAGGCCCAGCTCCCTCAGGAGCCGCGGCAGGACTCCCCTCCGCAGGCGCAGCAGCCGTACGACGCGTACCCGCAGGGCGACCCGTACCAGCAGCAGAGCGATCCGTACCCGCAGCGGTACGAGGGCTATGAGGGCTACGACGGGTACGAGCGGACCGGCGAGATCGCCGCGCAGCAGTACACCGGCGGCTATGGCGGCGGCTTCGACGCGGGATACGGCCAGGGCTACGGACAGCCCTACGACGGCCCCGCCGGCCAGCAGCCCCCGCAGCACCAACAGTCCGGCCACGAGGGCGAGTACACCTCGCCGCAGCTGGAAGCGGAATCTTCTCCTGGCGTTCCCCAGGGGGAGGCTGACCGTGTAGGTTTCGACCGTCCGGGTTCCCTCCCGAACGGCAGTCGCACCACGACCGAAGCGGGCCTCCCGCGGCGTGACCCGGGGCGACAGCAGCAGGACGGGGATGCGGAAGCGCAGCATCAGGCCCCCGCACAGGGTTGGGAAGCCCCGGCCGGGGAGTCCGCGGGACAGCCGTCGCAGGAGGAAAGCGGAACCCACCGGTGGAGCGAGAACGACGAACGCTGGAACAAGGCGGGTCAGTTGCGTGCCCCGCAGTCCGGCGGTGTCACCTCGTCCGGACTGCCGCGCCGGGTGCCCAGGGCCAATCTGGTCGCGGGCGCCGCGGAGGACAGCCCGCGGGGTGGCCCCTCGGTCTCCCGCGCGCCCGAGGACGTGCGCGGCAGACTGAGCAACCTGCACCGCGGCGTGCGCCAGGGGCGCACGGCGGGCGATGCCAACCAGAATGACCGACAGGGCTTCGGCCCCGGCAGCACCTACGATCAGGAGCGTTAGTGTGAGCCCGATGAGCCAGGCGGCGCAGAACCTGAACTGGTTGATCACCAACTTCGTGGACAACACCCCCGGGGTGTCCCACACCGTGGTGGTCTCCGCCGACGGACTCCTGCTCGCGATGTCCGAGGGCTTCCCGCGGGACCGCGCCGACCAGCTGGCGGCGGTCGCTTCGGGGCTCACCTCGCTGACGGCGGGCGCATCCAGGATCTTCGAGGGCGGTGGGGTCAACCAGACGGTTGTGGAGATGGAGCGGGGATTCCTCTTCATCATGTCCATCTCCGACGGCTCCTCGCTGGCCGTCCTCGCGCACCCCGAGGCCGACATCGGCTTGGTGGGGTACGAGATGGCGCTGCTGGTCGACCGTGCCGGAGGGGTCCTCACCCCGGATCTGCGAGCGGAACTGCAGGGCAGTCTTCTCAACTAGGGCACAACTGTCCCGTGGCGGTGCGCAACGCGGCCGGGGCGCCATAAGGTGCCGTGAGCGCAACGGCCGTATGTCCGTGAGTCGGAGGAGGAAACGTGGCAACGCCCCCAGGAGGTCCGTCGTCGTACGGCAGTGGTCATGCCGACCAGCCGCAGGACGTCCAGTCGGCCGCGGCCCCGGGCGGGGACGCGCCGTTCCTGAACCGTTTCAACTTCCCCTCGGCCCCGAGCGAGCACGTCCAGCGGTCGGCCGGCCCGCACCCCCAGCAGCCCGGCGGGCAGCAGCACGGCACGCACCCGCAGCACACCGCGCCGCAGCAGCACGGCGGCGAGCCGCAGCACGGAGGCCGGCCTCCGCACCAGCCGCAGCAGGGAGGGCAGCCGCCGCACGGCGCGCCGCCCCCGCAGCGGCAGCCGCAACACCAGCAGAACCCCCAGACCCGTATCCAGCCGGTGCAGCCGGCGCCCGGGGACAGCACGGCAGGCACCCAGCGCGCCGCCGAGCAGTCCCCGCCGCCGCAGCAGCCGCTGGTGCGTCCGTACGCGATGACGGGTGGCCGGACCCGTCCCCGCTACCAGCTCGCCATCGAGGCGCTGGTGCACACCACGGCGGAGACCTCGCAGCTCCAGGGCCAGCTCCCGGAGCACCAGCGGATCTGCCGCCTGTGCTACGAGATCAAGTCGGTTGCCGAGATCTCGGCACTTCTGACCATCCCGCTCGGCGTCGCCCGGATCCTCGTCGCCGACCTGGCCGAGGCCGGACTCGTCGCCATCCACCAGCCTGGCGGTGACGAGACCACCGCCGACGGTCAACCAGACGTGACACTGCTCGAAAGGGTGCTCAGTGGACTTCGGAAGCTCTAGCGCCGGGCCCGTCGGGGGTACGACAGCCCGTTCGACGACCTCCGCGAAGATCGTGGTGGCCGGCGGATTCGGCGTGGGCAAGACGACCTTCGTCGGTGCGGTCTCGGAGATCAACCCGCTGCGCACCGAGGCCGTGATGACCTCTGCCTCGGCCGGTATCGACGACCTGACCCACACGGCGGACAAGACCACCACCACGGTGGCCATGGACTTCGGCCGTATCACCCTGGACCAGGACCTGATCCTGTATCTGTTCGGTACGCCGGGTCAGGACCGGTTCTGGTTCATGTGGGACGACCTGGTGCGCGGCGCGATCGGCGCCGTCGTGCTGGTGGACACCCGCCGGCTGGCGGACTGCTTCCCCGCGGTGGACTACTTCGAGAACAGCGGGCTGCCGTTCGTGATCGCCCTCAACGGCTTCGACGGCCACCAGCCCTACTCGCCCGAAGAGGTCCGCGAAGCCCTGCAGATCGGCCCGGACGCCCCGATCATCACCACGGACGCCCGCCACCGCGCCGACGCCAAGAGCGCGCTGATCACGCTGGTGGAGCACGCGTTGATGGCGCGGCTGCGCTAGCGGCGGGGCACCGCCCCGAAGGAACGGGAGCGGCGGGGAGGGGGCACGGACAACCCCGCCCCGCCCGGCACACCCCGTGGAATACGCTGGGGTCCCAGCCATTGGAACCGGCACCGAAGGACCCCCGTGCGCATCGCAAGATTCTCCCTGGACGGAACCGTAGGTTTCGGCGTCGTCGAGGGCGAGCCCTCAACCCCCGAGGGCCCCGTCCTCGACATCATCAAGGGCCACCCCTTCGCAGAGTTCGAGCGCACGGGCCAGAAGCTCCCCATGAGCAAGGTCCGCATCCTGCCGCCCACGCTGCCCAACAAGGTGGTGGCCATCGGCAGGAACTACGCCGAACACGCCAAGGAGCTCGGCAACGAGGTGCCCGAGCTCCCGGTCACCTTCCTCAAGCCGTCCACCTCGGTGATCGGTCCCAACGACCCGATCGGCTACCCGTCCTTCTCCAACGAGCTGCACCACGAGGCGGAGCTGGCCGTGGTCATCGGCCGGCTGTGCAAGGACGTGCCGCGCGAACGCGCCAAGGACGTCATCCTCGGCTACACCTGCGCCAACGACATCACCGCGCGTGATGTGCAGCGCACGGAGAACCAGTGGGCCCGCGCCAAGGGCTTCGACGGCTCCTGTCCGCTGGGCCCCTGGACGGAGACCGAGCTGGACCCGGCGGACGTCGGCATCATGTGCACGGTCAACGGCGAACAGCGCCAGCTGGGCCGCACCAGCGAGATGATCCGGCCCATCGAGGACCTGATCGTCCACATCACCCAGGCCATGACCCTGCTCCCCGGCGACGTCATCCTCACCGGCACGCCCGCGGGCGTCGGCCCCCTGAACGTCGGCGACGAGGTCGCCGTCACCATCGAAGGAATCGGCACTCTCACCAACAAGGTGATCAAGCGTGACTACTGAGTTCTCCGGGAGGGAAGGGACCGCGGGCACGGATGTCCGCGTACGTTTCTGTCCCTCACCGACCGGTAACCCCCACGTGGGTCTGGTCCGTACCGCCCTGTTCAACTGGGCGTACGCCCGGCACACCGGCGGCACCCTGGTCTTCCGCATCGAGGACACCGACGCGGCGCGCGACTCCGAGGAGTCCTACGAGCAGCTGCTGGACGCGATGCGCTGGCTGGGCCTCGACTGGGACGAAGGCCCGGAGGTGGACGGCCCGCACGGCCCCTACCGCCAGTCCCAGCGGATGGACATCTACGCGGACGTCGCGCGCAAGCTGCTGGACGGCGGCTACGCCTACCCCTGCTACTGCACGGCCGAGGAGCTGGAACAGCGCCGCGAACAGGCCCGCAAGGAGGGCCGCCCCTCCGGCTACGACGGCCGCTGCCGCGAGCTGACCGGTGAACAGATCGCCGCCTACGAGGCCGAGGGCCGCAGCCACGTCGTCCGCTTCCGGATGCCGGACGAGCCGATCACCTTCACCGACCTGGTGCGTGGCGAGATCACCTTCCAGCCGGAGAACGTGACCGACTACGGCATCCTGCGCACCAACGGCGCCCCGCTGTACACGCTGGTCAACCCGGTTGACGACGCGTTGATGGACATCACGCACGTACTGCGCGGCGAGGACCTGCTCTCCTCCACCCCGCGGCAGATCGCGCTGTACAAGGCGCTGATGGAGCTGGGCATCGCCAAGCGGATCCCGGAATTCGGCCATCTGCCCTACGTCATGGGCGAGGGCAACAAGAAGCTCTCCAAGCGCGATCCGCAGTCCTCCCTCAACCTCTACCGGGAGCGCGGCTTCCTCCCCGCCGGCCTGCTCAACTACCTCTCGCTGCTGGGCTGGTCCATCGCCGAGGACCGCGACATCTTCTCCATGGACGAGATGGTCGCGGCCTTCGACATCCACGAGGTCAACTCCAACCCGGCGCGCTTCGACCTGAAGAAGTGCGAGGCCATCAACGCCACGCATCTGCGGGAGATGCCGCTGAAGGACTTCATCGCCGCCTGCGAGCCATGGCTGAAGGCCCCGCACGCCCCCTGGGGCGAGGCGAACTTCTCGCAGCAGGCGTTCGAGGAACTGGCCCCGCTGGCCCAGACCCGGCTGACCGTGCTGGCCGACATCACCGACAACGTCGACTTCCTCTTCCTCGACCGGCCGGTGGAGGACGAGAAGTCCTGGCAGAAGGCGATGAAGGAGGGCTCGGACGCCCTGTTGCGCACGGCACGCGGCAAGCTGGAGACCGCCGACTGGAGCTCCCCGGAAGCCCTCAAGGAGGCCGTCCTGGCCGCCGGTGAGGAGCACGGCCTCAAGCTGGGCAAGGCCCAGGCCCCGGTCCGGGTCGCGGTCACCGGCCGCACCGTCGGCCTGCCCCTCTTCGAATCCCTCCAGGTCCTGGGCAAGAACCGCACTCTGGAACGCATCGACGCGGCCTTGGCCAAGCTCGGTTCGTAGCCGCTGTGGTGGGGACGGTGCCCCTCAGCGGGCAGCGGGAACTCGTTTTGGAGCACCGTCCGCCATCAGGTAATGTTCTTCCTGTCGCCGAACGGGGCAGGCCGCAAAGGCTGGAACCGGAGGCGGCCACCCAAACAAAATCCCCACAGGGGGTTGCGTTTCGGTGGGCTATGGTGTAATTGGCAGCACGACTGATTCTGGTTCAGTTAGTCTAGGTTCGAGTCCTGGTAGCCCAGCAAGATCCGCGTTCGGTTCATTCTGTTCACGTTCTGCGAGATCGAGCCCCCGTTGTGTAGCGGCCTAGCACGCCGCCCTCTCAAGGCGGTAGCGCCGGTTCGAATCCGGTCGGGGGTACGGATTCCGTCCGAGGTCGGCAGGCCCGAGGCCGGAATCACAGATAGGGCCCCCGTTGTGTAGCGGCCTAGCACGCCGCCCTCTCAAGGCGGTAGCGCCGGTTCGAATCCGGTCGGGGGTACTCGATCCACTGAGCCCCCGCACTTTTGGTGCGGGGGCTCAGTCGTGTGCGGGCTCGGGTGTGGAGGGCTCGGTTGTGTGGGGCTCCGCGCCGAGGGCTCGTCCCGCATACGCCGGGTCTCAGCCGCCGAACCGCCGCGCGGACTCCTCCGCCTGCGCCAGCCGCCGCAGACTCAGCAGCACCGGCTCGTAGAGCACGGTCAGCGCCACGCTCGCCTCCACCTGCTCGACTTCACTGGGCAGACCCTCCAGCAGGTCCAGATCCGCCTCGGCGACCTGCGCCGCGATCTGTGCCAACCGCCGCAGATGAGGAGCCTCACAGGGGTAGCCGAGCCGGATGAGCGTGGCGACGGCGTGCAGAAGCGTCTCGTAGGCGGGGGTGCCGGGCCCGAACTCTTCCCACCCGAGGTGTTCCAGCAGACCGTCGATCTCCTGCCGTGCGGTCTGTGTGGCGGCGTCGTCCTCCTCACCGGGATTCGGTCCCTGCGCCGGCCCGGGGAGCGACCAGGCAGCGATACCCAGCCGGGAGTGCTGATCGAGCTCGGTGTCGTCGACGGCGGCCAGCACTTCGCGGGCCGTGGCCACCGGCATCCGGCCCACTTGGATCAGCGCGCGCACCAGCCGCAGCCTGTGCAGGTGTTCCCCGCCGTAGTCGGCCTGAGTGGCGCTGATCCGCTCGCCGGAAGGCAGCAGTCCCTCGCGCAGATAGAACTTGATCGTGGCTGTGGGGACGCCGCTGCGTGCGCTCAACTCGGCCAGCCGCATTCGGGCTCCTCTCTCGGTGCTTGCTTCCTTTGCCTCTCGTGCCGGTATCCCGCTGGCACTTTGCTCGAGATAGTGGCACTATCTAAGCATGGATAGCGTCACTATCCGACACAGTTGGCAGCACGGCCGAGGGGGGTTCCATGGGCAGCAAGGTGATCGAGGGACGCAGGACGGCGGACGCGGACGGGGAGGTGGTCGTCTTCCTGATCGGCATGCGGATCAACCGGCTGCGAGCGGTGCGCAGTTGGCTGCCGGCGCTGCTGGCGATGCCCCGGATGCTGCGCGAACTGGGCGCCGACGACTCCAGCGGTCTGATCTCGGCCCGCTATGTGGTGAGCAGCCCGCGCGAGTTCGCAGTGGTGCAGTACTGGCGCTCCACGGAGCAGCTCTTCGACTACGCGGTGGCCCAGGGCAAGGCGCACCGTCCCGCATGGACTGCGTTCAACCGCCGGATCAAGAAGAGCCGGGGCAGCGTGGGCGTCTGGCACGAGACCTACCGGGTCCCGGCGGGCAGCTATGAGTCCGTCTACGTCGACATGCCCGAATACGGACTCGCGTCCGCGTACGGCTCGGCGCCGGTCGCCACCCGGGGCGACCGGGCTCGCCAGCGGATAGCGGCGGCGTGACGTATCGCACGCGGGTCCGCCCTTTGTCGCGGGCGGCGCTCCGTAGGACGGGGTTTCGCGGCGGCGGCGTTTCGCTGCGAGGTCGCACGGCGCCGTACGCGCCAGGTGCGGGGGAGCGGGGCAGATCGTGCCACGGCCTGCAGCGGCATTCGGCGCCGGACAGCGGGTCGACAGGAAGGCCGCCGGTCGCCGGTGCGCGGACACCGCCGGGGCCCCACGGCGGCGGAACCGGAGGGCGAGCCCTCCGGCGTGCGGAACAGGTGGGCGAGCCCCCTGGTGTGCAGCAAGTCGGGCATGCGGTGGCCGGCGTCGTGGGCACCGCATGCCCGGACTGTTCAGCCGGGCCTGCGCAGCGATTCGCTGAGGCGGGCCGCGGCATCCACGATGGCCTGCGCGTGCATCCGGCCGGGGTGGCGGGTCAGCCGCTCGATGGGGCCGGAGACGGAGACGGCGGCCACCACGCGGTTGGAGGGGCCGCGTACGGGCGCGGAGACGGAGGCGACGCCCGGCTCCCGCTCGCCGATCGACTGGGCCCAGCCCCGGCGCCGTACGCCCGAGAGCGCGGTGGCGGTGAACCGGGCGCCCTGGAGGCCGCGGTGCAGCCGCTCGGGCTCCTCCCAGGCCATCAGGATCTGTGCCGCGGAGCCCGCCTTCATCGGCAGCGTGGAGCCGACCGGCACGGTGTCACGCAGGCCGGAGAGGCGTTCGGCGGCGGCGACGCAGATGCGCATATCGCCCTGGCGCCGGTAGAGCTGGGCGCTCTCGCCGGTCACATCGCGTAGGTGAGTGAGTACCGGGCCCGCAGCCGCGAGCAGCCGGTCCTCGCCCGCGGCTGCGGCGAGCTCGCCCAGCCGCGGGCCGAGGATGAAACGGCCCTGCATGTCGCGGGCCACCATGCGGTGGTGCTCGAGAGCCACCGCGAGCCGGTGCGCCGTGGGGCGCGCGAGACCGGTCGCTGAGACCAGCCCGGCGAGGGTGGCCGGACCGGACTCCAGAGCGCTCAGTACCAGAGCTGCCTTGTCGAGAACGCCGACGCCGCTAGAGTTGTCCATGCGTCGATACTCACGTCTCAGAGTGTGAAACGCAAGTTCAATTTTCCCAGCGACCCGCCAACCTTGGGAGACGGCCGCCACATTTCAGTGGTGGGGACTGGTCTCGACATGTGGTCGGCGGCGCTGCCGGCCGGAGGGAATGCGATGGGACGCACACTCGCGGAGAAAGTCTGGGACGACCATGTCGTCAGGCGCGCGGAAGGCGAGCCGGACCTTCTCTTCATCGATCTGCACCTGCTCCACGAGGTGACCAGTCCGCAGGCGTTCGACGGCCTCCGCAAGGCCGGCCGGACCGTGCGGCGCACGGATCTGACCATCGCGACCGAGGACCACAACACCCCCACGCTCGACATCGACAAGCCCATCGCCGACCCGGTCTCCCGCACCCAGTTGGAGACGCTGCGCAAGAACTGTGCGGACTTCGGAGTACGGCTGCACCCGCTCGGCGATGTCGAGCAGGGCGTTGTCCACGTCGTGGGACCGCAGCTGGGACTGACCCAGCCGGGGATGACGGTGGTCTGCGGCGACAGCCACACCTCCACGCACGGTGCGTTCGGCGCGCTGGCCTTCGGGATCGGCACCTCGCAGGTGGAGCATGTGCTCGCCACCCAGACACTGCCGATGGCGCCGTTCAGGACCATGGCGGTCACCGTGAACGGCGAGCTGCCCGAGGACGTCACCGCCAAGGACCTGATTCTCGCCATCATTGCCAAGATCGGCACCGGCGGCGGCCAGGGCTATGTGATCGAGTACCGCGGCGAGGCCATCGAGAAGCTGTCGATGGAAGCCCGGATGACGATCTGCAACATGTCCATCGAGGCGGGCGCCCGCGCCGGGATGATCGCCCCGGACGAGACCACCTTCGCCTACGTCCAGGGCCGCGAGCACGCCCCCCAGGGCGCCGACTGGGACGAGGCCGTCGCCTACTGGAAGACGCTGCGCACCGACGAGGACGCCGTCTTCGACCACGAGGTCGTCATCGACGCGGCCGAGCTGGCACCGTTCGTCACCTGGGGCACCAACCCCGGCCAGGGCGCTCCGCTGTCGCACGCGGTGCCCGACCCGGCCTCCTTCCAGGACGCGAGTGAGCGGTACGCAGCCGAGAAGGCCCTGGACTACATGGGGCTGACCGCCGGTCAGCCGCTGCGCGAGGTCTCCGTCGACACCGTCTTCGTCGGCTCGTGCACCAACGGCCGTATCGAGGACCTGCGTTCGGCCGCCTCGGTGCTGGAAGGCCGCAAGGTCGCCGACAGCGTACGGATGCTGGTGGTCCCCGGCTCCGTACGGGTGGCGCTGCAGGCCGTCGAGGAGGGCCTGGACAAGGTGTTCACCGCGGCGGGCGCCGAGTGGCGGCACGCGGGCTGCTCGATGTGCCTGGGCATGAACCCCGACCAGCTCCAGCCGGGTGAGCGCGCCGCCTCCACCTCGAACCGCAACTTCGAGGGCCGGCAGGGCAAGGGCGGCCGTACCCATCTGGTCTCGCCCCAGGTGGCGGCGGCCACTGCGGTGCTGGGCCACCTGGCCTCGCCGGCCGACCTGGCTGACGTACGCGAACCGGCTGTTGCCTGACGGGGCCGACGGGCCGAAGAAGCTCAAGGGAGACGAAGAGATGGAAGCCTTCACCACACACACCGGCCGGGCCGTCCCGCTGCGCCGCAGCAATGTCGACACCGACCAGATCATCCCGGCCCACTGGCTCAAGAAGGTCACCCGCGACGGCTTCGAGGACGGCCTGTTCGAGGCGTGGCGCAAGGACCCGGAGTTTGTGCTCAACCAGCCCGCCTACCAGGGCGGAACGGTGCTGGTCGCAGGCCCCGACTTCGGCACGGGCTCCTCCCGCGAGCACGCCGTGTGGGCGCTGCAGAACTACGGCTTCAAGGCCGTCATCTCCTCGCGGTTCGCCGACATCTTCCGCGGCAACTCGCTCAAGAACGGCCTGCTCACAGTGGTGCTGCCGCAGGAGATGGTGGACGCGCTGTGGGAGCTGGCCGAGGGCGACCCGGCCACCGAGGTGACCGTGGACCTGGTGCGGCGCAAGGTCGTGGCGCCCGGTGTCGAGGCGGACTTCGAACTGGACGAGAACGCCCGCTGGCGGCTGCTGGAAGGGCTGGACGACATCAGCCTCACCCTGAAGAACGAGGACGCCATCGCGGACTTCGAGAAGTCCAGGGCCTCCTTCAAACCGCGCACACTCGCCGCCTGAGGCACCCTCAAAGCGCTGCTGCGCCACCGCGCCCCCGCCGCATCCGGCGGGGGCGCGGTGCTGTGTGCGGCGCGTGATGGCGATGCGGCTGTATGCGGCACGTATGCGCGCACACGTGCGCTCACGAATGACGTGAATTAGTCTTGACGTCGGCTCCTGTCGCACTAAGGCACAGTGCCGCGCGCGACTCGCCCGCACGACTCGACGCGAGGTGTCAACAAAGGCTCTGCCCAGCGGAGTTGGTGCCTACACCTCGCAACGTCCCCGCCCTACGCTGACCCGCTGGAAGCGACAACTCACCCCAGATGGCACAATCACCGCATGGAACGCGACGGTCAACTGGAGCTCTACGACCGACTCGCCGCCCGACTCAAGGAAGCGCACTCCCGGGTGCGCTCCCCGCAAATTCCGCAGAGCGCACGGGTGCCGTTGACCCGGAGGCTGCTCGTCATCACCGCGGCTTCCAAACACGATCTCGCCGACGCCGAACGGCGTCTGGAGCGCCTGATGGCCGACGTCGACGAGGGGCGATTCAGCGCAGGGCAAGGGGACGTGTGCGCGGACGGAACTCCGTGACGGGCGAGTTCGTTGCGGCACAAGGGTGATTCGCCCGTTTCGTGTTTGATTTGCGGTATATATCTGCCTAACGTGCGAAAAAGCTGAACACATTCGTTCCGGCAATGTCTCCGAAGGGGAAGACGTGAACAAGGCGCAGCTCGTTGAAGCTATCCAAGATGACCTCGGTGGACGTCAGCAGGCCGCGGATGCGGTCGATGTAGTCCTGGACGCGATCG
Source organism: Streptomyces oryzae (assembly GCF_017676365.1). Classification (GTDB taxonomy): domain Bacteria; phylum Actinomycetota; class Actinomycetes; order Streptomycetales; family Streptomycetaceae; genus Streptomyces; species Streptomyces oryzae. Next base: position 16,427 of record NZ_JADKMA010000008.1, read on the forward strand.
TTCGCGCGGTCGTCGCCGGTGAGCGTGTTTCGGTCACCGGCTTCGGCTCTTTCGAGAAGGTCGACCGACCGGCCCGTTACGCCCGCAACCCGCAGACCGGCGAGCGGGTGCGGGTCAAGAAGACCTCCGTACCGCGCTTCCGCGCCGGTGCGGGCTTCAAGGACCTGGTGAGCGGAGCGAAGAAGCTCCCCAAGAACGATGTCGCGGTCAAGAAGGCCCCCAAGGGCAGCCTCTCCGGTGGCACCGCCACCAAGAAGGCCACGGCCAAGAAGGCGGGCGCCAAGAAGACCACGGCCAAGAAGGCCGCACCGGCCAAGAAGACGACGGCCAAGAAGGCCGCACCGGCGAAGAAGACCACGGCGAAGAAGGCTCCGGCGAAGAAGACCACCGGCGCAAAGAAGACCACCGCCAAGAAGGCCCCGGCCAAGACCACGGCCAAGAAGGCCCCGGCGCGCAAGACCACCGCCACCAAGGCGCCCGCGCGTAAGACGTCGGCACGCAAGACCACCGCGAAGAAGACCACGTCGCGCAGGAGGTAAGCCGGTCGCTGCGCAGACAGCGACGAAACGATCCCTCCCATGGGCGGCACCGCCGCCGGTGGGGCAGCAACACCCATGAGCGGCTGCAGGCCGCAACGCCAGCGCCGGGCCGGGCTCCCTCGGGGGAGCCCGGCCCGCGGCGTGTTTCCGGGCGTCCGCCTGTGCGTTCCCGCGGAGTCGGCCCCGGACGGGCCGCCCTCACATCGTCTGGAGCGTCACCAGGGTGATGCGGCGGGATCCGGTTTCGCCCTCGGTTTCGCCCTCGAGTTCGATGCGGACCCGTTGCCCGGGGCGTAGCAGGCGCAGGCCGCCCGCGTCGAAGGCGGGGGCCTCGAAGGGGAGCGGGGTGCCGTCGTCCAGCAGCACGCTGCCGGACCGGGACTCCGGGTCGTAGGTGTACGCCGTGGCCTGCATACCGGCAGCCTAGCGGCCCGGCCCAGGGACGGGCCCGGCCAGCAGCGCCGAGGTGAATTCGCCGACACCCAGTGCGAGCGCGGCTCGCAGGTCCTCAGGCGTGTCCACGTCCTGCCGCACGCTGGAAACGCCCGAGACGGGCAGTTCCACCGCGCCCGAGGCCCGGTGCCTGGCCCGTGAGGGGCCGCCGAAAGCGGGGGAAAGCTCGGTCTGCGGCAGCGCCGTCAGCACAGTTGTGCCGATTTCCGCGGCGTCGGGAAGAAAAGCACGGGAAAATCCGGAAGCCGCATTCAGTACCCGCTCCAATTCCGCGGGCCGTAGCGCGGGGAGATCGGCGTTCAGCGCTGCGACGGCCGCAGCGGGGTCCGTGGCTCGCGCGGCCGCGGCTCCGTGTGTCAGCGCCGCGTTCAGCCCGTCGCCCGGCAGATCGGGCACCGGGCGCGCGCCAAGGGCACGCAGTTCGCCGGCGGCCAGCGGATCGTCCGTGACAACCACCACATCGCGCACCGCCGGGCAGGCGAGCGCCGCGCCGACGGTGTCCTGCGCGAACGCCAGCGCCAGCTCGGGCAGTGCGGGGCCCGCCGCGGCGCCCGCGAGCCGGCTCTTGGCCCGGGAGAGCGGCTTCAACGGCACCACAAGAGTCCACGTCACGGGCGTCACATGTGGCTTCATCGGCCCCATTCTCGCCTGCTGCCGGGCGGCGCGACGGGGGTGGGGTTACCGTGTGCCCCACAGTTGAGCACGGACAGTGTGCTCGACAGCGAGGCAGTCCGCGGCGACACTTGTGCGGTTGTCGATTTGCCCCCAGAGGAAGGGCCCCACAAGGAGCCCCCTAAGGAGATGGTGTCCGGGTGTCCCGCCAAACCGTGTCCGCCCCGGGAGCAACCCCAGGACCATCGGCCGGAAAAGCCGAGCCGAAGGGGGCGCGCAATGCCGGGGAGTGACGGTAAACGCAGGAGGATCGGCTTCTGGTACCGCCTTGCGGCGTTCCTGCTGAAACCACCGCTGGTCCTGCTCTTCAAGCGGGACTGGCGCGGAATGGAGCACATTCCGCAGGACGGCGGCTTTATCACCGTCGTCAACCACAACTCGTATCTCGACCCGCTCTCCTACGCGCACTTCCAGTACAACACCGGCCGCGTCCCGCGGTTCCTGGCCAAGGTGGGGCTGTTCAAGGGCGGATTCGTGGGCGCCGCGATGCGCGGCACCGGGCAGATCCCTGTGTACCGCGAGTCCGCCGACGCGGTGGGCGCCTTCCGGGCGGCCGTGGAGGCCATCGAGAAGGGCGAGTGCGTCGCCTTCTACCCGGAGGGCACCCTCACCCGCGACCCGAAGATGTGGCCGATGACCGGCAAGACCGGCGCCGCCCGCGTCGCGCTGATGACCAGGGCGCCCGTCATCCCGGTCGCACAGTGGGGCGCCAACCTCGCGATGCCGCCGTACGCCAAGGAGAAGAAGCTGCGGCTCTTCCCGCGCAAGACCCTCACCGTGCAGGCGGGACCGCCGCTGGATCTGTCGGCGTTCTACGACCGGGAGCCCACCGCTGAGGTGCTCCGCGAGGTCACGGACGTCATGATGGATGCCGTCACCGAGCAGCTCGCCGTCATCCGCGGCGAGGCCGTGCCCGCGGAGCGGTACGACATGCGCAAGGCGGCGGTCCGCAGGCGCGAGCAGCGGGCCACCCCGGAGCACCCGCCCGAGGCACGCGAGGTGGACGCGGAGCACCAGCCGGCCGGTCAGCCGCCGGCCGCGGCCGAGGCGGCAGAGGGAGAGAAGAACGCGTGAGCCGGCAGGACAGGCGGCAGGAGGAACACCCGAGGAAGGCCGCCGTGTTCGGCACCGGCTCCTGGGGCACCGCCTTCGCGATGGTGCTCGCCGACGCCGGGGTGGAGGTCACCCTCTGGGGCCGCAGGGCCGAGGTCGTCGAGGCCATCAACACCAAGAGGCGCAACCCCGGATACCACCCCGACACCGAACTCCCCGCCGGGGTGCGGGCCACCACCGACCCCGCCGAAGCCGCCAGGGACGCGGAGTTCACGGTCCTCTCCGTGCCCTCCCAGACGCTCCGCGCCAATCTGGAGTCCTGGCGCCCGCTGCTGCACCCGGGCACGGTGCTCGTCTCGCTGATGAAGGGCATCGAACTGGGCACGGCCAAGCGGATGAGCGAGGTCATCGAGGAGGTGGCCGGGGTCCCCGCGGAGCGGGTCGCCGTGGTGACCGGGCCCAACCTCGCTCGTGAGATCGCCGCCCGGCAGCCCGCCGCCGCGGTCGCCGCCTGCGTGGACGAGGAGGCGGCACGCGCCCTGCAGAGCGCCTGCCACACGCCGTATTTCCGGCCCTACACCAGCACGGACGTGGTCGGCTGCGAGCTGGGCGGCGCCGTGAAGAACGTCATCGCGCTGGCGGTGGGCATCGCCGACGGGATGGGTCTTGGCGACAACTCCAAGGCGTCGCTGATCACCAGGGGCCTGGCCGAGACCACCCGGCTGGGCATGGCCATGGGCGCCGAGGCGCACACCTTCGCCGGGCTGGCGGGCATGGGCGACCTGGTGGCCACCTGCTCCTCGCCGCTGTCCCGCAACCACACCTTCGGCACCAACCTCGGCCGGGGCATGACCCTCCAGGAGACGATCGCGGTCACCGAGCAGACCGCGGAGGGCGTCAAGTCCTGCCAGTCCGTGCTGGACCTGGCGCGGCGGCACGGGGTGGAGATGCCGATCACCGAGACCGTGGTCGGGATCGTCCACAAGGGCAAGCCGCCGCTCGTGGCCCTCAAGGAGCTGATGTCCCGCAGTGCCAAGCCCGAACGGGCCTGAGCGCAGGCCGGACCCTGGGCCGGACGCCCGCTCGGGCGGGGTCCGCACGGGGTCCGGGCGCCACGGGGGCGTCCGCGTCGGCAGCGCGGCTACGACGCGGTAAAGTCCCAGCGATATGAGCAGCCAGAGCCCCGCACCCAAGCCCCGAGTCGCCGTCGTCTTCGGCGGACGCAACTCAGAGCACCAGATCTCCGTCCTCACGGCCGGCGCGGTGCTCGGCGCCATCGACCGCGAAAAGTACGAGGTGCTGCCCATCGGCATCACCGCGGACGGCCGCTGGGCGCTGGCAGCCGACGATCCGGCCCGGATGGCCATCGAGGACCGCAAGCTGCCCACCGTTGAGCAGCTGTCCGAGTCCGACACCGGCGGGGTGCAACTGCCCCTCTCGCCCGGCAGCCGCGAGGTCGTGCACACCGAGCCCGGGCAGATGCCGAAGGCGCTGGGCGAGATCGACGTCGTCTTCCCCGTACTGCACGGCCCGTACGGCGAGGACGGCACCCTCCAGGGGCTGCTGGAGCTGGCCGGGGTGCCCTATGTCGGCTCGGGGGTGCTCTCCTCGGCCGTCGGCATGGACAAGGAGTACATGAAGCGGATCTTCACCTCCTTCGGGCTGCCGGTCGGCCCGTACGTCACCGTGCGGCCCCGGGAGTGGGAGACCGACCCCGCCGCGGCGCGCAAGAAGATCGTGGACTTCGCCTCCGAGAACGGCTGGCCGGTCTTCATCAAGCCCGCCCGCGCCGGCTCCTCCGTGGGCATCACCAAGGTCGACGACCTGGGCGGGATGGAGGAGGCGGTCGAGACCGCCAGGCGGCACGACCCGAAGATCATCGTGGAGTCGCTGCTGCGGGGCCGTGAGATCGAGTGCGGCGTCCTGGAGTTCGAGGACGGCCCGCGCGCCAGCGTCCCCGCCGAGATCCCGCCGGTCAGCGACCACGACTTCTACGACTTCGACGCGAAGTACATCGACTCGGCCTCCGGTATCGTCCCCGCGCCGCTGACCGACCAGGAGACCGCACGGGTGCAGGAGCTGGCCGTACGTGCCTTCGAGGCGGCCTCCTGCGAGGGGCTGGTGCGGGCGGACTTCTTCCTGTGCGAGGACGGGGAGTTCGTCATCAACGAGATCAACACGATGCCGGGCTTCACGCCCATCTCGATGTACCCGCGCATGTGGCATGAGAGCGGCGTCAGCTACCCCGAACTGATCGACCGCCTCATCCAGTCGGCCCTCAACCGCCGGACGGGGCTGCGGTAGGGGCCGCTCAGCCCTTCTTCGGCACCGCGCTCTCGACCGCGTCGCTCAGGTCCGCCAGCGCTTCGACCTCGGGCTTGTAGTCGTCCGGAACGGTCAACTCCACATAGGCGACGCGCTTGGTGGTCGTGAAGCGGTAACCGCCGTCCTGCTTCTCCATCAGCCAGGACACCTGGTTCACCTCAGCCGCGTCGGCGGTGGGGTTGTACTCTTCGTTGCCAGGAGTGAGCTTGGCGGGCTTGGGCACGCCGCAGCGCAGCTCGATGGCCGGGTCGCCCCACACGGCGGTGTAGTCGGAGGCGGGGTCGGCCTCGCCGCGCCGTTGTCCGTCGACCCGCTTCGGCAGCGCGTCGTGCAGCGCTCGGCACACCTTCGCGGCCCGGCCTGAAGGGCTGGGCGGGGTGGGGCCCGCGTCGCCGGTGACCGAGCAGCCTGCCGTGACCAGGGAGGCCAGGGCGATCAGCGCGCCCACCGCGGCAGCGGGGGCGGCGGAGGTGGAACGAGGGGAGGCAGCCCGGCGTCGAATGCTCACCGGGCGAGCATACGGGGGGCCTAGAGATGGACGATGGGGCAGGTCAGGGTGCGGGTGATGCCGTCCACCTGCTGGACCTTGGCGACCACCATGCGACCGAGGTCGTCCATGGTGTCGGCGCGGGCGCGCACGATCACATCGTACGGACCCGTTACATCCTCGGCCTGGATCACGCCGGGGATCTTGGAGACGATCTCTGCGACGGTCGAAGCCTTGCCAACTTCGGTCTGAATCAAGACGTACGCCTGGACCACGGAACCTCCTCGGGGGCTGCGAGGATCATGCGGGGCGAGAGAGAAACGCCACCGTACCGCGTCCCCCCTGCCACCGGGAGACCGCCGGGCCGCCGTCATGGCGGCCGGACGGCCGGCAGCGACCGGGGGCGGGGCCGGGACAGCGGGTGGGCGCGGCAGGCAGGGACGGACCCGGGACGGCAAGCCGGGACGGGCCGGGATGGCCGGCCGTCGGCGGGGCGTACCGCGGCGGGTGGCCGGCGGACCGGACAGACACGCAGCACGCGCGGGTGGACGACGCGCGGGAATGCACGAGATGAGCGAAGTGAGCGAAGGGGCACTGCAATGCGGGATGTGAACGGCGGTACCGCCTCCGAGCCTGCGCAGCCCGCGGCGGAGGCCCCCTACGGCCCCGCGCGGCTGACCAAGGGCACCGTGGGGCAGCTGGGGGAGTTCGGTCTCATCAGGGAGCTGACCTCGCGGCTGACCAGCACTCCGGCCGTACGGATCGGCCCCGGGGACGACGCCGCGGTGGTGGCGGCCCCGGACCGGCGGGTCGTCGCCAGCACCGACATCCTCATCGAGGGGCGGCACTTCCGGCGCGACTGGTCGACGGCGTACGACGTGGGCCGCAAGGCCGCGGCGCAGAACATGGCCGACATCGCCGCCATGGGCGCAGTCCCCACCGCGCTGCTGCTCGGTCTGATCGTCCCCGCCGACCTCCCGGCTAACTGGCCGACCGAACTGATGGACGGCATCAGGGACGAGGCGCAGGTCGCCGCCTCGGCCGTGGTCGGCGGCGATGTGGTGCGCGGCGACAGCATCGCCGTCTCCATCACGGCACTGGGCGATCTGCGCAACCGCGAGCCGGTCACCCGTTCCGGCGCCCGGGCCGGCGACGTCGTGGCCGTCACCGGCTGGCTGGGCTGGTCGGCCGCCGGGCACGCGGTGCTCTCCCGCGGCTTCCGCTCGCCCCGTGCCTTTGTGGAGGCACACCGCCGCCCCGAGCCGCCGTACCACGCCGGGCCCGCGGCCGCCGGGCTGGGCGCGACCGCGATGACCGACGTCAGCGACGGCCTGATCGCCGACCTGGGGCACATCGCGGAGGCCAGCAAGGTACGGATCGACCTCCGCTCGGCCGACCTCGACATTCCCGCACAGATGGCCGACATCGGGCAGGCCGTGGGCGTCGACCCGCTCCAGTGGGTGCTCACCGGGGGCGAGGACCACGCCATCGTCGCCACCTTCCCCCGCGACCAGAAGCTCCCGGCGCGCTGGCGGGTCATCGGCGAGGTGCAGGGTGCCTCCGCGCGCCCGCGCGTGACCGTGGACGGCGCGCCCTGGGCGAAGGCGGGCGGCTGGGACCACTTCTCCGACGAAGCGGAGCGCTGAGTACCGTCGTCCCCATGGACGATGTGAACTCCCGCGCCGGCGCGCCGCCCCGCGTGCTGACCGTCGCCGGGTCCGACTCCGGCGGCGGTGCCGGCATCCAGGCCGATCTGAAGACGATGCTCGCGCTCGGCACCCACGGCATGAGCGTGGTCGCGGCCGTCACCGCGCAGAACTCCCTCGGGGTGCAGGGCTATTGGGAGCTCCCGGTGGAGGCCGTACGCGCGCAGTACCGCAGCGTCGTCGACGACATCGGGGTGCAGGCCGTCAAGACGGGGATGCTCGCCTCGGCCGCGCTCGTGGAGACCGTCGCCGAGCTGCTGGCCGGAACCGGGGCACCAGTGGTCGTCGACCCGGTGGGGGTCTCCAAGCACGGGGACCCGCTGCTGGCCGGCGACGCCGTGGAGTCGGTGCGCAAGGCGCTGCTGCCGGTCGCCACCGTCGTCACGCCCAACCTGGACGAGGTCACACAGCTCACGGGCGTCCGGGTCACCGACGAGACGGGACTGCGCGAGGCAGCGGCAGCCGTGCTCGCCCACGGGCCGCGCTGGGCGCTGATCAAGGGCGGTCACCTGCCCGGCGAAGCCGTCGACCTGCTCACCGACGGCACGGAGGAGCACTGGCTGCGCGCTCCCCGCCACGACAACCGGCACACTCACGGCACAGGCTGCACGCTGGCCAGCGCTCTGGCCTCGTATCTGGCCAAAGGGCTGCCGGTGGCGCAGGCCGCGCGGGCGGCGAAGGAGTACACGACGGGCGCCATCACGGCGGGCTTCCCGCTGGGTGCGGGGCTGGGCCCCGTGGACCACGGGTGGCGGCTGGGCGAGCGGGGCTGAAACCGACCGGGCCTGTGCGCGTCAGGCCCTGTGCAGGCGTCCGGACAACACAAAAACCGGCCCGCACAAGCGGGCCGGTTCTGCGTTCGGCTCTCGGCGTGAGCCGCGCTGCGTTACGTCGAGGACGTCAGCGCGACACCTTGCCGGCCTTGATGCACGAGGTGCAGGCGTTGAGGCGCTTCGGCGTCCCGCCGACCACGGCACGCACGCGCTGGATGTTCGGGTTCCAGCGACGGCGGGTGCGGCGGTGCGAGTGGGAGATGTTGTTGCCGAACTCCGGCCCCTTGCCGCAGACGTCGCAGTTCGCAGCCACGGGTCACTCCAAAGACTTCAGATGCACGTACGGTGAATCCCGGCGACGCAGGACCAGATGACCGGCTGTGCCAGGGAGATCGTTGCCGACCGGACCGAAACATCCGGATCAGGCAACCGGAGCAGCATACAACGGACGGTATCGAACAGCGAAACCCCGGTCTCCGTCCCCGCCCCGACCTGGGCTTGTGCCCGGTCCCGCACTAGCCTTCCCGCAACGCCGCCGGTCGCGTCCCCGGTCGCTGTGGGCGGGCCGCCGTCCCGGCCCTGCCTGTCCCTGGGGGCCGAGCCCGCCGATCCTGGAGGAGGTCCCGCCGTGCCGCTACCGCTCGACGCCACCGCGGTACGCCGCTGGTGCGCCCTCGGCCGGGAATCGCTGCGCGCCCATTGTGCGCGTATGGACGCCATCAACGTCTTCCCTGTCGCGGACGGCGACACCGGCACCAATCTGTGCCTCACCTTCGAGGCGGCGGTCGCGGCGCTCCCGGCCAATGGCGCGGAGCCGACCGCCGCTGAGGCGCTGCGTGCGATGGCACGGGCTGCGCTGCTGGGCGCCAGGGGCAACTCGGGCACCATCCTGGCGGAGTATCTGCGCGGTATGGCCCACGGCCTCGCTGATGAGGTCGATGAAGTCGATGGGGCCGATGGGGCCGATGAGGGCGAGCACGGCGATGCGGCGGGCGGTCCGTCCGGGGCGTTGCCGCGTGCGCTGCGGAGCGGGGCGAGTGCCGCGTACGCCGCTGTCGCGCACCCCGTGGAGGGCACGATGCTGACGGTGGCAGCGGCTGCCGCCGACGCGGCCGAGGCGGGCGGCGATCCGGCCGTCGCGGCGTACGAGGCGCTGGCCGCCACCCCCGGCCGGCTGGCGGCCCTGGCCCGCGCGGGCGTGGTGGACGCGGGCGGGCTGGGCCTCACCGCGCTGCTGACCGCGCTGTGGGCGGCACTGGGCGAGCGCGTCCCGCAGGAGCCCCCGGCCGGGACGGCAGCCGGTGCGAGCCCCGTCCCGTGCCCGGCGCCGCGCCCTGCCGGGGCGGTCCCTCCCGGCCACGGGTCGCCGCAGGCTCCCTTCCACCCCGAGTTCGAGGTGATGTACCTCCTGGAGACCGGCGACCCCAAGGCCGTCGACGCACTCCGCGACCGGCTCGACCCGCTCGGGGACTCCCTGGTCATCGGCGGCGGCGAGGGGCTGTGGAGCGTGCACGTCCACGTCGCCGACGCCGGAGCCGCGGTGGAGGCGGGCCTGGCCGCTGGGCACCCGTACCGCATCCGCATCACCCACCTGCCGAGCGCCCAGGAGGGCACGGAAAGCGCCGCGCCATGTGAGGCGGCGGAACCGGTGCGGGAGCCGGCTGCCGGGGGGCGTGCCGTCGTCGCTGTCGTACCGGGGGAGGGGCTGGCCGCGCTGTGCCGGCAGGCGGGCGCCGGTGTGCTGCCCGCCGCCGAAGCCGTACAGCAGGACGCGCTGCTCGCCGCGGTGCGCGCGACAGGGGCCGCAGAGGTGGCACTGCTGCCCAACGGGACAGAGCTCCACCCGGTGGCGGCGCGAGCGGCCGAGGCGGCACGCGCCGCGGGCATCAGGTGCGCCGTCATCCCCACCCGGGCCGCCGTCCAGGGGCTCGCGGCGCTTGCCGTACACCAGCCCGAACGCCGCTTCGACGAGGACGTCGTCACCATGACCTCGGCGGCCGGTGCCACCCGGTACGGCGAAGTGACCGTCGCCGAGCGGCAGTCGTGGACGACCGCGGGCGTCTGCCAGGCCGGGGACGTGCTCGGGCTCGTCGAGGGGGACGTGGCACTGATCGGCAGCGAGACGGCGCAGGTCGCGACCGATGTGCTGGGCCGGATGCTGGCGGCCGGGGGAGAGCTGGTCACCCTCGTCGTCGGTGCGGAGGCCCCTGCGGGGCTCGCCGCGGCGCTGGAGCAGTATGTGCGCACCAGCCACCTCGCCGTGGACACGGTCGTCTACGAGGGGCGGCAGCGGGAGGCGCAGCTGCTGATCGGCGTCGAGTAGCCCCTGCCGGGCTGGGTGGCGCATCGGCGGGCCGAACGGGATCTCTCCTGGCGAGTGACGTGGGCGCTGTCACAGCCGTCCGGCAGGATGGAATCGTGCCCTCGACTCAGACCACGCGAAGCGAACCTCTCCAGGAGCCGCTGAAGGCGCTGCTCGGCGGGAACACCGCCAAGGCGATGTCCGAGCACCTCGGGCTGCGCACGGTCGGCGACCTGCTGCACCACTACCCGCGCCGGTATGCCGAGCGCGGCGAGCTGACGCGGCTGTCCGAGCTGCCGCTGGACGAGCACGTCACCGTCGTCGCCCGGGTCCACGACGCGCGCGTGCACAAGTTCAACCGGGGCCAGGGCCAGCGCCTGGAGGTCACGCTGACGGACGGCAGCGGACGGCTGCAGCTCGTCTTCTTCGGCCGCTCCGTCCACTACCACCAGCGCCAGCTGCTGCCCGGCAAGCGCGGCATGTTCGCGGGCAAGGTGGGGGTCTTCAACCGCAAGCTCCAGCTCTCCCACCCGGACTACAAACTCCTGGACGAGGACAGCGACCAGGAGACGGTCGAGCAGTTCGCCGGCGCGCTGCTGCCGCTGTATCCGGCGTGCAAGCAGCTCTCGTCCTGGAGCATCGAGCAGTCCGTCGGCATGCTGCTCGGCGCGCTGCAGGCGACGGGCTGGCGCGGGCTGACCGATCCGCTGCCCGACGCGCTGCGCGAGCAGCGCGGACTCATCCCGCTGCCCGAGGCGTTCGAGAAGATCCACCGGCCGCGCAGCAAGGCGGACATCGCCGAGGCCCGCTCCCGGCTCAAGTGGGACGAGGCGTTCGTCCTCCAGGTCGCCCTCGCCAGGCGGCGCGCCAAGGAGACCGAACTCCCCGCCGTGCCGCGGCAGCCCACCCCGGACGGGCTGCTGGACGCGTTCGACGCACGGCTGCCGTTCACCCTCACCGACGGGCAGCGCGAGGTCAGCCGGGAGATCTTCGCCGACCTGGCCACCGAGCACCCCATGCACCGGCTGCTCCAGGGCGAGGTCGGCTCGGGCAAGACGATGGTGGCACTGAGGGCCATGCTCGCCACCGTCGACGCGGGCGGCCAGGCCGCGATGCTCGCGCCGACCGAGGTGCTGGCCCAGCAGCACCACCGCTCCATCACGGAGATGATGGGCGAGCTGGCCAATCATCACAGCAGCGCGAAGCGCTTCGAACGAAGGGCGGTGGTGGGCGACGGGCGGGAGCTGGGTGGCGCCGAGCAGGGGACCAAGGTGGTGCTGCTCACCGGCTCGATGGGCGCCGCGGCCCGCCGCAAGGCGCTGCTGGACCTGGCCACGGGCGAGGCGGGCATCGTCGTGGGCACCCACGCGCTGATCGAGGACAAGGTCACCTTCCACGACCTCGGCCTGGTCGTGGTGGACGAGCAGCACCGCTTCGGCGTCGAACAGCGCGACGCGCTGCGCTCCAAGGGCAAGCAACCACCGCACCTGCTGGTGATGACGGCGACGCCGATTCCCAGGACCGTCGCCATGACGGTCTTCGGCGATCTGGAGACCTCCGTTCTCGACCAACTCCCCGCCGGGCGCTCCCCGATCGCCACCCACGTCGTACCCGTCAGGGACAAGCCGCACTTCCTCACCCGGGCCTGGGAGAGGGTGCGCGAGGAGACCGAGGCCGGCCACCAGACGTACGTGGTCTGCCCGCGGATCGGCGACGACGAGGAGACGGCACCGGCGAAGGGCGCGCCCGCAGAGCGGGCCGCGTACGAGGAGCAGCTTCCCGGAGGCGAGACGGATGGGGACGAGGGCGCCGACAGCGAGGAGAAGCGCCCGCCGCTGGCCGTCCTGGACATCGCCGACCAGCTCGCCTCCGGCCCTCTCGCCGGCCTCCGGGTGGCTGCCCTGCACGGGCGGATGCAGCCCGAGGCGAAGGACGAGGTGATGCGGCGGTTCGCAGCGGGCGAGGTCGATGTGCTGGTGGCCACCACGGTCATCGAGGTCGGTGTGAACGTGCCCAACGCGACCGGCATGGTGATCATGGACGCGGACCGGTTCGGCGTCTCGCAGCTCCACCAGCTGCGGGGCCGCGTCGGCCGGGGCTCGGCACCGGGCCTGTGTCTTCTGGTGACGGACATGCCGCCCGAAAGCCCCGCGCGGGCCCGCCTGGAGGCCGTCGCTGCGACGCTCGACGGCTTCGAGCTCTCCCGTATCGACCTCGAACAGCGCCGGGAGGGCGACGTCCTGGGCCAGGCGCAGTCCGGGGTGCGCTCCTCGCTGCGGATGCTCGCCGTCATCGACGACGAGGAGATCATCGCCGAGGCCCGCGACGAGGCCACCGCACTGGTCGCAGCCGACCCGGAGCTGGCCGACCACCCGGAACTGCGCACAGCGCTGGACGCCCTGCTGGACGAGGAGCGGGAGGAATACCTCGACAAGGGCTGATACGCCACGACGACCCCCGCTACGGCCCCGAGCCGCGTGGGATCCTGAACCCGGGGCCTGAATCGGGGCACGAACCCGCGCCCACCTCCCACGTCCACCCACCCACCCACGCAGAGGATTCCGCACCCATGACCCGCGTCATCGCCGGAGCCGCAGGCGGGCGGCGGCTGGCCGTTCCGCCGGGCACCGGCACCCGCCCCACCTCCGACCGGGCCCGCGAGGGCCTGTTCTCCAGCTGGGAGTCCCAGCTCGGGGGCGCCGCCGGCTGGCAGGGCCTGCGCGTGCTCGACCTGTACGCGGGCTCCGGCGCCGTCGGCCTGGAGGCGCTGTCGAGGGGCGCCGCGTACGCGCTGCTCGTGGAGACGGACCCGCGTGCCGTGCGCACCATCAAGGAGAACGTGCGCGCTGTCGGACTGCCCGGCGCCGAGGTGCGATCCGGCAAGGCCACCCAGATCCTCGCGGGAGAAGTGCCCGAGCCCCCGTTCGACCTGGTCTTTCTCGACCCTCCGTACGCCGTCACGGATGACGAACTGCGGGAGACACTCCTCACACTCCGTGCGAGGGCCTGGCTGGCACCCAGTGCCTTGGCCACCGTGGAGCGCAGCACCAGGGGCGGTGATTTCCGCTGGCCGGAGGGTTTCGAGGGGCTCCGGTCCCGTCGCTACGGCGAGGGAACGCTTTGGTACGGTCGCGCCGCCGCGCGGGAAGTTACTCCCGCGTCATGCTGAGATCACCTGAGGCAGGGCCCCGTGCCCGCCGTGAGGAGAGCGAGGAAGTGCCAGTGCGCCGCGCAGTCTGCCCGGGGTCCTTCGACCCCATCACCAACGGCCACCTCGACATCATCGACCGCGCCTCCCGGCTGTACGACGTGGTCCACGTCGCCGTGATGATCAACAAGTCCAAGCAGGGACTCTTCACCGTCGACGAGCGCATCGACCTCATCCGCCAGGTCACCGAGGACTTCGGGAACGTCCAGGTGGAGGCGTTCCACGGGCTGCTCGTCGACTTCTGCAAGGAGCGCGACATCCCGGCCATCGTCAAGGGACTGCGTGCGGTCAGCGACTTCGACTACGAGCTGCAGATGGCCCAGATGAACAACGGCCTCTCCGGCGTCGAGACGCTCTTCGTCCCCACCAACCCCACCTACAGCTTCCTCTCCTCCAGCCTCGTCAAGGAGGTCGCCACCTGGGGCGGCGACGTCTCCCACCTGGTGCCCGAGGCCGTCAACCGCGCGCTGACCGAACGGCTCACCAAGCCCTGACCTGCCCGGGAGCCGTCCGCTTCGGGGAAGGGTAACGGGCCCGCGCCCAGGGGCCGTACAGTCACCTTCGTGGACGTACAGCAGAAACTCGACGAGATCGTGGCAACCGTCGACAGCGCGCGCTCGATGCCCATGTCCGCCTCCTGTGTGGTCAACCGGGCCGAGCTGCTCGGCATGCTGGAGGAAGTGCGCCAGGCGCTGCCCGGCTCGCTCGCCGAGGCGCGCGAGGTGATCGGCGGCCGCGAGCAGGTCGTGGCCGAGGCGCACCAGGAGGCGCAGCGCATCATCGAGGCGGCCCAGGCCGAGCGCGCCGCGCTGGTCTCCGGCACCGAAGTGGCCCGGCGTGCCCAGGAGGAGGCCGACCGCATTCTCACCGAGGCCCGCCGGGAGGCGGGCGAGATCCGCGCCGAGGCGGACGACTACGTCGACAGCAAGCTGGCCAACTTCGAGGCGGTGCTCTCCAAGACCATCGGCTCCGTCGAACGCGGCCGGGAGAAGCTGCTGGGCAGCGGACCCGGCTCCGAGGAGTGGCACGAGGAGTACGCCCACGACGCCCCGGAGCGCACCGGCGACCCGCACGAGCTGCAGCGCCGCGCAGACAGCTACGTCGACGCGCGGCTCGGCTCGGTCGCCGCGGTGCTCGCCAAGACGCTGGAGGCCGTCGGGCGCGGCCGCCTCAAGCTGCGCGGCCACGAACCCATCGACGAGCTGGCCGCGCACATGGCCGCACAGGACGGCGCCGAGAGCTTCAACGGGCACACCAGCGACGCGGACTACCTCGCCGGGCTCGCGCACACCGACCCGGCGGCACAGCCACCCCACGAGGAACAGCTGCCACAGCCGCACGCGCAGCCGTCGCAGCCGCCGCACATCCCCCCGCAGCCGCAGTCCCAGCCGGTTGCCGCGGACCCCTACTACGGGCAGCAGCAGATGCCGTACGACGCCGGGCAGCAGCACGATCCGTACGCGTACGCGCAGCAGGCACAGCAAGCCCAGCAGGCACAGCAGCAAGCCCAGCAGGACGCGTACTACGCGCAGCAGCAGCACGACCCCTACGGCTACGGACAGCAGCAGGGCGGGTACTACCCGCAGCAGCCCCAGCAGCCCCAGCAGCAATACCCAGCCCAGCCGCAGCACCAGCCCCAGGCGCAGCTGGACGAGACCAGCCTGTTCGACACCAGCATGATCGACATCGACCAGCTCAGGGCGTACGAGCAGCGGCACGGCCAGGGCGGCTGATCCAGGGGGACGGAGGGCGGCGTCACCCCGGGCGCGGATTGGGTCATGGGGGAGCCGTCAAGTATCCTGTCTCTTCGGCCGTGAGTAGTTGCGCGGCTCAAGCCCCACCCGTAGAAAGCAGGAAGCCCTGAACGCCCCCCTCGACCACCGCGCTCCTCTCGTGTTCGACACACGCGAGCTGGGGCGGCGTCCTGGCGCGATGAAGCGGCTTTCCCGCGAGGTGGAGTCCCCCGGCGACCTCGGTGTGGAGTTCATCAAGGTTCCCGACGGGGCGACGATCGAGCTGGACCTCCGCCTGGAGTCGGTCATGGAAGGGGTGCTCGTCACGGGCACCGCCCGTGCGCCGGTGACAGGGGAGTGCGTAAGGTGTCTGGAGCCGCTGGACCAGCGAGTCGAAGCGGACTTCCAGGAGATGTTCTCCTACCCCGAAGCCGACGACCGGGGCCGCCCTGTGGCGGAGCCCGGCGAGGACGAGGAGGACGAGGACACGCTCTTCCTCGAGGGCGACCTGTTCGACCTCGAACCCGTGCTGCGGGACGCGGTGGTGCTGGCACTGCCGCTGCAGCCGGTGTGCCGTGTGGACTGCCCCGGCCTGTGCCCCGATTGCGGGGCCCGGCTCGCGGACGATCCCGAGCACGCACACGAAGACGCCGTCGACATCAGGTGGGCGGCACTGCAGGATCTCGCCGGGACCATGAAGGACGGCGAGAAGGACAACGAGCCCCGCACCGACGGGGATGACTCACAGGAGAAGTAGCCGTGGCTGTTCCGAAGCGGAAGATGTCGCGCAGCAACACGCGCCACCGCCGGTCGCAGTGGAAGGCTGCGGTCCCCACCCTGGTGAAGTGCGAGCGCTGCCGCGAGCCCAAGCAGCAGCACATCGCGTGCCCGAGCTGCGGCACCTACAACAAGCGCCAGGTCCTCGAGGTCTGATCGGCGGGTGACAGGCTCAATGTCCAACGCCGGCACTCCTCAGAGCCCCGCTCCCGGGAAGGGAGGGGATTCTGCGGAGCTGGTGGACGCGGCCTCGTCCCACGCGATTCTGGAAGGGCGGCTCGGTTACCAACTGGAGTCCGCCCTTCTGGTGCGCGCGCTGACGCACCGCAGTTACGCGTACGAGAACGGCGGGCTGCCCACCAACGAGCGCCTTGAGTTCCTGGGCGACTCCGTCCTCGGACTCGTGGTCACCGACACCCTCTACCGGATGCACCCGGACCTCCCGGAGGGCCAGCTCGCCAAGTTGCGGGCCGCGGTGGTCAATTCGCGTGCCCTCGCAGGTGTCGCCCGCGGTCTCGACCTCGGCGCTTTCATCCGCCTCGGCAGGGGCGAGGAGGGCACCGGCGGCCGGGACAAGGCGTCGATCCTCGCGGACACGCTGGAGGCGGTCATCGGCGCCGTCTATCTCGACCAGGGCCTGGAGGCGGCCTCCGAGCTGGTGCACCGGCTGTTCGACCCGCTCATCGAGCGCTCCTCGAACCTGGGCGCCGGCCTCGACTGGAAGACGAGCCTCCAGGAGCTGACGGCCGCCGAGGGACTCGGCGTACCGGAGTATCTGGTCTCCGAGACGGGCCCCGACCACGAGAAGACCTTCACGGCTGCTGCCCGCGTCGGTGGTGTCGCGTACGGCACCGGCACAGGACGCAGCAAGAAGGAGGCGGAGCAGCAGGCCGCCGAAGCCGCCTGGCGCGCCATCTCGGCCCGCAACGAGGCGGCGGCAGCCGGCGGCACCACGGCGGCAGCCGACGCGGCGACGGAGAAGAACGCCGGCGCCCCTGCGGACAAGAGCGCCGCGGCACCGACCGTGCCGGACGCCCAGCGGAGCGGCCCCACCGGACCGGCCGAGGACACCACGGCATCCCGCTGACCACCCGGCCCGCACCATCCGCACCATCCGCACCACCCGTACCGGCCGCCCCCCCCCGGGGGCGGCCGGTGGTGTTGCCCGCCCTCTGAGGCGGCCCAGCCCCGAGGAGTCCCGTGCCCGAGCTGCCGGAAGTCGAGGTCGTCCGCCGTGGCCTGGAACGCTGGGCCAGCGGCCGCACCGTCGTCGCCGCGGAAGTGCTCCACCCGCGTGCCGTGCGCCGCCACACGGGCGGCCCGCTGGACTTCACCGCGCGGCTGACCGGGGCGCGTATCGGACCGGCCAGGCGCCGCGGCAAATATCTGTGGCTGCCCGTCGAGGACGGTTCGCACGCGGTCCTCGCCCATCTCGGCATGAGCGGCCAGCTCCTCATCCAGCCGCCGGGCACGCCGGACGAGCGGCATCTGCGGGTCCGCTTCACCTTCCAGGACGCGGACGGCGGCGAGCTGCGCTTCGTCGACCAGCGCACCTTCGGCGGGCTCTCCCTCCACCCGGCCGGTGCGGAGGGGCTGCCCGACGTCATAGCCCACATCGCCCGCGACCCCCTCGACCCCGCCTTCGACGAGACCGCCTTCCACGCCGCGCTGCGCCGCCGCCGTACGACCATCAAGCGCGCCCTGCTGGACCAGTCGCTGATCAGCGGGGTGGGCAACATCTACGCCGACGAGGCGCTGTGGCGCTCCCGGCTGCACTACGAGCGCCCCACCGCCACCCTCACCCGCAAACAGACCGCCGAGCTGATCGGCCATGTGCGGGAAGTGATGACAGCCGCGCTCGCCCAGGGCGGCACCAGCTTCGACAGCCTCTATGTGAACGTCAACGGCGAGTCCGGCTACTTCGAGCGCTCCCTGGACGCCTACGGCCGCGAGGACGAGCCCTGCCGCCGCTGCGGCACCGCCATGCGCCGCAGCGCCTGGATGAACCGCTCCAGCTACTTCTGCCCCCGCTGCCAGCGGGCTCCGCGCTAGCGGCCAGCCCTCAGAAGCCGAAGTCCTGGGTCCACCAGGGGCCGCCCTCGGCGAAGTGCGCACCGACGCCCAGTGTGCGGTAGTCGCAGTTGAGGATGTTGGCCCGGTGGCCGGGGCTGTGCATCCAGGAGTCCATCACGGAGCGGGCGTTGGCCTGGCCGCGCGCTATGTTCTCGCCGCCGAGATCGCTTATGCCCGCCGCCTCGGCGCGGTCCCAGGGGCTCTTGCCGTCGGGCGAGGTGTGCGAGAAGAAGCCGCGCCGCGCCATGTCCTCGCTGTACTCACCGGCCAGCGAGGCAAGCCGCTTGTCGGCCTTGAGAGGGCGGCAGCCCGCCTTGGCGCGCTCCTGGTTGACCAGCGCGAGGACCTCGCTCTCCGCGGCGGACTCCTGGTCGGCCGCCGCGGTGCTGCCGCCGCCGGCGCCGCCCGGCTGGGACCCGGATTTGCCGCCGGAGCCGGGGGAGCGCTCCTTGTCGGGCGCCGGTTTGCGGGTCTTCGAGGGCTGCGCCGTGCGGGTGGCTTCCGGCTTCTCGGTGGGGCGTGAGCTCTCCCGGGAGGGCTTCGGCCGGGGGCTGTGGCTGCTGTCACCGTCGCCGGGGGCCTGCGTGCTGCTGGGGTCGGAGGGCGTGCCGGATATCGGCGGGGACGCGGGGTCGCCGGTGCCGTCCGCCTGCACCCGGCCCTCCCGGGGCCCGCCGAGCCCGCCAGGGGGCTGCACCAGACCGGAGGCCACGGCGACGGTGCCCATCGCGAGCGCAGCCGAGGCTCCCAGCAGGGTGGTCCGTACGGGGGTCGCGGCGCGCTTGCGGCGCCTGCCCGCGTGGTGCCGGGGCGCTGGCTGCCGGCCCGGGGGCTCGGGCGCGGCGGCGGGAGTGGGGGTAGCGCGTCGATGGCGGCCCATCTGTGCTGTCCTCACATAACTCGGCGATACGGCAACACTGTTCGGCCTCTCCTCACCCCAAGGTGTGAGCGAGGCGTGAAGAGAGTTGCCGCGCAATGTACGGCATCCCCACGGGGCCTGATGTGTCCGCTCGGGAATTGTCCGGATAGCGTGCACCCATGGCTGCCATCAACCCGACCGACAGCACGGACGGAACGCCGCGTCAACCGCTGGGTGAACATCTGAGTGAACAGCTGCCGGAACAGCCCGCGGCGCCCCGGCCCCAGGAGCCCGCGCGGCTGACCGCCTGGGTCCGCGGCGAGGTGCAGGGGGTCGGCTTCCGCTGGTTCACCCGTGCGGCGGCGCTCCGGATCGGACGGCTCGTCGGCTTCGCGCTCAACCTCGGGGACGGCCGCGTCCAGATCGTGGCGGAGGGCACCCGTGCCGACTGCGAGCAGCTGCTGGAATGGCTCAGGAGCGGGGACACGCCCGGGCGCGTTGACGGCGTCACCGAGATCTGGGACACACCTCGGGGCGGGTATCGCGGCTTCGCGATCCGGTGATCCACAACGGTTGCCATCCGCGCCGCAGCGTGCAAAGCTGCGGCAACGAGTGAGCACCGTGGATCTTCGACCCGCCCCCGCGGACAGTCTTCTCCGGCGCCGGACGCCGTCGAGTCAGGGCAGACCCGGGGGCGCGACGCGTGATCGTGTTGACCGTCAAACCATTTGGTGAGATCCTGAAACCCCGCGCACCTGAGCTGTTTGATCCAGAGAACCTTTAGCAAAAGTCCAGAGCAGACCCTCAACGGTGCGAATCCCTCACGACCCACCCATCCACGGTCGGTCACTCAGTGTGGAGGACCATCCATCATGGCAAAGGCGCTTCTCGGTCACGTCGGCGGCTACGACCCCCGAGTGCTCGCCGAGATGCGACGGCTGCAGCAGCGTGTCCAGGACCTGGAATCCGAACTCGTACGGATGCAGGCCGAGAACGACGCTCTGTCCGCCGCCGCTCGGCACCGCGACTCGGTGTTCGAAGACATCGATGTGAAGACGGCCGAGCCTGCGCTGACCTGATCCACGCCCGCCGGGCAGGACGGGCTGAGCAGGACAGCCGTACTCAGAAATCTCAAGGGACGCTTCGGCGTCCCTTAGTTTTTGTCCGCTGTTCGGTCCGCTGTTCGTCCGCTGGGCTCTCGTCCCCGCCGGTGTTCGTCCGCTGTTTGGGGTGCCTTCGTGTGGAGGTCGGCTCAGCGCGGCGCGATTCGTTACGTCTGATCTGCCCTGGGCCCCTCCCGGTGAAACCCCCGCGCGAAACCCTTCCCTTCGCTTCGGGGCCGTCGGCGCGACATCTTCGGGCCAACCTCGGTAGGGTCCGGACGCGTGCACCTCAAGAGCCTGACACTGCGGGGATTCAAGTCCTTCGCCTCCGCCACGACGCTGCGCTTCGAGCCCGGCATCACCTGCGTCGTCGGCCCCAACGGCTCCGGCAAGTCCAATGTGGTCGACGCGCTGTCCTGGGTGATGGGGGAGCAGGGCGCGAAGTCGCTGCGCGGCGGCAAGATGGAGGACGTCATCTTCGCCGGGACCACGGGGCGCCCGCCGCTCGGCCGGGCCGAGGTCTCGCTGACCATCGACAACGCCGACGGCGCGCTGCCGATCGAGTACTCCGAAGTCACCATCACCCGGATCATGTTCCGCAACGGCGGCAGCGAATACCAGATCAACGGCGACACCTGCCGGCTGCTCGACATCCAGGAGCTGCTCTCCGACTCCGGTATCGGCCGCGAGATGCACGTCATCGTCGGCCAGGGCCAGCTCGACGGCGTACTGCACGCCGATCCGACCGGGCGCCGCGCCTTCATCGAGGAGGCGGCGGGCGTCCTCAAGCACCGTAAGCGCAAGGAGAAGGCGCTGCGGAAGCTGGACGCCATGCAGGCGAATCTGGCCCGGGTGCAGGACCTCACCGACGAGCTGCGCCGGCAGCTCAAGCCGCTGGGCCGGCAGGCGGCTGTGGCCCGTAAGGCGCAGGTCATCCAGGCGGATCTGCGGGATGCCCGGCTGCGGTTGCTCGCCGACGACCTGGTCTCGCTGCGCGAGGCGCTGCGGACCGAGGTGGCCGACGAGGCCGAGCTCAAGCAGCGGAAGCAGGCCGCGGAGACCGAGCTGAAGGAGGCGCTGCGCCGCGAGGCCGACCTGGAACAGCAGGTCCGCACGCTCGCACCCCGCCTCGAACGGGCCCAGCAGACCTGGTACGAGCTCTCCCAGCTGGCCGAACGGGTTCGCGGCACCATTGGCCTGGCCGATCAGCGCGTCCAGCACGCGGCGGCCCCGCAGCCCGAGGAGCGCCGGGGGCGTGACCCGGAGGAGATGGAGCGGGAGGCAGCCCGTATCCGCGAGCAGGAGGCGGAATTGGAGGCGGCGCTGGAGGCGGCGGCCACGGCGCTGGACGAGACGGTCGCACACCGCGCCGAGTTGGAGCGCCGGCTGGAGCAGGAGGAGCGCCGGCTGCGCGACGAGGCACGGGCGTTCGCCGACCGCCGCGAAAGCCTCGAACGGTTGCGCGGTAAGGCGGGTGCTGCACGCAGCCGGGTCGCCTCCGCGCAGTCCGAGATTGACCGGCTGGCCGCCGCGCGGGACGACGCCCTGGAGCGGGCCGGGCAGGCGCAGCAGGAGTACGAGGCCCTGCGCGGTGAGGTGGACGGCCTGGACGAGGGCGACGAGGAGCTGGCCGGCCGTCATGAGCAGGCAAAGCGCCAACTGGGCGACGCGGAGGCCGCCTTCACGGCAGCGCGCGACGCGCTCACCGAAGCCGAGCGCGAACGCGCCGCCACCTCGGCCCGCCATGACACCCTCGCCCTGAATCTCCGCCGTAAGGACGGCACCGCGGCCCTGCTGTCCGCCAGGGACCGCCTCACCGGGCTGCTGGGCCCCGCGGCCGAGCTGCTGACGGTGACGCCGGGGTACGAACTGCCGATAGCGGCTGCGTTGGGTACGGCGGCCGACGCGGTGGCTGTCGCGGACATCTCCACCGCGGCCGAGGCCCTGCGGCTGCTTCGGAAGGAGGACGGCGGCCGGGCCACGCTGCTGGTGGCGAACGAGCAGCGCGGACAAGCGTTCCGCCGGGCCGAGGCCGCCGAGGCCGCCGAGGCCGCCGGAGCCTACGGCGGCGGTGGCGCGGCACTGCCGGGCACTCCGGCCGTCTCGTTGGTGACGGCGCCGGAAGAGCTGCGCCCGACGGTCGAGCGCCTGCTCGACAACACGGTCGTGGTCGACACCTTGGAGACGGCCGAGGAGGCGGTCAGGCGGCACCCCGACGTCACCGCCGTCACCGCAGAAGGCGACATCCTCTCCGCCCACCGCGCCGGCGGCGGTTCGGAAGGCGCTCCCTCCCTCCTCGAGGCGCAGGCGGCCGTGGACGAGGCGGCGGCGAAGCTCACCGAGCTGGAAGCCCGCTGCGACCGCCTCAGGCAGGAACAGGCCCAGGCGAAGGAGGCCCGCAGGACGGCGGCGGCCGAGGTGGAGGACCTCGCACGCCAACGCAGCTCCGCGGAGCGCGAGAAGTCCCGTATCGCCGGGAAGGTGGGCACCCTCGCCGGTCAGGCGCGAGCAGCGCAGGGCGAGGCCGAACGCGCCGGGGCGGCCGTCACCAAGGCGGAGGAAGCCCTGGAGAAGGCCCGCCGGGAAGCCGACGAGCTGGCCGAAAGTCTCGCCGTCGCCGAGGAGGCCCAGGAGGCGGAGGGCGGGGGCGACCCGGACACCTCCGTCCGCGACCGCCTGGCCGCGGACGGCGCCAACGCACGCCAGACCGAGATGGAGGCCCGCCTTCAGGTCCGTACGCACGAGGAGCGGGTCAAGGCGATCGCCGGGCGGGCGGACGCGCTGGACCGGGGGGCCTGCGCCGAGCGCGAGGCCAGGGCGCGTGCCGAGGAACGCCGGGCGCGGCTGCGGCACGAGGCGGAGGTCGCGCAGGCCGTGGCGGACGGCGCGCGGCAGCTGCTCGCCCACGTCGAGGCGTCGCTGGAGCGGGCCCGCGAGGAGCGGGAGGGCATCGAGCGGGCCAAGGCGGAGCGGGAGGCGGCGCTGGCCGAGGAGCGTACCGCGGGCCGGGCGCTCAAGGACGAGCTGGACAAGCTGACCGACTCGGTGCACCGGGGCGAGGTGCTCGGCGCGGAGAAGCGGATGCGCATCGAGCAGCTGGAGACCAAGGCCCTGGAGGAGCTGGGCGTCGAGCCGGCCGGGCTGATCCGGGACTACGGCCCCGACCAGCTGGTACCGCCGTCGCCGCCCGCCGAGGGCGAGGAGCTGCCCGAAGACCCGGAGCACCCGCGCAACAAGCCGGTGCCGTTCGTCCGCGCCGAGCAGGAGAAACGGCTCAAGGCGGCCGAGCGTGCCTACCAGAAGCTGGGGAAGATCAACCCGCTGGCGCTGGAGGAGTTCGCGGCGCTGGAGGAGCGGCACCAGTTCCTCAGCGAACAGCTGGAGGACCTGAAGAAGACGCGCGCCGACCTCCTCCAGGTCGTCAAGGAGGTCGACGAGCGCGTCGAGCAGGTCTTCACGGAGGCGTACCACGACACCGCGCGCGAGTTCGAGGGCGTCTTCTCGCGGCTCTTCCCCGGCGGTGAGGGACGGCTGGTGCTCACCGACCCCGACGACATGCTGACCACGGGCGTCGATGTGGAGGCCAGGCCGCCGGGCAAGAAGGTCAAGCGGCTCTCGCTGCTCTCCGGCGGCGAGCGGTCACTGACGGCGGTCGCGCTGCTGGTGTCGATCTTCAAGGCGCGGCCAAGCCCGTTCTATGTGATGGACGAGGTCGAGGCGGCGCTGGACGACACCAACCTCCAGCGGCTCATCCGGATCATGGAGGAGCTCAAGGACAGCTCCCAGCTGATCGTGATCACCCATCAGAAGCGCACGATGGAGGTCGCCGACGCGCTCTACGGCGTCTCCATGCAGGGCGACGGCGTCTCCAAGGTGATCAGCCAGCGGCTCTCCTGAAACGGCCGGGGAACTGCCCGGAAACCGCCGCTTCACTTCACAAGTCGAACGATGATCGGCGGCTGTGTGCGCTGGGTCGCAGTTCCCGACCTATTGACTTCATGACTTGAAGATTTACAGTCTGAGAAGCCGCCGTTAAGTCTGAGGCCAGCGCGATTCCCCTGCGCAGGCCCGTCTTCACCCTTTGACGGTGGTGTCCCCTCCCGGCACTGTCGCCGGGGTACCTCAGGAGTAGATCTTGACCAGCACCGCGCAGGAAGCGCCGCAGACGCCGCAGCCGCGGCCGGGCAGCGAAGCGCACACCGCACCCCTCGGCCGTGTCGTCTTCATCACCGCCGCAGCCGCCATGGGCGGCTTTCTCTTCGGCTACGACAGCTCAGTGATCAACGGAGCGGTGGAGGCGATCCGTGGCCGCTTCGATGTCGGCTCCGCCATGCTGGCGCAGGTCATCGCCGCCGCCCTGATCGGCAGCGCGATCGGCGCCGCCGTCGCCGGACGGATAGCGGACCGGATAGGCCGTATCCAGGTCATGCGGCTGGCCGCCGTCCTCTTCATCGTCAGCGCCGTCGGCTCGGCTTTGCCCTTCGCGTTGTGGGACCTGGCGATGTGGCGGGTGCTGGGCGGTATCGCCATCGGCATGGCCTCCGTCATCGGCCCGGCCTATATCGCCGAGGTCTCGCCGCCCGCCTACCGGGGCAGACTCGCCTCCTTCCAGCAGGGCGCGATCGTCCTCGGCATCGCCGTCTCGCAGCTGGTCAACTGGGGCATCCTCAACCTCGCCGACGGCGAGCAGCGCGGCAGCCTCGCAGGGCTGGAAGCCTGGCAGTGGATGCTCGGCATCATGCTGATCCCGGCAGTCGGATACTTCCTGCTCTCCTTTGCCATCCCCGAGTCGCCGCGCTTCCTGATCTCCGTCGGCCGCAAGGACAGGGCCCGCGAGGTGCTGGCCGCTGTCGAGGGCAAGCACGAGCGCCTCGATACGCGGGTCAGCGAGATCGAGACGGCCATGCGCAGCGAGCACAAGTCCACCTTCAAGGACCTGCTCGGCGGGCGGTTCGGCCTGCTGCCCATCGTCTGGGTCGGCATCGGCCTGTCCGTCTTCCAGCAGCTCGTCGGCATCAACGTCGTCTTCTACTACTCCTCGACGCTGTGGCAGTCGGTGGGCATCAACCCGGAGAGCTCGTTCTTCTACTCCTTCACGACCTCGATCGTGAACATCATCGGCACCGTCATCGCGATGATCTTCGTCGACCGGGTCGGCCGGAAACCACTGGCCCTCATCGGCTCGGTGGGCATGACCATCTCGCTGGGGCTGGTCGCCTGGGCGTTCTCGGCCAAGACCGGCTCCGGTGACAACGTCTCGCTGCCGGACGCCCAGGGCGTCGTCGCACTGGTCGGTGCGCACACCTTCACGCTGTTCTTCGCCCTCTCCTGGGGTGTGGTCGTCTGGGTGCTGCTCGGCGAGATCTTCCCGAGCAAGATCCGCGCCGCCGCGCTCGGTGTCGCCGCCTCCGCGCAGTGGGTCGCCAACTGGGTCATCACGGCCAGCTTCCCGAGCCTGTCGGAGTGGAACCTGTCCGCCACCTACGTGGGGTACACGATCTTCGCCCTGCTCTCGATTCCGTTCATCCTCAAGTGGGTGCCGGAGCCGAAGGGCAAGGCGTTGGAGGAGATGGGCTAGCCCCCCCCCGCCGCCCACTCCTCGTACGGCGCTGCCCCGGCTCCCTCGCCAGGAGCCGGGGCAGCGGGCTTTTCCCGCCGGCCGCAGGACGCTCAGTCCTCGATCTCCTTCAGCCGCGGGACGACCTCCTGCGCCAGCAGCCGCAGTGACCGCCAGCCCTCCTCCACCGGCATGCCGCCGCACAGCGGGTGCAGCAGTATCCGCCGCGAACCCTCCGGCTGCTGCGCCACCATCTCCAGGCACTCGTCCGGGGTGACGAAGCAGTAGACGCCCTCCGCGCGCAGCTCGGCCACCGTGGCGGCTTCCGCGCGCATCACCGAGTGCACATCCGGCGTCTGCCAGGAGGCGTACTGCCGTGCCTCGTACAGGAAGTGCTCACCCAGCTCGGCCCAGGCCCGGTCCGGGTCGTCGGTCAGATGGACGGCGGGAAGCCGGGGCGGCGGCATCAGACACAGCGGAGCGGTGCCCGCCGCGGCACAGCGCTCCTCGTAATAGCGCGCCAGCTCCGGCAGATGCGCGGGGAGGAAGAGCGGCAGCCCCAGCCGTGCGGCGCGGCGCGCGGCCGGACGTGAACTGCCGCCGACGAACAGCGGCGGGTGCGGCCTGCTGTACGGGCGTGGGGTGACGCGGACCGTACGGCCCCGGTAGCTGAACGGCTCGCCCGTCCAGGCGGCCAGCAGCGTCTCCAGTACCTCGTCCTGCCGGGCACCGCGCCGGGAGAAGTCCAGGCCCAGCGCCTCGTACTCCTCGGGGCGGTAGCCGATTCCCGCAACCGTGACCAGCCGTCCGCCACTGGCCAGGTCGAGCACTGCGATGTCCTCGGCCAGCCGCAGCGGGTCGTACAGCGGCGCCAGCACCGCGCACGCCGTCACCAGCACGCTGCGTGTACGGCCGAGTAAGGTGCCCGCGAGGGCGAGCGGCGCGGGCAGCCAGCCGTCCGGCGAGCCGTGGTGCTCCTCGACGATGAGCGAGGTCACACCGTGTTCGTCGGCGTACTCCGCCATCGCGAGCGCCGCCCGGTAGCGGTCCACCGGCTGCTCGGCCGAATCCCCCGCACCCGGCGGCTGTTCGGGCTGGACGAGGTTGAAGCGGACACTGGTCGTCACGGTCACGGGGACCCCCACCGGGAAGACGGCAC
This sequence comes from Streptomyces oryzae, assembly GCF_017676365.1. Classification (GTDB taxonomy): domain Bacteria; phylum Actinomycetota; class Actinomycetes; order Streptomycetales; family Streptomycetaceae; genus Streptomyces; species Streptomyces oryzae. Next base: position 43,206 of record NZ_JADKMA010000008.1, read on the forward strand.
CTGCGAGTGCGGGACCGTAGCCCAGCGCGCGCGAAGAGGGAATGGCCGCGAAGCGTTGACGGTGGTCGATACTGGAGCCGCTATGGAAATCGTCATCCTTGTAGTAGTCATCGCCGTGATCGCGCTCGCCGCGGTCAGCGGGCTGGTGGTCAGCGGCCGCAAGAAGAAGGCGGCCGAGGCCGAGCAGCCCGGCGCCGCCGAGAGCATCACCGAAGCCCCCGCACGTACGGCCGAGCCGAAGGTCGGAGAGGAGGCGGAGGCCCCGCCCGAAGGCGCCCGCCGCACGATCGAGGAGGTCGGCCTTCCCGAGGCCGAGGAAGCCGAGGCCGCGGCACCCGCCACCGCCGAGGCGGCCGCGGCCCCGCCCGAGGTGGAGACCCCGGCACCGACAGCGGGCCGCCTGGTGCGGCTGCGCGACCGGCTCTCCCGCTCCCAGAACTCCCTCGGCAAGGGCCTGCTGACCCTGCTGTCCCGCGAGCACCTGGACGAGGAGACCTGGGAGGAGGTCGAGGACACCCTGCTGACCGCCGATGTCGGCGTCGGCCCCACCCAGGAGCTGGTCGAGAGGCTGCGCGAGCGCGTCAAGGTGCTCGGCACCCGTACCCCCGAGGAGCTGCGCGGCCTGCTGCGCGACGAGCTGCTCACGCTGGTCGGCACCGATCTGGACCGCACGGTGCACACCGACACCCGGGGCGCCGTCGACCGCCCGGGCGTGGTGCTCGTCGTCGGCGTCAACGGCACCGGCAAGACCACCACCACCGGCAAGCTCGCGCGGGTGCTGGTGGCGGACGGCAAGTCGGTGGTGCTCGGCGCGGCCGACACCTTCCGCGCCGCCGCCGCCGACCAGCTGGAGACCTGGGGCACGCGCGTGGGCGCCCGTACGGTGCGCGGCCCGGAGGGCGGCGACCCGGCCTCGGTCGCGTTCGACACGGTCAAGCAGGGCACCGAGGCGAGCGCCGATGTGGTGCTGATCGACACGGCGGGCCGGCTGCACACCAAGACCGGACTCATGGACGAGCTGGGCAAGGTCAAGCGCGTCGTGGAGAAGCAGGGCCCGGTCGACGAGGTGCTGCTGGTGCTGGACGCCACGACGGGACAGAACGGACTGGTGCAGGCCAGGGTGTTCGCCGAGGTCGTGGACATCACCGGCATCGTGCTGACCAAGCTGGACGGCACGGCCAAGGGCGGCATCGTCGTCGCCGTCCAGCGCGAACTGGGCGTCCCGGTCAAGCTCGTCGGACTGGGCGAGGGCGCCGACGATCTGGCTCCCTTCGAGCCGGACGCCTTCGTGGATGCGCTGGTCCAGGAGAGCTGAGGCCGCCGGTCGCCGTCGCGGTGTCAGGGGGTGCGGGACGCCGTCCCCCACCCCCTGACCAGTTCCGCCACCGGTTCGCCGGGCCACCCGCTGGCTGCCGGGCTACCGCACAGCAGCGCCCCCGCCCGCGGCGCGCGGCCGTACGACGGCCGAGCGGTGGCACACATACGCCAGTGTGCCCAGCAGCAGGCGCGCCTGCGGGGGACGGCCGGCCGCCTCCAGCGTCGGTGCCCGCAGCCAGCGCACCGGGCCGAGCCCCGCGAGGTCGGACGGCGGCGCCGTGATGTGCTCCCCCTCGCCCCTGCCGCGCAGGTCGAGATCGGCGTCGTCCCAGCCCATCCGGTAGAGCAGCTCCGGGAGTTCGGCAGCGGCGCCGGGGGCGACGAGGAACCAGGCCCTGCCGTGCGGGGTCGCCGCCACCGGGCCCAGCGGTACGCCCATCCGCTCCAGCCGCACCAGTGCGCACTGGCCGGCGGCCTCGCCGACCTCGATCACGTCGAAGGCGCGCCCCGTCGGCAGCAGCATGGCGGCGCCGGGGACCTCGGCCCAGGCACGGGACGCCTCGTCCAGGGTGGCGCCCGCAGGCACTTCGAGGGAGGCGTCGAGCGGATGGCCGCCGGGGGAGGGGCAGGCGCTCGCGCCGCAGGAACAGGCGACGCGGCCACCTGAGCGGGTGGCGCGGGCACCGGGGACGACGTCCCACCCCCATAGGCTCGTGTACTCAGCGACGGTGGTGCACACCTGGGCGCGTTCGCGCCTGCGTGCGCCGGGCCGCAGCTCGCGGATCTCGCGGATGCCGCTGAGACCGCTGATGGCGCCGATCGTGAAGCCCATGCTCACTCCAACGGGTCCCGAATGCTTATGGTTACGAAGTCGTTGCACACAGTGACGGCTGGACTCCTGGGCGAGGACGGGAAGGTGGGGTATGCGGCTGCCTCTCCGTGGAGTTGTTTCCCAGGTGTCAAGTCAAGCGCGTCCGAGCGCTCCGGGGTTCATCCGAAGGGGTGGCGAATGGTGGCGATTCTGCAATTACGCTCGCCGCGGTCGTGATCGTAGGATTACTTTCGGTACACACAGTGGAGAGAGCGCGGCGGTGGACTATGCCGGAGGCATGGCGGGCCGAGGGTGCGGCGGGCACGCGCAGAGCGCGGACCCACCCGGCTCCGCACGCGTCGCCGCGCCGGGATGGGGGCGTTACCAGTGGCTGAGCGAGGCCAGGCGAGCAAGAGCCCGAACGAGCGGCTGGGCTCGTGGTTCATGCGCAGTGGCTGGTCCAAGGGCGAGCTCGCCCGTCAGGTGAACCGCCGGGCGCGCCAGCTGGGCGCCCACCACATCAGCACCGACACCTCCCGGGTACGCCGCTGGCTGGACGGCGAACAGCCCCGCGAGCCCATTCCGCGCATCCTCTCCGAGCTGTTCTCCGAGCGCTTCGGCTGCGTCGTCACGGTCGAGGACCTCGGGCTGCGCCCGGCCCGGCAGTCCCCCGCGGCCTCCGGGGTCGACCTGCCCTGGGCCGGGCCGCAGACGGTGGCGCTGATCAGCGACTTCACCCGCAGCGATCTGATGCTGGGCCGCCGCGGCTTCCTGGGCGCGTCACTGAGCGTCGCCGCGGGCCCCGCGCTGATCGAGCCCATGCAGCGGTGGCTGGTCCCGGGCACCGGAACGGAAGCGCCGCTGCCGGGCGAGCAGCCGGGCCCCCCGGCCGGCCTCTCCCTCCCGGCGCCCCGTGACGGAGTGCGCGGGCAGGCCGTGGCCGCAGCCGGGCAGCCCCTGTCCGGCGGACAGCTGCGGGCGGCCGTCGGTGGTGAGGGCGGCGGGCGCGGAGGTGGCGGGCTGCGCCGCGGGCCGCGGCTGTCCGCACCCGAGCTGGAGCTGCTGGAGCAGACGACGGAGATGTTCCGCACCTGGGACGCACAGTGCGGGGGAGGGCTGCGCCGCAAGGCCGTGGTCGGACAGCTGCACGAAGTCACCGATCTCCTGCAGGAGCGGCACCCCGAGCCGGTCCGCCGTCGCCTCTTCCGGGTCACCGCCGAACTGTCCGAGCTGGCGGGCTGGATGAGCTACGACATCGGCCTCCAGCCCACCGCGCAGAAGTACTTCGTCCTGGCGCTGCACGCCGCCAAGGAGGCGGGCGACAGGCCCCTCGGTTCCTATGTGCTCAGCAAGCTGGGGCGCCAGATGATCCATCTGAGCCGCCCCGAGGACGCGCTGGAGCTCGTCCACCTCGCCCAGTACGGCAGCCGGGAGGGCGCCACCCCCCGCACCCAGGCGATGCTCTACGCCATGGAGGCCCGCGCCTACGCCAACATGGGCCAGCCAGGCAAGTGCAAGCGCGCGGTGCGGATGGCGGAAGAAACGTTCTCCGACATCGACCGCTCGGACGCGGACCCCGACTGGATCCGGTTCTTCTCCGAGGCCGAGCTGTGCGCGGAGAACGCACACTCCTACCGCGATCTGGCCTACTCCTCCGGCCGCAGCCCGACCTACGCCTCACTGGCGCGGCCCGTGATGGAGCGCGCCGTCGAGCTGTTCGCCAAGGAGGCCCGCGAGGCCGAGGGCGGCGGCCATCGGCGCTCCTACGCGCTCAACCTGATCGGCATGGCCAGCGTCCATCTGCTCCAGCGGGAGCCCGAGGGCTGCGTGGCGCGGGCGAGCGAGGCACTCGGCGTCGCCAAACGGCTGCGCTCGGAGCGGGTCAACAACCGGCTGCGCCGCACCACGGCCGGTGCCGTCCGCGAGTTCGGCGAGCTCGCGGACGTTGTGCACCTCAGCGAGCGGCTGCGCGTCGAGCTGGCCGACAGCGAGCTGGCGGCGGGCTGAGGCGCTCGGTTTCGGCGGACAGCCGGCCATGGGTAAGCGGCAGTTGGCCACGGGTAAGGGAGCGCAGCGTACGCGCGTTCCTGCGGGGAAGGCCGTGGTTCATCTCCTCGTAACACGGGTGGGCCGGTTTTCACGGCACTGAAACACCGAGGGGCGACGGCGGAAACGGGGCTTCGGAAACCTGGCACTCAACCCGCCCCCCTCCCCCGGCTCCGACCGGGGGGTGCCCCCACCGGCCCGCAGGGTCGCGTACCCCGAGGAGACGTCCACATTGAACGGCGCGGATACCACTTTCGTCTTGGTCAGCGCGTTTCTCGTGATGGTGATGACGCCTGGCCTCGCCTTTTTCTACGGCGGCATGGTCCGGGTGAAGAGCGCCCTGAACATGCTGATGATGTCCTTCATCTCGCTGGCGATCGTCAGCGTTCTGTGGGTGCTCTACGGATACTCACTGGCGTTCGGCCCTGACAGCGGCGGAGTCATCGGGAATCTGGACTTCATCGGCCTCAAGGGCATCTCGCCCGATTCCCTCACCGAGAAGGGCGGCATTCCCGTCTTCGCGTTCATCCTCTTCCAGATGATGTTCGCGATCATCACCCCCGCGCTGATGAGCGGCGCCCTCGCCGACCGTGTGAAGTTCAGCGCCTGGGCGGTGTTCCTCACGCTGTGGGTGACGGTCGTCTACTTCCCCGTCGCGCACTGGGTGTGGGCCGAGGGCGGCTGGCTGTTCGACCTCGGTGTCATCGACTTCGCGGGCGGTACGGCCGTCCACATCAACGCCGGTATCGGGGCGCTGGCCGCCGTGCTGGTCGTCGGCAAGCGCATCGGCTTCAAGAAGGACCCCATGCGGCCGCACAGCCTGCCGCTGGTCATGCTCGGCACCGCGCTGCTGTGGTTCGGCTGGTTCGGCTTCAACGCAGGCTCCGCGCTGGCCGCCGACGGCACCGCCGCCAACATGGCGCTCAACACCCAGCTCGCCACCGGCGCCGCCATGCTGGGCTGGCTGATCTACGAGCGGATCAAGCACGGTGCGTTCACCACGCTGGGTGCCGCATCCGGTGCCGTTGCCGGACTGGTGGCGATCACCCCGTCTGGTGCCGCGGTCAACGCCATGGGTGCGCTGCTCATCGGCATCGTCGCGGGCGCTGTCTGCTCGTGGGCGGTCAGCCTCAAGTACAAGCTCGGGTTCGACGACTCGCTCGACGTGGTCGGCGTGCACCTGGTCGGCGGTGTCATCGGCACCCTGCTGGTCGGCTTCCTGGCCACGGACGGCGGCGGCCTGACCCAGTTCGGCAAGCAGGCGCTCGGCGCCTTCTCGGTGATGGCGTTCTCCTTCGTCGTCTCCTGGCTGCTGGCCAAGCTGGTACAGGCCACGATCGGCTTCCGCGCAGCTCCGGACGACGAGACGGCAGGCGTCGACCAGGCGTTCCACGCGGAGACCGCGTACGACTTCAGCGCCGTCGGCGGCTCCTCGGTCCGCGACCGCAAGGGGCTGCCGGTACCGGGAGTGGCGAGCGGTGAGACCGTGGCCGCAGCCGGCAGTGACCGTCACGACAGCAAGGTGGAGGCATGAAGCTCATCACCGCGGTGATCAAGCCGTACCAGCTCGACGAGGTGAAGGAGGCGCTGCGGGCCTTCGGCGTCCAGGGCCTCACCGTCACCGAGGCGAGCGGATACGGGCGGCAGCGGGGCCACACGGAGGTCTACCGCGGTGCCGAGTACACCGTCGACCTCGTACCCAAGGTGCGCATCGAGGTGCTGGCCGAGGACGAGGACGCGGAACAGCTCCTGGAGATCGTCGTCAAGGCCGCACGCACCGGCAAGATCGGCGACGGCAAGGTGTGGATGGTGCCGGTCGAGACCGCGGTCCGGGTACGGACGGGCGAGCGGGGACCGGACGCACTGTGACGGACGCGGCGGGGGCGCGGACAGCGGCGGGGGCGCGCGGGGCGGACGCCCGGGGCGCGCTCCCCGGGGACGGCGCTGCGGATCCGGCAGCGCTCGCGGGGGGCGGCCCGGGCGGCGGCCCGGGCCGCGCCGGCGGAACTCTCGCCGGGGATGGCCTCGCCGGGGAGAGCCTGGCCGGGGACGGCCCAGCTGGGGACGGCCCAGCTGGGGACGGCCCCGCTGGGGAGTACGCCGAGAGCCTCGCCGGGGGATACGCCGGTGAGAGCAACGCCGAGGGGTACGCGGCAGCCAGGGTACGGCTGTTGCAGGACACGGAGCTGCCAGGGCCCGAGCGCCGCCGCGCCCTGAGCCGGCTGACCGACCAGTGGCTCGCGGGGCTGTTCGCCGCCGCCGCGCCCGCAGGGACCGCGCTGGTGGCCGTCGGCGGATACGGGCACGGGGAGCTCTCGCCGCGCAGCGACCTCGATCTGCTCCTGCTGCACGACGGCCACACCGAAACCGGTGCCCTCGCCGCCCTCGCCGACCGCCTCTGGTACCCCGTCTGGGACCTCGGCCTGGCCCTCGACCACTCGGTGCGCACCCTCACCGAGGCCCGCACCGCCGCGGAGGACGACCTCAAGGTACAGCTGGGCCTGCTGGAGGCCCGGCATGTGGCCGGGGACCAGGAGCTGACGGCCGAGCTGCGCACCGCCGCGCTCGCCCGGTGGCGTGCCCAGGCCCGCAACCAGCTGCCCGAACTGCGCGAGTTCGCCACCGAACGGGCCCGGCGGCACGGCGAGTTGCGCTTCCTGCTGGAACCCGACCTGAAGGAGGCGCGCGGCGGTCTTCGGGACCTCACCGCGCTGCGGGCCGTGGCCGCCTCCTGGCTCGCCGACGCCCCGCGCGAAGGGCTCCAGGAGGCGCGGGACACCCTTCTCGACGTACGCGACGCGCTGCACCTGACCACAGGACGCGCCACCGACCGGCTGGCGCTCCAGGACCAGGACCAGGTCGCTGCGGCTCTCGGCCTGCTGGACTCCGACGCACTGCTGCGCCGCGTCTACGAGGCCGCGGGCGCCGTCAGTTACGCCAGTGATGTGACCTGGCGCGAGGTGGAGCGGGTGCTGCGGTCCCGTACCGGCGCCCCGCGCGGCACCCGGCTGCGCGGGCTGCTGGGGGGCGGCAGGCGCTCCGGCGCCCGCGCGGGCGCACCCGTGCAGGAGCGGACGCCACTGGCCGAGGGGGTCGTGGAGCACGAGGGGGAGGCGGCGCTGGCGCTGCACGCACGCGCCGACCGCGACCCCGTGCTGCCGTTGCGGGCCGCTGCCGCCGCGGCACAGGCCGGGCTGCCGCTGGCGCTGCCCGCCGTACGCAAGCTGGCCCGTACCGCGCCGGATCTGCCGGTGCCATGGCCCGCCGAGGCCCGGGAGGAGTTCGTCACCCTGCTCGGGGCCGGTGAGGCGGCCGTCCCGGTGTGGGAGGCCATGGACGCCGCCGGGCTGATCACCAGGCTGCTGCCCGACTGGGAGCGGGTGCGCTGTCGCCCGCAGCGCAACCCGGTGCACCGCTACACCGTCGACCGGCACCTGGTGGAGACCGCCGTACGGGCCTGTGCGCTCACCCGGCGCGTGCACCGGCCCGACCTGCTGCTGACCGCCGCACTGCTGCACGACATCGGCAAGGGCTGGCCGGGCGACCACTCGGTCACCGGCGAGACCATCACCCGTGACCTGGCGGCCCGTATCGGCTTCGACGCCGCGGACACCCGGACACTCGCCACTCTGGTGCGCCATCACCTGCTGCTCGTGGAGACGGCGACGCGGCGGAATCTGGACGACCCGGCCACCGTCCAGTCCGTGGCCGAGGCGGTGGGCTCCCACGGAACCCTGGAACTGCTGCACGCACTGACGGAAGCGGACGCGCTGGCCACCGGACCGGCCGCCTGGTCCTCCTGGCGCGCGACGCTGGTGGCCGACCTGGTGTCCCGGGTGGCGGCCGTACTCGCCGGTGAGCCCGCCGCCGAGCAGACCGACGGCCAGGAGCTGACGGCAGAGGGCGAGCGCCTGGCCATGGAGGCGTGGCGGACCGGCGGTCCGGTACTGGCGCTGCGCACCCAGAAGGCGGGCCACCAGGAGGCGGCCGCGGCGCCGGACGGTGCCAAGGGACCGTCCGGCAGTGCACAAGGGGCGTCCGGCAGTGCACAACAGCCGTCCGACGGGGAGCACGGGCCCGAGCCCGTCGGCGTGGAGCTCTCCGTGGCGCTGCCCGAGCAGCCGGGGGTCCTCCCCGCGGTCGCCGGGGTGCTGGCCCTGCACAAGCTGACTGTCCGGGCGGCGGATCTGCGACTGACGGAGCTGCCTTGTGCGGTGGACGGGGAAACCCCGCGTGTGCTGCTGCTCACCTGGCGCGTGGCCGCCCAGTACGGCTCACTACCGCAGGCGGCGAGGCTGCGGGAGGACATCGTGCGGGCCCTCGACGGCTCCCTGGGGCTCGCGTCCCGGCTGGCCGAGCGGGAGGCCGCCTACCGCCCGCGCCGCACCGGAGTGCAGCCACCGCCGCCCCGCGCAACTGTCGCCCCGGGGGACTCCGCCGCGGCCACCGTCATCGAGGTGCGGGCCCAGGACGCCCCCGGCCTGCTGCACCGGATCGGCCGGGCACTGGAGGAGGCCGGCGTGCAGGTGAGCAGCGCCCACGTGAGCACCCTGGGCGCGAACGCGGTGGACGCCTTCTATGTGACGGACGCCGCCGGAGCGCCGCTCTCGGACGTGGCGGCGGCCCGGCTCGCCCAGCGGCTCGAGGCCGAGCTGCGCTGACCGCCTGCGGGGGCCGCGGGTGCCCGATCCGGACGGGCGGGGTGGACCTGCCCGCGAGGCGGCTACCCTTGGCAGAGATTGACTCCGCCACCGACCCGAGGACCGACGAGCGCTGTGTTCGATACCCTTTCCGACCGCCTGAGTGCGACGTTCAAGAACCTCCGGGGCAAAGGGCGCCTCAGCGAGGCGGACATCGACGCCACCGCGCGCGAGATCCGTATCGCCCTGCTCGAGGCGGATGTCGCGCTCCCTGTGGTGCGTGCCTTCATCAAGCAGGTCAAGGAACGCGCGCTGGGGGCCGAGGTCTCTCAGGCGCTGAATCCGGCCCAGCAGGTCATCAAGATCGTCAACGAGGAACTGATCGGCATCCTCGGCGGCGAGACGCGGCGCCTGAGGTTCGCCAAGCACCCGCCGACCGTCATCATGCTGGCGGGCCTCCAGGGTGCGGGTAAGACGACCCTGGCGGGCAAGCTGGGCCGCTGGCTCCAGCAGCAGGGGCACACGCCGATGCTCGTCGCGGCGGACCTGCAGCGCCCGAACGCGGTCAACCAGCTCTCCGTGGTCGCCGAGCGCGCGGGTGTGGCCGTCTTCGCGCCGGAGCCAGGCAACGGGGTGGGAGACCCGGTCAAGGTCGCCAAGGACTCGATCACCTTCGCGCGCGAGAAGCAGCACGATGTGGTCATCGTCGACACCGCGGGACGCCTCGGTATCGACCAGGAGTTGATGCAGCAGGCCGCCGACATCCGGGACGCGGTCAGCCCCGACGAGGTCCTCTTCGTCGTCGACGCGATGATCGGTCAGGACGCGGTCACCACGGCGGAGGCGTTCCAGGAGGGCGTCGGTTTCGACGGCGTCGTGCTCTCCAAGCTCGACGGTGACGCGCGCGGCGGTGCCGCCCTCTCGGTCGCACAGGTCACCGGCAAGCAGATCATGTTCGCCTCCAACGGCGAGAAGCTGGACGACTTCGACGCCTTCCACCCCGACCGGATGGCCTCCCGCATCCTCGGCATGGGCGACATGCTCACGCTGATCGAGAAGGCGGAGCAGACCTTCAGCCAGCAAGAGGCCGAGAAGATGGCCGCCAAGCTGGCGAAGGGGCCCAAGGAGTTCACGCTGGACGACTTCCTGGCCCAGATGGAGCAGGTCCGCAAGATGGGCTCGCTCTCCAAGCTGCTCGGCATGATGCCGGGCATGGGCCAGATGAAGGACCAGATCAACAATCTGGACGAGCGGGAGGTCGACCGCACCGCCGCCATCATCAAGTCCATGACCCCCGCCGAGCGCGCCGAGCCGACGATCATCAACGGCTCGCGGCGGGCCCGCATCGCCCGCGGCTCCGGGGTGGACGTCAGCGCGGTCAAGAACCTGGTGGAGCGCTTCTTCGACGCCCGCAAGATGATGTCGCGGATGGCCCAGGGCGGCGGCATGCCCGGAATGCCCGGCATGCCGGGGCTGCCCGGCGGAGGGGGCGCCGGCAAGAAGAAGGGCAAGCAGAAGAAGGCCAAGGGCAAGCGCCAGTCGGGCAACCCGATGAAGCGCAAGCAGGAGGAGCAGGCCGCAGCGGCACGGCGGGCCCAGGGCGGCCAGGGCGGCGCCCTCGGCATCCCGGGCCCCGGCCAGGACGCGGGTGACTTCGAACTCCCCCAGGAGTTCAAGGACATGCTGCCCCCGAAGTGAGCGTGCCGCGGCAAAGGCGGATGATGTCGTCCATGCGCGTATACATCCGCCCTCCGCGGCCCGCGGACGAGCAGCTTTACAGCGAGGCCGTCGTCCGCTCGGCAGACCACCTCCGCCCGTGGAACCCGGTCGAGCCGGACGGCCTTCCCGATCTGCTCCGCCGCCAGGGCCCCGCGCTGCGCACCTTCCTCATCCTCGACCGCGAGGACGAGGGGCTGGTCGGACGGGTGAACGTGGCCAACATCGTCCGGGCCCGCTTCCGCAACGGCTCGCTCGGCTACGACAGTTACCTCCCCTACGCCGGCACCGGACGGATGACCGAGGGGCTGCGGCTGGTCGTCGACCGCTGCTTCCAGCCGGGGCCCGACGGACTCGGCCTGCACCGACTGGAGATCAACGTGCAGCCGGAGAACGAGCGCTCCCTGGCGATGGCCAAACGGCTCGGCTTCCGGCACGAGGGCTTCTCGCCCCGGATGCTCTACATCAACGACGCCTGGCGGGACCACGAGCGCTTCGCGCTGACCGTCGAGGAGTGGCCGGGGCCGGACTGACCGGCGGCCGGGCAGACGGCCGTCCGGTACAGCAGACGGCCGTCCGGTACACAGGAATCGTCCGTACCATCGAGGAAGCGCCGGCGCGCGGTGGGTGAGCGCGCGCGACGGTGACGAGCGCGGTGAACCCGTGCGAGGGGACACGCGTGTCGGTGGTTGTGAGCCAGCGATTGTGAGTCAGTGGTTGCGCGTGTCAGCGATTGCGCGTCAGCGGCTGCGGGAGAAGAACCGGGCTCGGTGAAACGTCCCGGCTTGGGGTGGCTGTTGCGGCTTGAGTGCACATCTTCGGACCCGCACCCATCTCCTCACGCATCACCGAGAACTGACTGGTACGTGCAAAATATTTGCGTTGCCCCGTAATCGGAACACCAGGGCGCCTCTGCTCGTTGGGAACGACGTGAGCACGACACCACCAGTTCTCGCCGCCGAGCTGGCAGCCGCCTGGGCCGACATTCAACGGCACCACCCCGAGCTGCCGGATCTGGCCGCGCCCGAATCCCTGATCGGAGAGTCCTCGTCCGCCTGCGGCACCGGGCTCTCGTTCGAACGGCTGCTCCATGAGGCAGTCCATGGCATCGCCGCGGCCCGCGGCGTCCGGGACACCTCACGAGCCGGCCGTTACCACAACCGCCGCTTCCTGGCGATCGCCGAGGAGCTTGGGCTTGAGCACCCCGAGGAGCCGCATCCCAGCAGCGGCTTCTCCCTCGTGGTGCTCACGCCCGAGACGAGAAGGCGGTACCGACCCACGATCGAGCGCCTCCAGCGGGCGCTGAAGGCGTACAGCGTGGCCACCGAGACCGACACCGGGCGCAGCTTCCGCGGCCCCGCCGCACGGCACGGGTCCTCGGGGGGCGGTGTCCGCGTCAAGGCCGTCTGCGACTGCGGACGCAACGTCCGCGTCGTGCCCTCCGTGCTGGCCCAGGCCCCCATCATGTGTGGCGCCTGCGGCAAGCAGTTCCGCATCCCGGCCGAGTCGGCGCCCGCGCCGGCGGCGGAGCCGATGGCCGTCGGCTGACCCCCGCTGCCGGATCTGCCGCCCCGCCGCGGGATCCGCTTGGCGGTCCGTGGCGCGGGGGCCCCGGTCCGGGGCGGGTTCGGCCGGGCCCCTGCGGTGTGGCATCATGGACGGCTGAACTCGGCAGCCGCACAGGACCCCTCTCTCCTCCGGCTGACGCGTCCATCGGGCACCCGGCGCTACAACCCCACGTGGCAGTCCGCCGTGTCCACCCACGTCAAGACCAGGAGACACCACACCCGTGGCAGTCAAGATCAAGCTGAAGCGTCTGGGCAAGATCCGTTCGCCTCACTACCGCATCATCGTCGCCGACTCCCGCACCCGCCGCGACGGCCGGGCCATCGAGGAGATCGGCCTGTACCACCCGGTGCAGAACCCCTCGCGCATCGAGGTCGACTCGGAGCGTGTGCAGTACTGGCTCGGCGTCGGCGCGCAGCCGACCGAGCCGGTCGAGGCCATCCTCAAGGTCACCGGCGACTGGCAGAAGTTCAAGGGTCTGCCGGCCCCGGAGCCGATGAAGGTTGCCGAGCCGAAGGCCGACAAGCGCGCCCTCTTCGAGGCCGCCGCCAAGGAGTCCGCCGACGAGCCGAAGGGTGAGGCCATCACCCCCAAGGCGAAGAAGGCTGACAAGGCCGACAAGAAGGCGGACGCCGGCGAGTCCGCCGACGCTTCGGCCGCCACCGAGTCGACCGAGGCCTGAGGATGCTCGAGGAAGCCCTCGAGCACCTGGTGAAGGGCATCGTCGACCACCCCGACGAGGTGCAGATCGCGTCCCGCAACCTCCGTCGCGGGCGCGTGCTCGAGGTCCGGGTGCACCCCGACGACCTCGGCAAGGTGATCGGCCGTAACGGTCGCACCGCGCGCGCTCTGCGCACCGTCGTGGGTGCGCTCGGCGGCCGGGGCGTCCGCGTCGACCTCGTCGATGTGGACCAGGTCCGCTGAAGCGCAGCATGCAGCACCGGCACGGGCCGGGGACGGCAGTCACGCCGTCCCCGGCCCGTTGTCGCGCCAGCACCCCACTGGCATCAGTGACATCGCTGGGTGCCGTCGCCATCACGGGTGCCACCGTCACCACGGGCCCCGTCACCAAGGACACCACCGTCACCGCCTCACAACCGACACCCACCGAGCACGGAACCGAGCACGGAGAAGCACAGTGCAGCTAGTCGTCGCGCGGATCGGCCGCGCTCACGGCATCAAGGGCGAGGTCACGGTCGAGGTCAGGACCGACGAGCCCGAACTGCGGCTCGCCCCGGGCGCGGTGCTGGCCACCGATCCGGCCACCGCGGGCCCACTGACCATCGCCTCCGGCCGGGTGCACAGCGGACGGCTGCTGCTGCGCTTCGAGGGCGTGCACGACCGGACCGCGGCCGAGACCCTGCGCAACACGCTGCTCGTCGCCGAGGTCGACCCGGACGAGCGTCCCGAGGACCCGGAGGAGTTCTACGACCACCAGCTGGAGGACCTGGAAGTCGTCACGCGTGACGGCACGGTCGTCGGCCGGATCGAGAGCGTCGCCCACCTCCCCGCGCAGGACCTGCTGGTCGTACGGCGCGAGGACGGCGGGGAAGCGCTGATCCCGTTCGTCCACGAGATCGTCCCGGAGATCGACCTGAAGGCCCAGCAGGCTGTCATCGACCCGCCGCCCGGCCTGCTCGGCGAGGCGGAGCCCGAGGAGTCGGCAGAGGCCGAGGAGTCGCCGGAGGCCGGGGGGCAGGCAGAGACCGAGGGGTCGACGGGAACAGCGGAAGCCGAGGGCGTGGAGAAAGGCCCCGGTCAGGAGAGCTCGCGGTGAGGCTCGACGTCGTCACGATCTTCCCGGAATACCTGGAGCCGCTGAACGTCTCGCTGGTTGGCAAGGCCCGCGCGCGCGGCGTGCTGGACGTCCGCGTCCACGATCTGCGGAACTGGACTCACGACCGGCACCACACCGTCGACGACACCCCTTACGGCGGGGGCCCCGGCATGGTCATGAAGCCCGAGCCCTGGGGCGAGGCGCTGGACGAGGTGCTGGCATCCGGCGAGCCCGGTCAGAGCCCTCCCGTGCTAGTCGTCCCCACGCCCAGCGGCAGGCCCTTCACCCAGGAGCTGGCGGTCGAGCTGGCGGACCAGCCGTGGCTGGTGTTCACCCCGGCCCGCTACGAGGGCATCGACCGCCGCGTCATCGAGGAGTACGCGGACCGCCTCGACGTCCGGGAGGTCTCCATCGGCGACTACGTACTCGCCGGCGGGGAGGCGCCCGTCCTCGTCATGGTCGAGGCCGTCGCCCGGCTGCTGCCCGGCGTGCTCGGCAACGCCGCTTCGCACCAGGACGACTCGTTCGCGCCCGGCACCATGGCCAACCTGCTGGAGGGCCCCGTCTACACGAAGCCGCCGGAGTGGCGCGGCCGTGGCATCCCGGAGGTGCTGCTGAGCGGCCACCACGGCAGGATCGCCCGCTGGCGCCGCGATCAGGCGTTCGCCCGTACGGTGGCCCATCGGCCGGACCTGATCGAGCGCTGCGATCCGGAGGCCCTCGACAAGCACGACCGGGCCACCCTGGAGGCACTGGGCTGGCGGCAGGGCGCGGACGGTCGCTGGCAGCCGGGACCGGCAGCCGAGGCGGCGGAACCGGAGAAGGAGCAGGCCGGGCCCGGGGAGTGATCCTCTGAGGCACAGGCGGCCGATTTGGGCCGCGCGGGCAGCCCATGGAAGAATGGGCTGCTGCCTCACCTCCGGCGCGCGACCCTGCCACAGGGGGACCGACGCCCGCCGAGAGTGGCGGCTCCTCGGATCACCACCACGATTCCGTTGATGACCTGTGGCATCAGCGAGGAAAGCAGACGGACATGTCCCACCTTCTCGACAGCGTCGACGCCGCATCCGTGCGCAAGGACGTACCGGCCTTCCGGCCCGGCGACACGATCAACGTGCACGTCCGCGTCATCGAGGGCAACCGCTCCCGTGTCCAGCAGTTCAAGGGCGTCTGCATCCGCCGCCAGGGTTCGGGCGTCCGTGAGACCTTCACGGTCCGCAAGGTCAGCTTCAGCGTGGGTGTCGAGCGCACCTTCCCGGTGCACACCCCGATCGTCGAGAAGATCGAGGTCGTGACCCGCGGTGACGTCCGCCGCGCCAAGCTGTACTACCTGCGCGACCTGCGCGGCAAGGCCGCCAAGATCAAGGAGAAGCGCGAGAGCTGAGCTCGCGTCCTCGGCGTCCGGAGGGCCGGTTAGGCTTCCGCTCGATGGAGACCGAGGAACAGCACGACGAACCGGAGCGCGACCGTTCTTCCGTTCCCGACCAGGGAAGGAAGGGCAGGTCGCGCTCCGTGCGTCTGGGCCTGTCCGCGGGCTCCGTACTGGCGGTGCTCTTGCTGACAAGTGCGTTCATCGTGCAGCCTTTTCTGATCCCGAGTTCCTCGATGGACCCGACCCTGCGCGTCGGGGACCGGGTGATGGTGAACAAACTGGCCTACCGTTTCGGTGACGGTCCGCGGCGTGGGGACGTCGTGGTGTTCGACGGCACCGACTCCTTCTCGGGGGAAGCAGACCCGGACGCGAACCCGGTGACGACCGCGCTGCACAAGGCCGGCGCGTCGACCGGACTGGTGCGCCCCTCCGAGACCGACTATGTGAAGCGCGTGGTCGGAGTCGGCGGTGACCGGGTGCGCTGCTGTGACAGACGGGGGAGGATCGAGGTGAACGGTCGGCCGGTGGACGAGGACTATCTGCATCCGGGCAACGCCCCCTCCGCCGTTCCTTTCGACATCCGGGTTCCGGAGGGACGCCTGTGGGTGATGGGCGACTACCGTTCCCGGTCCAGCGACTCCCGTGACCACCTCGGCGACCCCGGTGGCGGCACCGTTCCCGTCGAGCGGGTGATCGGGCGCGCCGACTGGATCGGCTGGCCACTGGGCCGCGTCGGCGCGGTGCCCGGCGCGCCCGCGGAGTCGGGCGGCGACGATGGCTGACCCCGAGCACCCCTCAGGGAACTTCGGGCACGGGGCTTCGCAGGGCGGCGGATACGGCGGCGAGGCTGCGTATGGCGGCGTCGGCCATGGCGGTGCTGAATACGGCGAGAGCTCCTATGGCGCGTCGTATCCCTACGCGGAGCCGTACGACTATTCGGAGCCGCACTGGTACAGCAACCCGCCGCAGCCGCAGCAGCCCCAGCAGTCGCCCTACACGCCCCCTGAGACCGCCGCCGTGCCGCCGCGGACGGGGGTGCCGCCGCAGGCCGTGGACGGTGCGGCAGTTGGGGACGCCGCAGAAGTCGCGGGGGTCGGGGGCGCCGCGGGCGCTGGGGGAGAGGAGCCGCCGCCGTTGCGCCGCCCCGGGCAGGGCAGAGCCGACCGCAGGCGGGCTGCAAAACGGATCAGGCGACGCCGCAGGCTCTCCGCGACCAAGGAGATCCCGATACTCATCTGTGTCGCCTTGCTGATCGCATGGGTGCTGAAAACCTTCCTCGTCCAGGCGTTCGTGATCCCGTCAGGCTCGATGGAACAGACCATCCGGATCGGCGACCGGGTGCTGGTCGACAAGCTCACCCCATGGTTCGGCTCCAAGCCGCACCGTGGGGACGTGGTCGTCTTCCAGGACCCGGGTGGCTGGCTGGAGAACGAGAAGAAGGACACCAAGGACCCGCCGGCCGGGATCAAGCAGGGCAAGGAGTTCCTGACCTTCATCGGACTGCTGCCCTCGGACGACGAGCAGGACCTGATCAAGCGGGTCGTCGGCGTCGGTGGTGACACGGTGCGCTGCTGCGACAAGCAGGGCCGCATCACCGTGAACGGAAAGCCGCTGAAGGAGCCGTATCTCCACCCGGGCAACAAACCCTCGAGGATCAAGTTCAAAGTGACCGTCCCTGTGGGACGCGTGTTCGTGATGGGCGACCACCGGGCCAACTCCGCAGACTCCCGCTATCACCTGAAGGAACCCGACCAGGGAACGATCGGGGAGGACCGGATCGTTGGCAGAGCGATTGTCATCGCCTGGCCGTTCGACCATTGGAGGCGGCTCGAAGAGCCGAAGACCTTCGCCTCGGTGCCCGATCCCGCAGGCGTGGCCGCCTCCGCATCCGTTGACCGCGACAACCGAGTGGCGCAACTCCCGTTCTTCGCGGAACTTCCGCTCGTTATGGGATTGGTGGGCCTGTCCCGACTGCGGGACAGGCGAATGCGCAGTGGGAGGAGTGGTTGTGGGGGACTTGGCGGTCGGCACCCGTTCCGGTTCCGGGTACCCGGAGGACGAACGTTCCGGTACGGACAGCAGGACGGACGGCAGGACGCGCGACAGGAAGCGCGACACGACGCGCGACGAAGGACCACCGGCCGTGGAAAGAGAGAGTGACAGTGTGACCGCCGATACTGACGGGACGGCAGCGAGCTCCGGAGCTGACGGGGACGGCCCGTGGAACTCCTCCCCGACGCCGGGCCACGAGGCGCCGGACTCGGACGGAGGAGGCGAGGATCCGAGTGGGAAGAAGCCGGTGAAGAAGCAGCGCTCGTTCTGGAAGGAACTGCCGATGCTCATCGGCATCGCGCTGATCCTCGCGCTGATCATCAAGACGTTCCTGGTGCAGGCGTTCTCCATCCCCTCCGACTCGATGCAGGACACGCTCCAGCGCGGCGACCGGGTGCTGGTCGACAAGCTGACGCCATGGTTCGGGTCCACCCCGGAGCGCGGTGAAGTCGTCGTCTTCCACGACCCGGGCGGCTGGCTCCCCGAGGCGCACGTCGAGGAGAACTTCGTCCAGACGGCGCTGAGCTTCATCGGCCTGATGCCCTCCGCCAACGAGAAGGACCTGATCAAGCGGGTCATCGCGGTCGGCGGTGACACCGTCGAATGCAAGAAGGGCGGCAAGGTCCGCGTCAACGGCACGGCGCTGGACGAGTCCTCGTACATCTTCCCGGGCAACACGCCCTGCGACGACAAGCCGTTCGGTCCGGTAAAGGTGCCCAAGGGCAAGCTGTGGGTGATGGGCGACCACCGTCAGGACTCCCTCGACTCCCGCTACCACCAGAACCAGCCCGGTGACGGCTTCGTCCCGGAGAAGCAGGTGGTGGGCAGGGCCATCGTCAAGGCGTGGCCGATCAACCGCTGGGGCTCGCTGCCGGTGCCGGAGACCTTCGACCAGCAGGGCGTGCAGTCGCGCGCGCTGAACGCCGCACCTGGCGCGCTCGGGCTGGCCGGCGCCGTTCCGCTGGTGCTGTGGCGGCGCAGGCGGCTGGAGACGCGGCTGCACCTGAAGTCGCGGCACGCGCACGGCGAGGGAGAGGCGTCTTCCGAGGGCTGACGGCTTCGCGTACCGCCCGGTAGGGTCAGCGGTCAGCGGTCGGCGCCGGTGTGGGTGCCGGTGCTGGTGTCGGCGCCCGTGGCGCAGGTGCCGGTGGGACCGGCGCGAGACGGCGCGAGGCCGCTGCGAGTACCCGGGAGTGCGGAAGTGAGCATGGCAGAACGTACCGACGAGGGCCGCGGCCGACTGGGCCACCGGCTGTCCTCAGTGGCTGTGGCCCTCGGGTGTGTGCTCTTCCTCGGCGGCTTCGTCTGGGGCGCCGTGCTCTACAAGCCGTACACCGTGCCCACCGACTCCATGGACCCGACAGTGCAGGCCGGTGCCCGGGTGCTGGCCGAGCGGGTGGACGGCGACGAAGTGCGGCGCGGCGATGTCGTGGTCTTCCGGGACTCGGTCTGGGGCACGGTGCCCATGGTCAAGCGGGTCGTGGGAGTCGGCGGCGACAAGGTGGCGTGCTGTGACCGGGACGGCAGGCTCACCGTCAACGGCAAGCCCGTCGACGAGCCGTATCTGCGCGGACAGGGGCGCGACTCGCAGGAACCTTTCGACCCCACCCGCATACCCAAGGGCAAGCTGTTCCTGCTGGGGGACAACAGGCAGGCGTCGCTCGACTCCAGAGTGCACCTGGAGGACGCCGACCACGGCGCCGTGCCCCGCTCCGCCGTCCAGGCTCGCGTCGAGGCCATAGCCTGGCCCGCCGGTGCCTTCGGCATGCTGCCCGAGCCGAGCGGATTCGCCGACATGCCCGGCGGCACCTCGGAACGCGGACCGCTGCCGCTGGCGCTGACCGCCGTGGTCGTGGGGGCCGTCCTGGTGCTGGGCGGTGCCGCGTACGGACCGCTCGCGCGGCGCCGCGCAACTTCGGCCCGACGCCGCCCGGGGTGACGCACAATGGGGGGACGCACGGCTGAAGGGGAACATGCCATGAGCGCCGAGGACCTCGAAAAGTACGAGACCGAGATGGAGCTCAAGCTCTACAGGGAGTACAGAGATGTCGTCGGACTGTTCAAATATGTGATCGAGACCGACCGGCGTTTCTATCTCACCAATGACTACGAGATGCAGGTCCACTCGGTGCAGGGCGAGGTGTTCTTCGAGGTGTCGATGGCGGATGCCTGGGTCTGGGACATGTATCGACCGGCCCGGTTCGTCAAGCAGGTGCGAGTCCTCACGTTCAAGGACGTGAATATCGAGGAGCTCAACAAGAGCGAACTGGATCTGCCGGAGGACTCGGGCTTCAAGGGCTGAGCCTGGCGGGACTCCGTCGAGTACGGGCGGGAAGCGCCCGTACTCGGCCCCCGCCCCTGCTGCTGCCCGCCCGCTGCAGCCCGCCGCGTCGGCTGCCGCCTCCGGCCGACTGCCGGCCGTCCGCCGGGGGCTCTGCCCGCCGGTTCCCGTGCTGCCGAACTTCACTCGGGCGGGTGACGGGATTTTCCACAACCGCCGGGTTCTCCACAGAAAAAGAGCAAGATCACCCAGCCGCCTCCGATGCCGCCACAGTCGGTGTCGGAGGTGGTGCCGTATGAACACCAGCGAAGCGCGGAGCAGCGGACGTTCCGGGGTTGAGCAGCAGGGCGCCGGGGGCCCCGGCACGGGGTCGCAGGGGAGCGTGCGTCCCGGCAAGGAGTCGCGGGGCGGCGGGCAGCGAGGCCCTGGCCGGGCGCGCGCCCGCACGAGGAGTACGGAGCGAGGACGACCGTCGCCCCCGGGCTGCGCGAAGGGCGCACTGGGGCGGTACGGAGAGGACGTGGCGGCGCGGCGGCTGCGCGAAGCGGGGATGGCGATCCTCGAACGGAACTGGCGCTGTGCCGAGGGCGAGATCGACATCATCGCGCGAGACGCGGACGCCGTGGTGATCTGCGAGGTCAAAGCCCGCAGGGCGACCCCCTTCCAGCACCCCATGGCCGGGCTGCCGCCTGCCAAGACGGCACGGCTGCGGCGGCTGGCGGCGCGCTGGCTCAGCGAGTGCTGGGTCGCCCGCTACGGACGCCCGCCGTCCGGCGGGGTGCGGATCGATCTCGTCGGCGTCGTCCTGCCGGACCGCGGCGCACCCGTGGTGCAGCACGTGCGGGGGGTCGGCTGATGGGGTTCGCCCGTACGTCCGCGGTCGCACTCGTCGGGGTCGAGGGGGTCCCGGTCGAGGTGCAGGCCGATCTGGAGCCCGGCGTCGCGGCCTTCACTCTCGTCGGACTGCCCGACAAGAGTCTGACGGAGAGCAGGGACAGGGTGCGGGCCGCGGTGGTGAACTCCGGAGTGCCCTGGCCGCAGAAGAAGCTGACTGTCGGGCTCAGTCCCGCCTCGGTGCCCAAGGGCGGCAGCGGGTTCGACGTCGCGGTTGCCTGCGCGGTGCTCGCGGCGGCCGAGCGCATCGATCCGCGGGAGATCGCCGGTGTGGTGATGATCGGCGAACTGGGTCTGGACGGCCGGGTGCTGCCGGTGCGTGGCGTCCTCCCGGCTGTCCTGGCGGCTGCCGACGCGGGCTATCGGCAGGTGGTCGTCCCCGAGCAGACGGCAGCGGAGGCGGCGCTGGTCCCGGACGTCTCCGTGCTGGGCGTGCGCAGCCTGCGCCAGCTCATCGCGGTGCTGGCCGACGAACCGGTCCCCGAGGAGCCCGACCGCAGTGACGAGGGCCTGCCGGGCACTTTCCACGCCGGGCTCGCCGGGCTGCCCGCAGCGGCGCCCGGACTGACCGGACTGCTGGCCGACGAACGCCCGGTGGACCTCGCCGATGTGGCCGGACAGCACCTCGCCCGTCGTGCCCTGGAGATCGCCGCGGCCGGGCGGCACCACCTCTACTTCAAGGGGCCGCCGGGGGCGGGAAAGACCATGCTCGCCGAACGGCTGCCGGGCCTGTTGCCCCCGCTCAGCAGGAAGGAGTCGCTGGAGGTGTCGGCTGTGCACTCGGTCGCGGGTGCGCTGCCGCCGGGCCACCCGCTCGTCGGCCGGCCGCCGTACTGCGCGCCCCACCACTCGGCCACCATGGCGGCGCTCGTCGGCGGCGGCTCCGGAGTGCCCCGCCCCGGTGCCGTCTCGCTGGCTCACCATGGCGTGCTTTTTCTGGACGAAGCGGCCGAATGCGGAGCTCAGGTCCTGGATGCCATGCGACAGCCGCTGGAGTCGGGGTATGTCGTCGTGGCGCGGGCCGCGGGGATGATGCGGATGCCGGCCAGGTTCCTGCTCGTGCTGGCCGCGAATCCGTGCCCGTGCGGACAGCACGGCAGCGACGGCGTCTTGTGCGAGTGCCCGCCAGCCATGGTGCGCCGCTACCGGGCGCGGCTGTCCGGGCCCCTGCTGGACCGCGTCGACCTCCGTGTCAACGTGGAACCGCTCGCCCGCTCCGAACTGGCTGCCATGGACGGGCGGGGGGAGTCAACCGCCGTGGTGGCCGCCCGGGTGCTGGAGGCCAGGGAGCGGGCCGCGGCGCGTTACGCGGACACTCCGTGGAGGATCAACAGCGAAGTTCCCGGCCACGAACTCCGCACCCGGCACCCCGCCATGCCAGGAGCGCTCACCGATGCGATGGACGATCTGGAACGCGGTCTGCTCACCGCACGCGGCCTGGACCGGGTGTTGCGGGTCGCCTGGACGGTCGCCGACCTCGCCGGCCACCCCAGGCCCACCCGCGACGACGTCAACTTCGCCCTGGAACTGCGTTCCGGCATCTGCCGGAGCCCTCTGGTGCCGGAGGTCCCCGCATGACGGCCGAGCATCAGGGCTCCGGCATGCGACCGGCTTCCCCGCGCCCCGGCTCGGAGGACGCAGCGACCGCCTCCGGGCATCGGCCGCCCGGCGGAGCCCCGCGGAGCAGCACGCGCGGAGGCCATGGACCTGCCCTCCAGCGCCGGGACCGGCCCATGGACGGTTGCAGGGGGACTCCCCGGGCCGCGCTGTCGCGAGGCCGAGCCGCAGCAGAGCCGCCGCCGAAAGGTACGGAACGGGAACGGCTCGAGGCACGACAGGAACGGCTCGGGGAAGGTGCGGGCCGCCTCGTCGCGGGGCACGCGCCGACTGAGCCCGAGCGCCTCGCGCGGGCGGCTCTCACCAGGATCGCCGAGCCGGGCGACGAACTCGTCGGACGGTGGGTCGCCGCATACGGGCCGTGCGAGGTGGTGGACGCGCTGTGCGGGAGCGGGCCGCCGCTCGACGGGGCAGGGGAGCGGCGGTGGGCTGGTCTGCGGCTGCGCGCCGCCCAACTGCGGCCGCAGGAGGACCTGGAGGCGATTGCCGGGTGTGGTGGGCGCTTCGTCTGCCCGGGCGATCTCGAATGGCCGCACCAGCTCGACGACTTGGAGAGCGCCAGACCGTTCGGCCTGTGGGTGCGCGGCACGCCCTCCCTACGAGTGTGGGCGCTTCGCTCGGTGGCCGTGGTCGGTGCCCGGGCCTGCACCGAATACGGTGCGCACTGCGCGACCGTACTGGCCGCGGGGCTCGCCGAACGGGGCTGGACTGTCGTCTCCGGCGCGGCCTATGGAGTCGACGCCGCCGCGCACCGGGGAGCCCTGGCCGTGCGCGGGCCGACGGTCGGTGTGCTGGCGTGCGGGGCCGATGTCGGCTACCCGCCGGGCAACCAGGAGCTGATCCGCGCGTTGGGCGAGCGCGGGCTGCTGGTCGCCGAGCTGCCGCCTGGGGACCACCCGACCCGCAGCAGGTTCGTCCTGCGGAACCGGGTGATCGCCGCCCTCACCCGGGGAACGGTTGTAGTAGAGGCGGCTCTGCGCAGCGGGGCACTGGTCACGGCCCGCCGTGCCCTCGGGCTGGGCCGGCACCTGATGGGGTTGCCCGGCCCTGTCACCTCCGGGCTCTCCCAGGGCGTGCACCAACTCCTGCGCGGTGAGGCCACAGTGGTAACCGATGCGGCGGAAGTGATCGAGCAGGTGGGCATGATGGGCGAACTGGCCCCTGAGCGCCGCGGACCCGCGGTAGCGCGCGACGCGTTGAGCTCCGCTGCGGCGCGGGTGCTGGAGGCGCTGCCCGGCCGGGGCGCCGCTGATCCGGCTCGCATCGCGTGCTCCGCGGGCGTTCCGCCGGACGAAGCCGTCGCGCGGCTTCACGAACTGCGGGCGCTCGGCTTCGTCGAACGCGACGGTGACAGATGGCAGTTGACCCCGCGCCGCAAGCGGCACTCCATCGGGTGATGAAGCGGTCCTTGACCTGGGGCTATCGGGTGAAAGGCTGAGCTGTGCGCGCTCGCCGGGGCGACACGGCCCCGTCAGGGCACCGCACCCTGGCCCGGTGCCCGGTCATGCCCGCCGCTTCCGCTTCCGGCCCCGCCGAGCCACCGCGGAAAGGAGCACGCCGGCGCAGAGGGAAAGCACAATACGTCGCACACTGCGACGTTGCGGTCACGCTACGCTCACATCATCTCGCCACGAGATGCACGATTCCGTATACCCGCACGATTCCGTATACCCACAGACCACCACTACCCAGCAGAACGGCTCAAGGCGACGTATGCCTCAGCACATCTCCGGGCCCGACCGCACAGCAGCAGCGGCCGCCGAAGCCGCACGCGCCGTGGTCGACGACGACACGCCCAGGACTGCGCCCAGCTCGCTGGACGAACTCTGGCGGTCCTACAAGGCCACGGCGGACAGCAGGCTGCGCGAACAGCTCATCCTGCACTACTCGCCCCTGGTCAAGTACGTCGCGGGCCGGGTGAGCGTCGGGCTGCCGTCCAACGTCGAGCAGGCCGACTTCGTCTCCTCCGGGATCTTCGGACTCATCGACGCCATCGAGAAGTTCGACCCCTCCCGCTCCATCAAGTTCGAGACCTACGCCATCACCCGCATCCGGGGGGCGATGATCGACGAACTGCGGGCCCTGGACTGGATCCCCCGCTCGGTACGGCAGAAGGCCCGCGCTGTCGAGCGTGCCTACGCCACCCTCGAGGCCAAACTGCGCCGCAGCCCCTCCGAGGCGGAGGTCGCCGAAGAGATGGGCATCGAGATGGAGGAACTGCACGGCGTCTTCAGCCAGTTGTCACTGGCCAACGTGGTGGCGCTGGAAGAACTGCTGCATGTGGGCGGCGACGGCGGCGACCGGCTCAGCCTGGTGGACACCCTGGAGGACACCGCGGCCGACAATCCGGTCGAGGTCGCCGAGGACCGGGAACTGCGCCGGCTGCTCGCCCGCGCCATCAACACCCTGCCCGAGCGGGAGAAGACCGTCGTGACGCTCTACTACTACGAGGGACTCACCCTCGCCGAGATCGGCCAGGTGCTCGGTGTCACCGAGAGCAGGGTGAGCCAGATCCACACCAAATCGGTTCTGCAACTGCGTGCCAAGCTCGCCGACGCCGGCCGCTGACCGAGCGTTCGCTGATCGAACCGGTCGCTCAGGACCCGTGCAACTCTCGACCTCCCCTCCGTAAGCTAGTGGCGTGCCCAGGATTCGAGCGGCCTCCGTGGCCGAGCACCGGAACATGCAGCGCGCGGCCCTGCTGGATGCCGCCAGGTCGCTGCTGTCCGAGGGCGGTACGGAAGCCCTGACCTTCCCCGCTCTCGCCCAGCGCACCGGCCTCGCGCGCTCCTCTGTCTACGAGTACTTCCGCTCCCGCGCCGCGGTCGTCGAAGAGCTGTGCGCAGTCGACTTCCCGGTGTGGGCAGCCGAGGTCGAGTCCGCGATGCGGGCGGCTGTTACGCCGGAAGGCAAGGTCGAGGCGTACGTGCGTCAGCAGCTCGCTCTGGTGGGGGACCGCCGGCACCGCGCTGTCGTCGCGATCTCAGCCGGTGAGCTCGACGCGGGCGCCCGCGAGCGGATCCGCGCCGCGCACGGCGGGTTGATCTCCATGGTCGTCGAGGCGCTCGGCGAGCTCGGCCACGCCCAGCCCCGGCTCGCCGCGATGCTGCTCCAGAGCGTGGTGGACGCGGGGGTGCGCCGTATCGAGCTCGGGGCCGCCGAAGATCCGGAGCAGATCGCCGAAGCCGCTGTCTCCATGGCGCTGAACGGCGTTCGGGGCTGACGGCGGCCGGAGCTGGCCGCAGCCGCCGGTGCGCCCAGAGGGCAGCCAGTGCGAGCGCACCCGCCGGAATCCACGCCTCAGGTCCGCTGCCGCCCGGCCCGCTTGTGGCGGCACCCGAGGCTGCCGGCCGCATTTCAGAGCCCCGTTTTTCAGCACCGGCGCGTTCAGAGCCCCGGTCCCGGGTGCCGGCGCCCGGCACCGGCACCCCGCGGACCGGCAGTAGCCGGGAGTGACCGCCGAGGAGCGCTGTGGGCAGGAGGGAGAGCGGGTCGAGATAGCGCTCTCCGCGCAGCAGTCCCCAGTGCAGGCAGCTGTGCGGGCAGTGCCGGCCGTCGGCGACCGTGCCCACCCGCTCGCCGGCCCGCACCCGTTCCCCCTTCCGCACGGTGGGCCGTACCGGTTGATACGTCGTCCGCAGTGGCGGCCGGCCCGTGCCCGTGAGCTCGATTGACACCACGCCTCGCCCCGCGACCCGACCCGCGAACGACACCCGGCCGTCCGCCACGGCCCGCACCGGCCGGCCCGGCGGAGCCGCCAGATCGACCCCGCGGTGACCCGCGGCCCACGGCTCGGGCGGCGGATCCCAGCCTCGGGAGACCCACGGCCGTCGTGCGCCGTCCACCCCCTTGACAGGCCAGGCCCTCCCAGCCACAGTGCGCCCGTCGTCGGCGCTCTCACCGTCCTCGCGCTCCGCCGCACGCAGGCGCCCCTCCGCACGGTGGTGGCCGACTCCCGCACCCGCGGGCGTGAGGAGAACGTCGGGTGCGGGAGGTCTCATGGCCCGGGCCCGGGCCCAGGCCGCACCGGCCGGTGCGTTCCCTCTCGACGGTGGAAATGCACCCAGCACCGTCAGCAGCGCAACTGCCACCGCGGCCGACAGCCCAGCGACCAGCGCTGCCCGGCACCGGGCAGCACCCCGCACTCGCTCACCAGGGGCGACACGGCCCCGCACGGGCTCTCCGCGGACGGCGCGGCTCACCGCTCCGTGCCCTGCGATGCGGCACAGCGCAGGGCGTCCGGCCGTAGCGCGCCCAGCCTTGTGCCCGGCGGAGTGCCGCCTCGCTTCGCGTCCGGCAGCCCACCGCCCCACCCAACGCCCTGCGCAGCGGTCCACCGCCCCGCGCCGCGCGGTGCGGCGCGTGGCATCCCGTCCTGCGGTGCGGCGCGTGGCATCCCGTCCTGCGGTGCGGCCCGTCGCCCCCGGCCCGGAGGCTCGGCGCACGTCGCCCGATCCGGAGGCCCCGTGCACCTCCCCCGATCCGGAAGCCGGGCGCACCTCCCCCGGTCCGGGCGCCCGCCGAACCGCCTCGCATCCGACCAGGCGCCGAACCGTCTCGCTGCCAGCCGGGCGGCGCACCGCCGCGAGTTGCCGTAGGCCCGGTCGCAGGGGAGACCGGGGGTCGAAGGGTGCCCCGTCGTCCGGGGGCCTGTGCTGTTCCATGGGGAGAACGGTGGCGCGGGTCCGCGCTCCGCGGGGATCTTGGCCGGGATCTGTGGGTAACTGCCCGGTTGTGGACAACTCCGTCACCCGTGCGAGGGACGTGGGGCCGCCCGCGGAACCGGCCGTACGCTCCACATCCCCGGCGGATGGCTCCGGGCCCCCGCCGGGAGCGGCGGCCCTCCGTGGTCCCGTACACTGCTGGTGCGGCCCGGGTGACCGGGCTGACTTCGCACGTCCCGCCACCCTCACCCGGTGGCCGCGCATCTCGGTCCCAGGAACGGTCCCGGTCCCCAGCCGGACCCTCCGGGCGGCGCGCCAGGGACGTCAGGCAAGCGGGGGCCGTCCGGCCTCCGCTGACGACAACCGAGTAACTCAAGGAGAACGGCCATGGCCGTCGTCACGATGCGGGAGCTGCTGGAGAGCGGCGTCCACTTCGGGCACCAGACCCGCCGCTGGAACCCGAAGATGAAGCGCTTCATCTTCACCGAGCGCAACGGCATTTACATCATCGACCTGCTCCAGTCGCTGTCGTACATCGACCGCGCCTACGAGTTCGTCAAGGAGACCGTCGCGCACGGCGGCTCCATCATGTTCGTCGGCACCAAGAAGCAGGCCCAGGAGGCCATCGCCGAGCAGGCCACCCGCGTGGGCATGCCCTACGTGAACCAGCGCTGGCTCGGCGGCATGCTGACCAACTTCTCGACGGTCTACAAGCGGCTGCAGCGCCTCAAGGAGCTGGAGCAGATCGACTTCGAGGACGTGGCCGCCTCCGGCCTCACCAAGAAGGAGCTGCTGGTTCTCTCCCGCGAGAAGGCCAAGCTGGAGAAGACCCTCGGCGGTATCCGCGAGATGCAGAAGGTGCCCAGCGCCGTCTGGATCGTGGACACCAAGAAGGAGCACATCGCCGTCGGCGAGGCGCGCAAGCTCAACATCCCGGTGGTGGCGATCCTCGACACCAACTGTGACCCCGACGAGGTCGACTACAAGATCCCGGGCAACGACGACGCGATCCGCTCCGTCACCCTGCTGACCCGCGTGATCGCCGACGCCGTGGCCGAGGGCCTCATCGCCCGCTCGTCCGGCGGCGCCGGTGAGGGCAAGGGCGAGAAGGCCGCCGGTGAGCCGCTGGCCGAGTGGGAGCGCGACCTCCTGGAGGGCGAGAAGGCCGCCGAGAAGCCGGCTGCCGAGGCCGAGAAGTCCGCCGAGGGCGAGGCCGAGGCCAAGCCCGCCGCTGAGGCGCAGCAGGCCGGCGAGGGCGAGCAGGCGGCGGCCCCCGCCGAGCAGGGCTGACCCACGGGCCACGTGGATCACGAGGACCCCACAGGTTCGCGGTGAGACGGCGGGGGCCGGGTGCCCCCGCCGTCCAGCCGTGAGCTGAACCGGCCGCGTGACTCCGATCCAACCTCATCGACTTTCCGAGAAGAGATTCACAGACCATGGCGAACTACACCGCCGCCGACGTCAAGAAGCTCCGGGAGCTGACCGGCGCCGGCATGATGGACTGCAAGAAGGCGCTGGACGAGGCCGAGGGCAACGTCGACAAGGCCGTGGAGATTCTGCGCGTCAAGGGCCAGAAGGGCGTCGCCAAGCGCGAGAGCCGCACGGCCGAGAACGGCGCGGTCATCGCCCGGATCGCCGACGACAACGCCGCCGGTGTGCTCGTCGAGCTCAAGTGCGAGACCGACTTCGTCGCCAAGGGCGAGAAGTTCCTCGCCGTCGCCGAGGCCATCGCCACGCACGTCGAGGCCACCTCCCCGGCCGACATCGACGCGCTGCTCGCCTCCGAGATCGAGTCCGGCAAGACCGTCCAGGCGTACGTCGACGAGGCCAACGCCAGCCTCGGCGAGAAGATCGTGCTGGACCGCTTCGCGCAGTTCTCCGGCGCCTACGTCGGCTCCTACCTGCACCGCACCAGCCCGGACCTGCCCCCGCAGGTCGGCGTGCTGGTCGAGCTGGACTCGGCGAACGAAGAGATCGCCAAGGACGTCGCGCAGCACATCGCCGCCTTCGCGCCGGCCTACCTGACCCGCGAGGACATCCCGGAGGAGACGGTCGCCAACGAGCGCCGCATCGCCGAGGAGACCGCCCGCGAGGAGGGCAAGCCGGAGCAGGCTCTGCCGAAGATCATCGAGGGCCGGGTCAACGGCTTCTTCAAGGAGAACACCCTCCTCGACCAGCCCTTCGCCAAGGACAACAAGAAGTCCGTGCAGAAGGTCCTGGAGGAGGCCGGTGTCTCGCTGAAGCGCTTCGCCCGCTTCCGCGTCGGCGCCTGAGCCCGTTCCTGACGCATCCCGCGGGCCGGTTCTGTTCGCTCAGAGGTGGAGTACACCGAGCACCGGGCACAGAACCGGCGCGGGCCCGATAAGGTCGGGCACAGGGCAGTTGTGACGAGGAGGCCATTGCCGCAGAGGGAACCGCGAGGATCCGACGGCAGTGGCCTCTTTCGTATGTGCACGAGGAGATCTCCATGACCAGCAATGACACCGGCAAAGACAGTGACCATCGGCGGCGCTTCCTGCTGAAGCTCTCCGGCGAGGCGTTCGCCGGCGGCGGCGGACTCGGTGTCGACCCCGACGTCGTGCACAAGATGGCCCGGGAGATCGCCTCGGTCGTCCGTGACGGTGCCGAGATGGCCGTCGTCATCGGGGGCGGCAACTTCTTCCGCGGCGCCGAGCTCCAGCAGCGCGGCATGGACCGGGCCCGCTCCGACTACATGGGCATGCTGGGCACCGTGATGAACTGCCTGGCGCTCCAGGACTTCCTGGAGAAGGAGGGCATCGACTCGCGCGTCCAGACCGCCATCACGATGGGCCAGGTCGCCGAGCCCTACATCCCGCTGCGCGCCATCCGGCACCTGGAGAAGGGCCGCGTCGTCATCTTCGGTGCCGGTATGGGCATGCCGTACTTCTCCACCGACACCACGGCCGCCCAGCGTGCGCTGGAGATCAACGCCGAGGTGATGCTGATGGGCAAGAACGGCGTGGACGGCGTCTACGACTCCGACCCGGCGAGCAATCCGGCAGCAGTGAAGTTCGACGCGCTCGAGTACGGCGAGGTCATCACCCGCGACCTGAAGGTCGCCGACATGACCGCGATCACGCTCTGCCGCGACAACAAGCTTCCGATCCTCGTTTTCGAGCTGCTTGCCGAAGGCAATATCGCCCGCGCGGTCAAGGGTGAGAAGATCGGCACCCTGGTGAGCAACCAGGGCACCCGGGTCTGACCGCCCCGCCGACGGTTTCGCGGGCGCGGCCGACCTGTGTGCGCGATTCCCTCGGCAACACCGGGGCGCAGGAACGGCCCGGTACGGGGATGGACAACAGCCTGCCGGTCGGACACCGTGCAGGAATCAGGGCATCGCGGGGGCCGGGGCGGCCCGCGGGGCGGCCGTCAGCTCACAGCCCCGGATGAAGCAGTCAGGCTCATTCATCGAACCAGGAGCACGTGGTGATCGAAGAGACCCTCCTCGAAGCCGAGGAAAAGATGGAGAAGGCGGTCGTCGTCGCCAAGGAGGACTTCGCCGCTATCCGCACCGGCCGTGCGCACCCGGCGATGTTCAACAAGATCTTGGCGGAGTACTACGGCACGATGACGCCGATCAACCAGCTCGCGTCGTTCTCCGTCCCGGAGCCGCGGATGGCCGTGGTGACTCCGTTCGACAAGAGCTCGCTGCGCAACATCGAACAGGCCATCCGCGACTCGGACCTGGGCGTCAACCCGTCGAACGACGGCCACATCATCCGGGTGACGTTCCCCGAGCTGACCGAGGAGCGCCGCAGGGAGTACATCAAGGTCGCCAAGAACAAGGGCGAGGACGCCAAGATCTCCATCCGCAGCATCCGGCGCAAGGCCAAGGAGACCATCGACAAGGCCATCAAGGACGGCGACGTCGGTGAGGACGAGGGGCGCAGGGGCGAGAAGGAGCTCGACGACACCACCGCCAAGTACGTCGCACAGGTGGACGAGCTGCTCAAGCACAAGGAGTCCGAGCTGCTCGAAGTCTGAGCCCACCGTCTCAAGGTCCGAGGTCGAAGGCTGCTATCTGTGAACGACTCATCCTGGGGAGCGCCGCAACCGAACGCGGGGTACTGGGGTCCTCCCGACCAGGGCTCCGCCCCTTCGGCGATGCCCCGCCCGGGCGATGGTCAGGTCTCCGCATACGACGTAAACGCCCCCGTGCACGGTATGGGCGGCAACGCGTCGCAGACTCGGCCTATGCCCATTGTGTCCGACTCCGGGAGCCCCGGTGACGGCGGAGACGGCCGCGACGGCCGGCACCGTCCCGAAGGTCCTGGTTTCACAGATCCCGCCCATTCCCCCGGCGCTGCGCAGCCGTACGGCCAGGACGGGCCGGAGCACACCCCCCGGCAGC
>NZ_JADKMA010000090.1 GCF_017676365.1 Streptomyces oryzae
GGACCCGCCCGGAACCCCGTCGCGTCGCGGCGGAGACCCGGTGCCCGGTGACGGAGCACGCGGTGGCCCTGCGACGGGGCCCCGGTGCCCTGCGGTCGCCCGACCGTAAGCAGCGCGACGTGGCCGTCACAAGAGCGTCATCCGCGAGCAATATGAGCGAAACCCCAGCTCAAGGTGGGGGCGTGGTTGGGCCGAGGGATCCAGGGGCACCCGGGGGAAGCGCTGGAACTGTGCGACAACTGCGTGACACGTCAGCCCTGGGGCGAGCCCTGAGGCGCGCGGGCTGCGAGGGGAAGTGAGGAGGTCATGGCCACCGAAACCATGGAAACCGTGCACATCAGGACCGACGACGGAGCGGTGCTCATCGGCGATCTCCAGGTGCCGGAACGGGTGACCGGAGCCGTGCTCTTCGCCCACGGCAGCGGCAGCTCGCGGTTCAGCCCCCGCAATCGCACGGTCGCCGCCGCGCTGCGCGGGGAGGGGCTGGCCACATTGCTGCTGGACCTGCTGACCGAGGACGAGGAGCAGATCGACGCGGTGACGGCCGAGCACCGGTTCGACATCCCGCTGCTGGCCCGCCGTCTGGTGTCGGCCGTCGACGAACTGACCCGGCACGAGGGAACGGCCGGGCTGCCGGTGGGTCTCTTCGGGGCGAGCACCGGAGCGGCGGCGGCGCTGACGGCTGCGGCGCAGCGCCCCGGCACCGTCTACGCGGTGGTCTCCCGAGGCGGCCGGCCCGATCTGGCGGGTGAGGCGCTGCCGGACGTGCTGGCGCCGGTGCTGCTGATCGTCGGCGGGGACGACCATCAGGTGCTGCGGCTGAACGAGGCCGCCGCCGAGCGGATGCGTGCCCCGCACCGGATCCACATCGTCCCGGGCGCCACCCACCTGTTCGAAGAGCCGGGCACCTTGGAGGAGGCCGCGAGGGAGGCCGCCAAGTGGTTCGCGCTCCCGCCCACCACGGACGGCGAGTGAGGGCGCGGAACCAACCGGAACCTGTCCCGAAGGGAGCCCCCGATGCGATATCCAGACCGCATCCAGGCAGGCCGCGAACTCGCGGCGGCGCTCAGCGAGATGCAGCGTACGGAAGGTCTGCCGGACCCGCTGGTCCTGGCGCTGCCCCGGGGCGGCGTCCCCGTGGCGGCCGAGGTGGCACGCGAGCTGCACGCGCCGCTGGACGTGCTGGTCGCCCGCAAGATCGGCCTGCCGGGCCGGCCGGAGTACGGCGTGGGAGCCATCGCCGGTGAGGATCCACCCGTCTTCGACGAGACGGCTCTGGAGATGCTCGGCCTGACCCAGGACCGGCTGTCCTCGACGGTGGCGCACGAGCGGACCGAGATGCACCGCCGCCAGCATCTGTACCGCGGCAACCGCCCGGAGCCGCGGATCGACGGCCGCACCGTCATCCTCGTGGACGACGGGCTGGCCACCGGCGTCACGGCCCGGGCCGCGCTGCGGTATCTGCTGCGCCAGGAACCCGCCCGCCTCGTGCTGGCGGTCCCGGTCGGCTCCCCCCAGTCCGTCCAGGCCCTCAGCCACGAAGCCGACACGGTGATCTGCCTGCAACAGCCCGCCGTCTTCGAGGCCGTCGGCCTCTGGTACGAGCGCTTCCCCCAGATCACCGACGACGAGGTCATCGAGGCCCTGCACCTGACGACTACACGGTGAGAGCGCCCCGCAGGGGCGCGGGGAACTGCGCGAGCAACCACAAACAACCGGCACCCGGACAACCGGCGAAGCTCCCACGGCGGGGCCCGCCAAAGGACCGGCTACGCAGAGCCGAGCAGCGAGTCATCCTCCGTACGGGCCCCCGGCAACCGGTGCCGGGCCGCAATCAGCGCGGCGTCCACGTCGCGCGTCCCCGTCGCCACGCACAGCGTGTACCCGATGTCCTCCATCCGCCGCCGGCTCTCAGGGGAACCGTCCTCCGCATGCAGCGCGCTGAGCGCCTCGTACTGCTCGATCAGATCAAGGAGAACGGCCGGGTGCGCCATCAGCATGCTGAGCTTTCCTTCCTCTCGGACGGCACGGTCAAGCGGCTGCGACGCCGTCGCGCACGGTCGCCGGATTCCGGTGCACGGTTGTGCGCGCGGCCGCGTGCGCGCGGCCGCCCCTGCGGTCGCGCTCGACCTGGTGGCGTACCCGCTCGAAGCTCTTGGTCAGCAGCCGGGAGACGTGCATCTGCGAGATGCCCAGCTCCTGGCCGATCCGGGACTGCGACATGTCCCGGAAGAACCGCAAGTACAGGACGCGGCGCTGCCGTTCGGGCAGTTCGCGCAGGCACGGCTTGACCGCCTCGCGCGCCACCACCGTGTCGTACTCGCCCTCGGTGTGGCCGAAGGTGTCGGCCAGCGAGAAGCCGTCGTCGGAGCCCGCCGGCATCGAGGCGTCCAGGGAGAGCGAGCGGAAGCTGCCGATCGCCTCGAGACCGGCCGCCACATCCTCCTCGGGCATGCCGGTGTGCTCGGCGATCCGCTCGACGGAGGGGGCGCGGTCGTCGGGCGTCGTGCTCAGTTCCCGCACGGCGGCCCGCACCTTGTTGCGCAACTCCTGCACCCGGCGCGGTACGTGCACGTCCCAGGTGTGGTCGCGGAAGTGCCGGCGGATCTCGCCGGTGATGGTCGGTACGGCGAACGGCACGAACGGGGTGCCGAGCGCCGGGTCGTACCGGTCGACGGCCTTGACCAGACCGAGCGCGGCCACCTGCTCCAGGTCCTCCAGGGACTCGCCGCGGTTGCGGTACTTGGCGGCCAGCCGGTGGGCCATCGGCAGCCATGCCTCCACGAGGCGGCTGCTCAGCTCCTCCCGCTCGGGACCCTCCGGCAGCGCGGCCAGCCGTGCGAATTCCTTCGCGGTGTCGGGAGCGTCGTCATGGCTGTGGCGGGTTCGCTGGGGCCGGTACCGTACGGGGCACATGGGATCTGGCTCCTCCCGGTGTCGCTGACACGTGGACAACCGCGGGAGAAGCGGATCGGGTGAGCACCCGGGGCTCGGGATACACACCCGGGGTGACCTGATGCGGTCGCCTCCCGCGGATGTGCCTGTCCTCCCAAGCACGTGGTCTCTTGTGTAACCGGCGCTGGGACCGATAAACCCCCTCGATCGGGTTCCGTCCCACCGGTTCACATCTTGGCGGCACCGGCGGCTGTTCTTCCAACCTGCCGGTGCCTGCGTGTGGCGACGTCGCCGCACGTACCCGTGTGCGTAACCGTTCAGCGCCTCGTCAAACAGCCGACCGAACAACCGGTGTGTGAGCCCGCCGGGGGGCGGCACGGGGCGAGGGCGTAAGGTCGGCGTCTGGCCGCCCGCACGCACCAAGTGGGTGGCCGGTTGTATGTCCGTACCCTCACCAGGAGCTCTTCCCCATGCCGATCGACAACGCCACAGGACCGCCCATCTACGACAGCCTGATCGAGGAGCACGGCGACGTGCCCGGCGATGTGCGCCAGGCCGCGGAGGAGCTTCAGCAGGAGGCGCAGCAGGCGGTGGACTTCTCCCCCGTCCACCACCGCCACCCCAGCACGGGCAGACCGGAATCCTCCGAGCCACCGGCGCCTCCGGCGAGGTAGCTGCTCCCAAGCGCAAGAGCTGGCGATTCAGGGGCGCGGGGAACTGCGCGACAAGCCACGACGCAAGCCGCAGACCGCAAACAACCGCCAGGGGCAGCCCCTCACCGGGGCAAACTCCGCAGGGCAGCAGCCAAGTTCTTCCGTATGGGCTTGGGCACAGGCGCCCCCTCCGCGCCGGCCACCAGCGCGGAGGCCACGCTCCGCAGCTTGATGTTGGAGTGCTGGGAGACCCGCACCAGAACCTGCCAGGCCGTCTCCGCGTCGCACGGCGCGAGGGCCATCACCATGCCACGGGCCTGGTCGATGACCGGGCGGGTCTCCAGCGCCTGCCGCAGCTGCCCGACCTCGGCTCTCAACTCCTCCACCTGCGCGGCCAACTGCTCCCGCTCCAAATCCGCGGAGCCGGCATCCGCGGAGCCGGCATCCGCGGCAGCGGCCCGCGGCACAGCTCTGCGCCGCGAGCACTCCGCGGCCGCAGAGGTACGCACAGAGCCGGTTGCGGCACTCATCGACGTCTCCCAGCGCTCGGACGGTCCTTCATTGCGAGGAGCCTCCGCCTCCGAAAGCTCCCGCACTCCAGACACTTCCGAGACTGAACCCACTGCCCCGGCAGCAGCAACCCCGCATCAACCGCGCTTTCGGCGCAAAAACGGCACCGGGGGCTGTGTCCTCAACCCGCCGGTGCCTGCGCAGGGCGAGCTCACTCCCGCGTACAGGTGCACGTAACCAGCGACTCGTCAGGTGAAACCCCCGCTTGTCCATGCGCGTTGGACTCCTCAGAAGCCCCCGCCGAAGTCCCCGCCGCCGAAACCACCGCCACCGTCCCCGAAGCCGCCGCCGAAGTCGCGGGCGTCGAAATCGCCGCCGGAGAAGTCGCCGCCGCCGAAGTCACCGTCCCCGGGACCGCCGTAGCCGTCCGCACCGTACGCGTAGCCGCCGCCCAGCGCGTTGCCCAGCATGGTGCCCATCAGGAGTCCGGGCAGCAGGGCTCCGCCGAAGTATCCGGCGGCCCAGGGTGCGTACACCGGACCTGCCTCCCAGTACGGCCGGGGGCCCTGCGGGGTGCCGACCTCGCGGGCCGGCGGTTCGTCCCCGTCCGCCAGCCGGGCCGCGTCCGCGGCGCAGACCGGCACCGTCCGCTCCGTAGCGCCCGGCGGTGTCCACTGCACGTCCTCCACCGACGGGCCGTGCCGGGGGTCGAAGAAGCAGGGCGGGCGGCGCTCGGGCAGCGGTTTGCCGCCCAGTCGCGCGTCCAGGGTGGCGAGGGCGAAGCGGCCCTCCCCCAGGGCCTCGCTCACCCGGCGTACGTCCTGCGGGCGGCGGGCCTTGCCCATCGCGGCCTTGGCGTCCTCGTACGCGTCGAGCGCCCGCGCGTAGTCCTCGCGGGCCGCGTCGGCCTGCTCCCGGCCCACTCGGCCGGCCGCTGTGGTGGGGTCGAAGCCGATCCGGCCCAGCTCCTCGCCGAACGCGGTGATGTCCTCGTCCACGACCGGGCGCAGCCGCTCCAGCCCGGCCCGGTCCTGCCGCTCCTGGCGCCTGCGCCCGCCCATGCTGATCAGGAAGGCGCCGCCCGCGGCCAGCAGCACCAGGACGCCGAGCGTGACGATGGCCGTGGTGCCGCCGCCGGTACGGCCGCCGTCCTGCCCGGTGCCGCCGTCGTGCCAGGCCGCCGGAGCGACGCCGTCCGCCTGCCGGAGCGCCTGCCCGACGAAGTCGCCGACCATCGCCCTCGGGTCTCCGGGGTGGGCGCGCTGCACGGCGCCGACCACGTTCCGTACGGCGTCGCGCGGCATCACCTGGTGGTCGGCGCCCGCGTCGAAGCGGTTGCCGAGTGCGACCGCGTAGACGCCGGTGATGCCCGTCTCGGTGCGCAGGTCGCGCAGCAGCGTGTGCCGGTCGAACCCGCCGCCGGCGGGCAGGACGGCGACGAGGACCGGCTTGTCCGCCCGCTCGATCTTGTTGCCGAGCACGTCGGCGGCGGACGGTGGCAGCACGTCGCGGGCCTTCGGGTCGACGTAGACGGGACCGTTCCGCAGGGCGTTCGCCGCGTCCGCGACGCCGTCGCCGCGACCGCCGCTGTCCGCGGCGCGCGGCCCGGCGGCAGCCGCGACCACCAACAGCAGCGCGGCCAGCACCGTTGCGAGCACCGAGGCGAGACGGAAGACGCGTCGTACGGTCTTCATACGATTACGGTAGCGCAAACCCGACATTTGGGGCGTACGCCCCTTCGGGGCGTCAAGCCATGGGCAGCAGTCCCGGTGCCGCCAGGAAGGTGAGGCCGAGGGCGACGAGGAGGGTGCCGAGAAGGCGGCTGGTCAACTGGGGGCGGGGAGAAGCTTTCTCGATGGTGATCACCGCGGCGACCGCGGCCATCCAGACCAGGCTCATCACACCCGCGGCCAGCAGCACCGCCATGAGGGCCCAGCAGCAGCCGAGGCAGTAGCCGCCGTGCCGTACGCCGACGGCGAAGGCGCCGCGGTTGCTGCGCGCGGTCGGTTCCGCGTACCGCATCACCAGGGCCAGCGGGGACCGGCAGCGCACCAGGCACCAGTTCTTGAGCGGCGTGAACTGGTAGACACCCGCGACCAGCAGCACGACCGCGCCGATGCGTACGGCCAGTGAGCCGCCGCTCATGGCGGTGGATTCGAAGGCGCGGACGACGGCGTAGCCGAGGAGGCCCGCGGCCCCCCATACCGCCAGGTAACCCGCCGTGAGCGCACTCATGGTGCCCGTCGTGGCGCGCGCTCCCAGCAGCCGGCGCATACCGACCGTGAAGGGGGTGATGGCGGGCAGCATCATCGCCGCCATCATCACCACCCAGGTGAGCATGAAGAACCCGAAGGCCGCCGGCTGGACGACGGCCTCGTTCCCCATCCCCGGCTTCATCGGCCGCATGCCGGTGAGAATGCCGGAGCCCATGTCGGGCATGGCCAGCACGCTGGTCACCAGCCAGGCCACCGCGGCCAGGGCGAGCAGCAGTCCGGCCAGCAGCCTCTCCAGCCGCGTCCAGGCCCGGAGGGAGGGAATGCCCCGGGCCTCCGGGCGGATACGGGGCCGCGCGCTCGTGGCCGTCATCCGGCGTCCGGGCCGTACCAGTCGAAGGGGATCAGCTTGCTGGAGCGGCCCGAGCGGTCCCACTCGAAGCCGTAGGCGTCGGCCCGGTCGACGATGGCCTTCCCCCATGTGGAGGGGCCCTGGCCGGGTCCGGTCTCGGCGCCGGGCAGGTGGTGGACCTGCACCCGCTCGCCCTCGCGGGTCGTGGGCCCGGTCAGCGCCTCGACGACGGCTTCGGCCTTCTCGGGGATGCGCATCCGCCACGTACCGAGGTCGTCGTCTATGGAGACCTCGATCGGCGCGGTCTCCAGGCCGCGCATCTCGGGGCTCAGCATCTCGCCGAACTGCGCGGGCCAGCCGCCCGCCTCGCCGCCGAAGATCGCCTGGAGGGCGGTGCGCTGCTGGTCATCCGCACGGTCGTCTATGAAGAATGCGGCGTAGGCGTCCTTGACGTCACCGGCCCAGGGGTTGCCGACGAAGGAGCCGAGCATCGCCACATTGAGACCGTCGAGCCTGGTGTCCCCGTAGTTGCCCTCGCGGATCTGCCACAGCAGGATGCCGTTGCAGTCGCCGAACGTAGGGTCCTGGGCGAACGAGCAGGGGCAGGGCACCGTGCACTTGCAGGCGTCGAACCACTCGCCCTTGAGGTGCCATTTCTGCGTCGTGGAGGTCGTCACAGCGACCACTTCCCGACCACTCTCATTGCGGACATCGTGGACATTTCCAGTCTGGTCCCGCCGACCCCTCCTTGTCACCCCTCCCTCCGCGCACCGGCCCCTTCGCACCCCGGCCCCTCCGGCACCGGATCGCCGTGAACTTTTCCGCCGGTCCCGCCATCGAACACGCTGTCCGGCCGGCGTGGAGGGGAGCCGGCCGGAATCAGTGGCAGCGGTCGCGCAACCAGCGGCCGGGCGGGCGGCGTCCTGCTCTCACGGGCCGCTATACACACGGTGTATACACCTCGTGTAGTGTCCCGCGTATCCCTACCAGCCGGCAACCGCTGAGCCGTCCGAGACGGCCGCCGCCCGGCCCGGCTAGCACACCTCGGAGGTGTCCCGATGTTTTCCTCGCCCAGCGCCACCGCCCCCGCCGCAGAGGGCGGTCCGCCACCGGGCGCCCTGCTCCACGCCGAGGGCCTGCACAAGACCTACGGCTCGACGGCGGCCCTCGCCGGGGCCGACTTCTCCATCAGCGCCGGGGAGATCGTCGCGGTGCTGGGCCCCTCCGGCTCCGGCAAGTCCACGCTGCTGCACTGCATGGCCGGGATCGTCCCGCCGGACACCGGGAAGGTCACCTACCAGGGCCGGGAGATGTCCGGCCTGTCCGACGCCGAGCGCAGCGAACTGCGCAGGGGCGACTTCGGCTTCGTCTTCCAGTTCGGCCAGCTGGTGCCCGAGCTGAGCTGCCTGGAGAACGCGGCGCTCCCGATGCGGCTCGCGGGCACCGGCCGCAAGGAGGCCGAAGCGCGTGCCAGGGAATGGCTGGCGCGGCTGGAGGTCGACGACGTACGCCACCACCGGCCCGGCCAGATATCCGGCGGCCAGGGTCAGCGCGTCGCCGTGGCCCGCGCGCTGGCCGCCTCGCCCCGCGTGGTCTTTGCCGACGAGCCGACCGGTGCCCTCGACTCGCTCAACGGCGAACGTGTCATGCAGTTGCTGACCGAGGCGGCGCGCGAGACGCAGGCCGCGGTCGTCCTGGTCACCCACGAGTCGCGGGTCGCCGCATACTCCGACCGGGAGGTCGTCGTCCGGGACGGCACGGTCCAGGACACCGGCGCCATGGCGGGAGCGGCATGAGCCGGCGCACGCGGGCGCACCCGGTGCGCGAGTGGACGCGGGACCTGACGATGGGCGTCGGCTTCGCCTTCTCCGGCCGCCAGGGCTGGATCCGTACGGTACTGACCGCCGTCGGAGTCGGGCTCGGAGTGGCGATGCTGCTGCTGGCGGCGGCGGTGCCGAAGATGATGGGTGCGCAGGAGTCCCGCGGCGACGCCCGGTCGGTCAACGGCTCGGTGGCGGGCAACGTCACCGCCGAAGACGACGCCAAGGCCACCGACCGCACAGTGCTGTCCGAGGACGCCGGCACGAAGTACCACAGCCTGGAGCTTTACGGGAGGACGCTCCAGGCCGACGGCGACCACCCCGTCACCCCGCCGGGCACCGACCGCGTCCCGGGGCCCGGCGAGATGCTGGTGTCACCGGCGCTGAAGAAGCTGCTCGCCTCCGACGAGGGCGCCGAGCTGGCACACCGGCTCGACGCGCGCGTCGTCGGCGTCATCGGCGACGAGGGACTGCTCGGACCGCACGAACTCGCCTTCTATCTGGGCAGCGACAAGCTGAAGCCCGACGACGCCGCGCGCGTGAAGTTCTTCGGCGAGATCGAGCAGCGGCAGCCCGTCGACCCGGTGCTGATCCTGCTGGGCACCGTGGCCTGCGCGGTGCTGCTGATGCCGGTGGCCATCTTCATCGGTACGGCCGCCAGGTTCGGCGGCGAACGCCGGGACCAGCGGCTGGCGGCCCTGCGGCTGGTGGGCGCGGACGCCGCCATGACGCGCCGGATCGCCGCGGGCGAATCGCTGGCGGGCGGCCTGCTGGGGATGCTGTTCGGCGGGCTGGTCTTCGTGCTGGGCCGGCAACTGATCGGCTCCGTCACGCTGTTCGGTCTCAGCGTCTTCCCCTCCGACGTGGTGCCCGACGTGTGGCTGGGTGCGCTGGTGCTGCTCGGGGTGCCGCTGATGACGGTGGGTGTCTCCGTGTTCGCGCTGCGGGGCGTGACCATCGAGCCGGTACGTGTGGTGCGCGAGAACACGCCGCGCCCGCGCCGGCTGTGGTGGCGGCTGCTGCCCCCCTTCGCCGGGCTGGCGCTGCTGCTGCCGCTGGCGGGCGCTCTGCGCGGGGGCGGCGAGGTGAACGAGATACAGGTCGTCTCGGGAGTGGTGCTGCTGCTCGGCGGGATCGCCCTGCTGCTGCCGTGGGCGGTGGAGCGGCTGGTCGGCATGTTGCGTGGCGGCCCGGTCTCCTGGCAGCTGGCCGTACGCCGGCTCCAGCTGTCCAGCGGCACGGCGACCCGGGCGGTCAGCGGGATCACCGTCGCCGTGGCCGGAGCCGTCGCGCTGCAGCTCCTCTTCGCCGGGGCCGAGGCGGACACCTCGCACCCCACCGGCCTGAAGCGCACGGCCGACGGGACCGTGAGCGTCACCGACACCTCGGCCGGCAGCACGGACGCCCGGCAGCTGACGCGTGCCCTGAAGAACACCGAGGGCGTCGCCTCGGCGACCGGTTTCCTGGAGGGCAACCAGGCAGTCGAGGGAAAGAAGGACGCGTACACCGAGGTCTTCGTCGGAAGCTGCGCCACCCTGCGCGAGCTGGCCGACCTCGACTCCTGCCGCGAGGGCCAGGTCTTCCGCGCGATGCCGGGCAAGCAGTCCGGCGAGGACGACAGCGTGGAGCCCCCGCCGCCCGCCGGAAGCGCGCTCAAGGTGGCCGGGCCCGGCGGCCATGGCACCGCCACCTG
Organism: Streptomyces oryzae; assembly: GCF_017676365.1. Taxonomy (GTDB): domain Bacteria; phylum Actinomycetota; class Actinomycetes; order Streptomycetales; family Streptomycetaceae; genus Streptomyces; species Streptomyces oryzae. The sequence goes on from NZ_JADKMA010000090.1 coordinate 10,137, forward strand.
GCGCATCCCCGCCCGCACCCCCGCCGTCACCGGGAAACGGTCCGCCTGGGGCATGCCGTTCGCCGGAGTGCTCGTCACCCCCTCGGCGCTGCCCGCCGACCGGCTCGACAGCCAGTACTCCGCCTGGGTCCGGCTCAAGGACGACGAGCCCGAGGCGATGGAGCACGTACGGACCACCGTCTTCCGGCACGACCCCGCCGCCTTCGCGATGCCGATCCGCGACCGGGAGCCCTCAGCCGCGTTCCGCCAGGTGAGCCGGGGCATCTTCGCCGCAGCCTCGGCCGTGCTGGTGCTGATCGGCGCCAGCATGGTCATCTCGCAGCTGGAGCAACTGCGGGAGCGCAAGCGGCAGCTGGCCGTCCTGGTCGCCTTCGGCACCCGCCGCACCACACTGGGCGCCTCGGTCCTGTGGCAGACGGCGATCCCGGTGGCCCTCGGCCTCGCGCTGGCCACGGGCTTCGGCATCGGTCTCGGCTGGGCCCTGCTCAGGATGATCGGCCAGAGCGTCACCGACTGGAGCTCCATCGTCCCCATGCTCGGCGCCGGTACCGCGGTGATCGCCACGGTGACCCTGCTGAGCATGCCGCAACTGTGGCGCCTGATGCGCCCGGACGGGCTGCGCACGGAGTGACGGCGCCTTGGAGGGGTGCGGGAAACTGCGCCCCGTAGGGGCGCGGGGAACTGCGCGCGCAACCAGCACGCACCCGCACACGGCAGATCCGCGAAGCTCTACGGCGAGTCTCCGTGAAGCACGCCGCGCCGGAGCAGACCTCCCTCCCCGAAAGCAAGCGCAGCGAACCGCTCGCCCATGCGCCGATGGGTCTCGGCATCGGGGTGGAGCTGGTCGGGCAGCGGCAACTGGGCGAAGTCGGCGGGCCCGTAGAGCTCGCGGCCGTCGAGGTAGTAGAGGTTCGGATCCTCGGCGGCCCGCTGCTCCACGAGGCGGGACAGCTCCTGACGGATCACGCTCAGCGTCAGCTTCCCGCTCGACTGCTCCGCCGGATCGCCCGCTGCCAGGAACCGCACTTGCCCGGCACCCATTGCACCGAGGTCCGGGAGGCAGGGGCCGGGCGTCTCCTCGTGGATGGGGCAGTGGACGGGCGAGACGACCAGCAGCGGCGCGGTGGGGTGCCCTTCCCTGACGGTGTCGAGAAAGCCGTGCACGGCAGGGCCGAAGGCGCGCAGCCGCATCAGATCGGCGTTGACCAGATTGATGCCGATCTTGAGGCTGATCAGGTCCGCCGGCGCTTCCCGCATCGTCCGTGCGGTGAACGGGTCGAGGAGCGCGCTGCCGCCCAGGCCCAGATTGACCAGCTGTACGCCGCCGAGCCGCGCGGCAACCGCGGGCCAGATCCCGGTCGGGTTCCGGGCGTTGGAGCCCTGGCTGATCGAACTGCCGTGGTGCAGCCACACCGGGCCGCCCGGGTCCGCGAGCGGTTCGACAGGGGCGTCGGTGCGCAGGGCGACCAGCTCGGTGGTCTCGTCGTGCGGCAGCCAGACCTCGACGTCCTTGAGGCGGTCGGGCAGACCGGTGAAGCGCGCGGTACCGACGGGACCGGGTTCCGACTCGGCGGCTGAGGTGGCCATGTCGATGGTCAGCACATTGCCGCCGCTCACCTCAGCGCGGCCGCCCGGCCGCCCGTCGACGAGCAGGTCGTACACGCCGTCCGGGCCCGGCGGGGCGCCCACGTAGACCCGCTTGGTGGGCAGCGTGTCCAGTTCGATCGTGGTCGCCCGGGTACGGAAGACCAGCCGTACGCCTGAGGGCTGCGACTCGGCCATGGCGAGCTGGCCGTCACCGCACTGCGCACGGGCCCACGCGGGCAGCCGGTGCGGCAGCAGCCCGCGCTCGGTCCGCTCCACCTCGAGGGCGCCGCGCAGCAGGTCGGGGGTGAGGGGTGTGCCGATCAGGTCGTCTTCGGTGTGCATGGCCTCCGCCTGGGGTGAGGGGGTGCGAATCCGGGTGGTCGTCTCCGGGTGGTCGTGGCGGCGCGGGTGCGGGGCGAGTTGCGCCCCGAAGGGGCGCGGGGAACTGCGCGCTCAGCTGAAACTCACCGGCAGTCTGCAATCGGCATCCAGGGGCAGCTCCTGGTCAGAACAGAGCGGAAGGCCAGATCGGAAGGCCAGATTCCTGCGGTTCCGGGGAGACGGGCGCCCGGATCATGGCGCGGGCCAGTTGCGCGGCAGCGCGTCGAGGGCTTCCAGTATCCGTGCCCAGGTCTCGTCCGTGTCCGGGGCGCTGTGGCTGAACCCGCCGCCCATCTCCAGGCTGACGTAGCCATGGAAGACGCTGCCCAGCATCCGGACCGCGTGCGTCTGGTCCGGCTCCGGCAGGTCGTGGCCGCGCAGGAGCGCGCGGGTCATCCGGGCGTGCCGGACGCCGGCGCTCGCGGCGGCCGTCTCGGGGTCGAGCCGCATCTGGGCGGCGGCGTAGCGGCCGGGGTGTTCCCTGGCGTAGTCGCGGTAGACGTTCGCGAAGGCGCTGAGCGCATCCTTGCCGGCCCGCCCGGCCAGCGCCTCGGCGGCGCGGTCGGCCAGTTCCTCCAGGGCCGACAGCGCGATCCTGGTCTTGAGGTCCTGGGAGTTCTTCAGGTGCGCGTACAGGCTCGCGACCTTGACGTCGAACCGCCGGGCGAGCGCCGAGACGGTCACCTGGTCGAAGCCCACCTCGTCGGCGAGCTCCGCGCCCGCTCCGGTCAACCGCTCAGCGGTCGGTCCTGCCCGCACCTTGACGGTCCTCCTTTCCACCAGCACCAATAATGCAGTTGCCTAAATCTTTTAGGCAATTTAGCCTCGCACTTCGTGAAACCACTGACTGAACGAGAGATCCGCAGCGCGTTCGTGAACTGCACAAAAGGCGAGGCCAAACGCCTGTTCGTGCCGTACGACCTGGCCGAGCGCCCCTGGGACGACCTGGACTACCTCGGCTGGCGGGACCCGCGCGCCCCCGACCGCGCCTATCTGGTGACCGAGCTGGACGGCCACCCGAAGGCCCTCACCCTGCGCTCCCCCAGCCCCGCCCCCTGGCAGACCCGGCGCAGCCTGTGCTCGGTATGCGTGACCGACCACACCGGCGGCGTCTCCCTGATGGTCGCCCCCAAGGCGGGCAAGCCTGGGCAGCAGGGCAACTCGGTGGGCGTCTACCTGTGCACCGACCTGAGCTGCTCGCTCTATATACGGGGCAAGAAGGACACCGGCCTCATCGCCCGGTTCCACGAGTCCCTGACCGTGGAGGACAAGATCCGGCGCACCACGGCGAACCTCGCCGAGTTCTTCACCAAGGTGACCGCCTGAGCCCTCGGCCCTCGGCCCTCACCAGGTGGGCAGCACTCCTGATCACAGACCCCGGCACACAAAATGCCCCCTACATCGCCCTCTACATCGCTCCGCCACCATTCACCGGTCCACCGGCAACAGCCGGGGTCGCTTGGCGGTGCGGTGGTCGCCGGAGGAGCGGCCGCGGAGGCGGCGGCCGGCCCACGGGCCGAGGAAGGCCACTGCCCAGCGGAGTTCCGCTGCCGTCGCGCGCAGGCGGCCGGGGGCGGGTACGGGAGGCAGCGGCTCGGCCCAAGAGCCGTCCGCGCCGGGGAGGGAAAGGGCGTGGGCGATGGCGTCGGCGATGCGCTGGTGGCCGAGAGGGCTGGCGTGCAGCCGGTCGGCGCTCCACAGCCGGGGGTCGGTGACGACGGGGTGCCCGTGTGTCTCGGCGACCAGCACTCCGTGGCGGCCGGCGGCGGCACGGATACGGGCGTTGAGAACGGTCACCCGCGGCGCCAGCGGCCGGGCGAGCGGGGTGATACGGGAGACGTCGGGGAAGGTGAGCGTGGCGACCCGGGCACCGGCGGCGGTCAGGGCGGCGAACATCGCTTCCAGGTGCCCGGCCACCTCGTCGGCGTCGAAGCCGGGACGGATGAGGTCGTTCATGCCGGCCACGACGGTGGCCAGGTCCGGGCGCAACTCCAGGGCCGGAGCGAGCTGTTCGGCACGGATGGGCCCGGCCTGCCGGCCGCGGACCGCGAGGTTGGCGTAGCCGAGCCCGGGACTGGTGAGCGCGAGCCGCTCGGCGAGGCGGTCGGCCCAGCCGCGCAGGCCGCCGGCGTCGTCGCCGTCGCCGACCCCCTCGGTCTGGCTGTCACCGAGGGCGACATAGCGCTCGTAACGTAGTGCGGTCATGCGAAGCCCCCAGCGGTCGGTCAGGCGCGATCCGTGGCCCCGGTGCGCTCGTCCAGGACGTTCAGGACGCGTTCGCACCAGCGCAGGTTCTCCTCCTCGAAGGAGATGCCACGCAGCAGGGTGAGGTAGGGGCCGACGCGCTCGGCGTCGCGCAGATACTCCTCCTCGGTGCGGCCGTCCAGCAGCCGCTCGCGCAGCCGGCGATAGCGGTCGAGCTTGCCGCGCGCCCACTGTGCGCGCTCGGCGACGAACTCCCGGACGACCTCAGGGCCCGCCTCGTCCAGGGCCTGGACCTTGACCATCAGCTCGTCGCGGATGGCGCCCGGCCGGGGAGGCTCGGCCGCGAACTCCCGCAGCGCCGCACGCCCGGCCCCGGTGAGCGAGAACAGCCGCTTGTTGGGCCGTCGCTCCTGCTGGACGACGCGCGCGGCGAGCAGCCCCTCGGCCTCCATGCGGGTCAGCTCCCGGTAGAGCTGCTGCGGGGTGGCCATCCAGAAGTTGGCGATCGAGGCGTCGAACCCCTTGGCCAGGTCGTATCCGGACGACTCACCCTCGAGGAGCGCTGCGAGTACCGCATTGCGTAGAGCCATGTCTGCGATGGTAGCGCACGCAATTAATCAATTTTTTGAGTACTGAAACCGAAAAACTCTGGCCGACGCCCAGCAGTCCGCCATACCCTCACTCGCACCTACTCAACAAATTGCCTACGAACGACGGAGGGGCCGGATCATGGAGGCGTTCCGCAAGGCCGTGGAAGCCGGGGACCACGCGGCGATCGAGGCGCTGCTGGCCGACGATGTGGTGTTCACCAGCCCCGTCGCCTTCACGCCGTATCCGGGCAAGGCGATCACCGCGGCGATCCTGCGCGGAGTCGCCCGCGTTTTCGAGGACTTCCGCTACGTCCGGCAGCTCACCAGCACCGACGGCCGCGATCAGGCACTGGTCTTCAAGGCCAAGGTCGCCGGCCTGGAGATCGACGGCTGCGACTTCCTGCACCTCGACGAGGACGGCCGCATCGACGACTTCCAGGTCATGGTGCGCCCGCTGTCCGCCGCCAAGGCACTGGCCGAGGCCATGGGCGCCCAGTTCGACCGGATCACGGCCGAGGCATCGGGCACCTGACCGAGGCCCGGCAGCCGCCGCCAAGCATCGAGATATCGTGGTGTGTCGGAGTGTCTGGCGAGGGAGGCGGCTCATGGCCGTGACGGCGGGGTCGGGTCCGGCCGATCTGATCGAGGTGTTCAAGGCCCTGGGCAACCCTGCCCGTTTGCAGATCATGCAGTGGCTGAAGGACCCCGAAACCCACTTCCGTGAGTACGAGCCGATTGCGGACCGCCAGTCCGTGGGCGTGTGCGTCACCCACATCCAGGCGAAGTCGGGGCTCGCACAATCGACCGTCTCCAGCTACATGAGCACGCTGGAGCGGGCGGGACTCGTGCGTCCCACCCGGGTGGGCAAGTGGACCCACTACAGGCGCGATGAAGAGCGGCTGACCCAGGTGGCGCGGGCGATCAACACCACCCTCTGATTGACACATCGCAATACGTCGATATGATCTCCTCATGTCGACGCTTGACGCTGCCCCCACCGCCCTGATCGTTCACGCCCACCCCGAGCCCCACTCGTTCAGCACCGCCCAGATGGCCACCGCGGCCCAGGCCCTGCGCGACACCGGCTACCGCGTCGACATCCTCGACCTCTATGCCGACGCCTGGTCCCCGGTCCTCGCCCGCGAGGAATTCGCACCGGCAGAAGGCCCTTTCAAACCGCAAGCCGCGCAGATGCGCGCCATCGAGGACGGGACGCTCGACGCGACCGTCAAGGCCCACCTCGACCGGCTGCTCGCCGCTGACCTGCTCGTGCTGTCGTTCCCGATGTGGTGGTTCTCGCTGCCCGCCATCCTCAAGGGATGGGTGGACCGGGTCTTCGTGATGGGCGGAGTCTTCGGCGGGGACCACGGACTCTTCGGCGACGCGGCACTCGCCGGCAAACAGGCAATGCTGCTGCTCACAACCGGCGGCCCCAGCGAGTCGTTCCACCCCGAGGGCACCTTCGGCCCCATGGAGGACTTCCTGTTCCACATCCACCGCGGCATGCTCGAATTCGTCGGCTACCACGTCCTCAACCCCGTGATCACCTACGGACCGGCCCACATGACCGACCAGGAACGGGCCGCGGCGCTGGAGTCAGTCAGAGACTCGGTCACGCTCATCGCGGGAGAGACGGGAACCTCCAGGGCGTACGCCGCGAGGTGAGCCAACCGCTACCGCCGCAGGCAACGAACTCCGATCCCACGGCCCGGGCCCAAGGCGCGACATATGCAACGGCCCGGCTCACCGGGTGATCGGCGTCGCGCCGGTCACGGCGAGAGACAGCGCCCAGAGCCGGGCCGCCTCGTCGGGGTCGACGGCGTACGCGCGGACGCCGCCGTCGTCCATGGGGGTGCCGGGAGCGGAGACGTACGCAACGTCGCAGTCCTCCAGGTAGAGACCGCCCCGGCCGTCCAGGAGCGGGGACGTGGCGGCCCACAGACCGGTGGCGGCCCCCTGGGAGGGGGACTTGAAACCCTCGCCGATGACGCTGCCCTGCCCGTCCACCCAGCCACGGTCGATCTGCTCCTGGAGCGCCATCTCCCGCTGCAGCCCGGTGATGATCTTGCCCGGGTGGAGGGCGAACGCCCGCACGCCGTCACCCTTCCCGAGGGCGTCGAGGTGCACGGCGAACAACGCGTTGGCCGTCTTGGCCTGGCCGTAGGCCAGCCACTTGTCGTAGCCGGTACGGAAGTGCGGATCGTGCCAGCGGATGCCGGTCAGGGTGTGCCCGGCCGAGCTGTTGACGACGACCCGCGCGCCATCTGCGGCCGCCAGGAGCGGATAGAGCTCGCAGGCGAGGACGAAGTGCCCGAAGTGGTTGGCGGTGAGCTGGCCTTCCCAGCCGGGCCCCACGCGCCGCTCCGGGGTGGCCATCACTCCGGCGACAGCCATCAGGAGGTCGAGCCGGTCGAGACGGTCGCCGATGTACGCGGAGGCCGAGCGGACGCTGTCGATGTCGGCCAGATCCATGGGGACGACCTCGCAGTTCTTCGCCTCCTGCAGAGCGGCACGGGCCACGTCGGGGCGGCGGGCGGGAACGATGACCTGGGCTCCCGCGGCCGCCAGAGCCCGGGTTGTCTCCAGACCGAGCCCGGAGTAGCCCCCGGTCACCACGGCCGTCCTTCCGGAGAGATCGAGACCGGCCACGATGTCCTCGGCGGTGGTGGAGTCGGAGAAGGGCGAGCCGAGCGGCTGCTGATCAGTGTTGGTCATGCCGCTGACGCTACGATCTGGAGCGAGGTCTAGATCAACTCCAGGAGTGGGCGGCATGACGACCAGCGAAGCTGCCGTGCAGTCGCTGAGCATCGGCGAGGTAGCCGACCGGACCGGACTGAGCGTGCACGCCCTGCGCTTCTACGAGCGCGAGGGCCTGCTCGTCGGACCGGTCCAGCGCACCTCGGGCGGCCGCCGGCGCTACACCTCCTCCGATGTCGAATGGCTGCAGATCTGCGTCAGACTCCGCGAATCCGGCATGCCGCTCGCCGACCTCAAACACTTCGCCGAACTGGTACGCCACGGCCCCGGCAACGAAGCGGAACGCCTTCAACTCCTCGACACCCACCGACAGCGCGTCGACGCACAGATCCAGGCCCTGGAGGAGTGCCGGTCCGTCATCGCCTGGAAGGTCGACATCTACGCCGAGCACCTCGCCCGCGGCGAAGCCGACGGCCTCTGGGACCCGACGACCTGAGACACCCTCGGGCAAGGGCGGGCAACCGCGCCGCGAGCGCTGTTCCGGCAACGGCGCCCGCGGCGCGCCCTGCGCTCCTGCGCTCCCCGAAGAGGCCGCCAATACGGCCCACCGCACGAAAAAGCCCAGGCCACATCAAATGTGACCTGGGCTTCGGTGGAGCCGCCTAAGGGAATCGAACCCTTGACCTACGCATTACGAGTTGTCCGATCATGGTCCGGGGTTGTCCGCGACGGTCCACGTCCGGCTCCCTCGCACTGGTCAGGAGCGCTCGTGAACTGCGGCGGACGACGGCAGATGAAGACGGAACGAGGGGCTATCGAGACCGCATCTGAGACCAGGCAGGTTGCTGACCACGCCTTCCCGCGCGGCTCGCGCCGCCCAGTTCGCGGGCCCGGCAGCCTCCCTCGACAGACGACGTGACGCGTTTTTTGATATCCGCGCATACCTTCTCCCCCATGGAAGAAGAACCCCGATTCATCAACAACAGGGTGGACGGTCACGTCAAGGGCCCCGCGGTTCAAGCGCAGCACATCGGCTTCATCTCAGCCCCGTCCAGCAGGGTGCACAACGTGTTCAAGGAAGCCCGTGCTCTGAACTTCGTTCCAGTGCTCTATCGGGCCATGGCATCGTTGGCGGCACTGGGAGCGCTGTTCGGGGTCGGGCACGGCGGTACGCCAATCGCTGGAGCGGCGGTCGTGTGCGACTGGCTGGCGATCCCGTCGGGCTGGACGGCACCCACCGGGAGTTGGGTAGCCGAACGGTCCGAACTCCTGGCCACTGTTGCTGGTTTCCCACTCTCGATCGGACTCCTGGCACTGCCAAAGCCGAGGCAGATGGCTGGGGACCTCACCCGTGCGTTGGAATGGCGTGCGCCGTCGACCGTGGTGGCTTCCTTCTCAATCTTGGTGCAGTGCGGTTACACGTGGTCTGCGCTGCTAGTGATCATCGTCCTAGCTGCCAGCGGTCTCCGGGCGACCCGGGAAGCCAGCTCCGAGAGACGGACCGAGTATGTGCTGGCGGCGGCCGGAGGCATCCTTCTTGCTGTGTTCTTCGTTCCGATCTACGCGTTCGCCTGGCTCCTGGCTCGGGATACAGGCAGTACGGCGTACTTCCCTGAAAGATCATGAACGTGGCAGGTGGCTCAGGAGAGGCTCAGCCCGTCTGCCGACTCTGGCATAGCTCGCTCAACTCAGACGCGCGCCCCGGGCAGCGCCGCACGGATGAGTCACGCCCTCTGGTGCCGAATCTTTGCCGGTAGTACCTTTCGCCTCGAAGCGAGGGGGGGCCGTGATTCGGGCTGATAGCTGGCAGCAGGAACAGATCAGTCTGGCCTATGTCGCAGCGCTCGCGACGATGGGTGGCTACACGTTGGGTAAATGGGAGGTAGACAAAGATGGCGTTGACCTTTCAGTAAAACGAGCAGATGGCTTAACATTCGAGCTTCAAATGAAATGCACCTACAGTCCGAAGATTTCTGCACAGGGATCCGCATATACCTATAACTTAGATATTCCAACCTATGACAAGTTGCGAGCCTGCACCCGCACATCGGTTGGATTTCTCGGATTGGTGGTGGTGCCTCCCGGTCTTGAGGACTGGATGTTGCATAGCGAGGATGAGCTAATACTGCGCTGCGCCGGGTACTGGGCAAAAATTCAAGACTCTCCCCCTGTGGAAAATAAGACTTCCAAGGCGATACATCTGCCCATGGAGCAGAGAATCGACCTAACCGGGTTCGAGGAGATGTTCAATCACGCAATGCATCGCCTGATGCATGGGGCACAGGCGGTGACTGTGGCGTGAATGCGATGAATATTGGTTTCGCTGAAGCTGCGAGTTACCTAACGCGTGCTTCTTGGCACCCGGTTATGCGTGGACCTCTGGCAGAGATCTGGCAGCCGACTGATGAAGATTCGGTTCGCATCATGGTGCCGAAAAACTCGAATGCCCCAGATTTTGAACCGATGATTCGCAATCTTACTGTCGAGGTGGGGCGCCACGAAGGAAGGGACCCTGCCCACGTACGGGAAGATATTGCTCGCCAGTTCCTGGATATCACCAAGCTGCGCGCTGCTAGCGAAGATGAAATTAACGACACCATCCCCATGCGTGCTGGAATCGCCTTATTCGAGTCCGCCAAAAGATTGGTTACAGCCTCGGCAGGGTCTACTCTTTTTCGGCAGGGAAACTTCGGCAGAAACATGCCGAGGCGGGCGATCAACCATGCCAAGAACGTACGCTTGGGTCACACCATGACTGGCTCGTACATTCTCCCCATAATTACCTCTGCCGCAGTTCCCGAGATCTACGAGTTCAACGAAGGACTCGAAGTGCAGCCGAGCCTCGACATTGAAGTTGAAGAATCTAGATTTGATCGCCGCGTGGTTACCACCATGGCCCACGCTCTAGAAGTGCTTGAGGAAATCGCAGTAACCCGGGACAGTATGCCCACCACTTCGGAAATCAATGACGCAGTGGCGGAAGGCGTTTCCCGTGAGCTGTGCGATGCTATCTCCAGCGTGTTGACCACCGGGCACGTTGAGAACTACGACGTCACATTCCAGTGGGCTCCGGCGGCTACTCCCCCTATTGGACTGACGGATAAAGTAGTCTTCCCCAGGGAGACTGAGTTCACGGTGAGGGAAATTGCCGAGCAGCTCAAATCGTCGGAGCGAGTTGAAGAGCAGGTAATTTTCGGAATTATCGTCAATCTCATGGCGTACCCGAATGACGGGACTGGTCGCGTGACGATTAAGTCTGCAATCCAGGGACGGGTACGCAACGTTAATTTCGACCTGGATTGGGAGAGCTACAGGCGAGCTTCCCAGTACCACACAGAGAGACGGCCGGTGTTCGTGCGTGGCGTACTGCACGTTCCAAGTGGTCGGCAGGCCACTATGGAGGTCAGTGCTTTTGGGCCTGATCCTTCAACTATGACATTGGACGATGCCCTCCAGCCCCATCTCGCCACTATGACTGCAGAGGGGCGAGAGATGCGTCAAGCGTTGGAACGGCGAGAGACGCGCCAGCGGGAGGAACGCCGTCTTCCCCGATCCGATCCTGAGGGCCCGAACACAGCAGGCTCTTGAGCGGAACATTGTCTGCATTCATCACCTACCCGACGTGCCGGATGTGTGCGCAGCTGCTGCTAACGGGGAAGTACTTCGCTGTCCGGCCCCACCCTTCACTTTCGCTCCGGGTGTGTCACTGTTGGAGGTGCGCCACCCTAGGGAAGTGAGGATGTTCGATGGCAGAGACGGCTAGGCAGATCGCGGATGATCTGCGGGCGCGTATCAGCTCGGGGGAGCTGACGCCGGGCGACCGCCTGCCCGGCGAACCTGCCCTGGTCAGGGACTACGGCGTGGCCAAGGAGACGGCCCGCCGTGCGCTGACGCTGCTCGTGGACGAGGGGCTGGCCGTCCGTCGGCGGGGCAGTGGGACGTACGTCCGGGAGTTCCGTCCGATCCCCCGCGTGGCGAACAAGCGACTGGCAAAGGACGGCTGGGGCGCCGGCAAGTCCATCTGGGATGCCGACCTGGGCGACCGTGAGTACACCGTCTCTGACCTCCAGGTCTACGAGTCGGAGGCTCCGCGGCAGGTAGCCAGGCTGCTGGAGCTGAGCGAGGGCGAGCCCGTCATCGTCCGGAGTCGCCGCTACCTGGTGGAAGGCGAGCCGGTACAGCAGGCCACCTCCTACCTGCCGGCGAAACAGGTCCGCGACTCGCCCATCGCACAGCCGGACCCTGGTGAAGGCGGCATCTATCGGCGGCTCGCAGACCTCGGCCTGGAGCCGGTCCGGTTCTCGGAAGAGCTCAGGGCCCGCATGCCGAGCCAGGAGGAAACGGCCCTGCTCGCGGTCTCCGCGGGTACGCCGGTGGTCGAGATCTGCCGGACGGCTTTCACGGCTGACGGCCGGCCGATCGAGGTCAACCAGATGCTGCTGAACGCAGGGGTCTACGTCATGCAGTACCACCTGGAGAGTTAGCCACCACCCCGCCACCGCCCCTCGCAGCTCAGGGAGCCCACCACCCGGTGGGCTCCCTTTTTTGCTGCTCAAGTGCGTGTTGCCTCAGCCTCGTTGACATCCCTAGGGAACTCTGTATCAATATCCCTAGGGAGCTTCACGGAGCTCCTTGAGGGCCCCTTCGGGGGTCATGAGGCCCCGTGCGCAGACACGGGGGCGAGGGACCCGAACCCCTTGGCAGTTCGGAGGGCTGAGGCCGGAAGGCCATGTCTCCATACGCCTGAAACGGGAGCTCGCTCCCGAAGGAGACGTCCTGTGCGTCGAGCGCACACAGTCCCCGGCACCGCCCCGCTGTGTCAGGGGGCCGTGGCTCCTCGAACGAGGGCCAAACAAAGCGCGCCGCCCGGAGTTGCAGCTCCGAGCGGCGCATACAGGCACCTGAGTAGGAGGTCACCTGTGATCACCAGTCTGACAGAGGCCGAACGAGCTGAGCTGTCGCGGAAGGCCGCTGAGGCGACCAAGCGCAGCGAGGACAACGCCCGCGCCAAGAGCGGTCGCTGAGCGGCCGGAAGGAACTGTCATGTGGGCAAGCCTTCTCGCCGTACTCGGCACGCTCGCCGGCGCATTGGTCTCTGGACTCCTTCAGCACCGTGCTGCACGTGCCGACCGCACCAACGCTCGAACAGAACAGCTCCGTCGCGATCGGATGAACGCGGTCACTGCGCTCGCCGTGGCGCTGAGCGACCACCGCCGCGCCATGTGGGAAGTGCGGGACGCGCAGTTGGCCGGCAAGCCCGACGAGCGCGTACAGGAGCTGCGGGACGAGTCGCACCGCACCCGTAGCGGCATCACCGACCCGTCGGTGCGGATGCGGTTGCTCATCTCCGACGAGGAGGTGCGCGCTGCTGCGCTGGCGGCCACGCATGCCACCTACGCCATGCGCGACGCCGCCAACACCGAAGCTCTACAGGCCGCTCGGAGTACCGCGCTGGCGTTGCACGACCACTTCGTGGACACGGCAGGCGCACACCTGGCCTGACCGCTCCTCCGTTTTCCCCGGACCGGCCGCCCTCTCGCCAAGAAATCGTGGCCGGTCCGGCTTCTCGTCCCTTCGACAAGCAGGAGAGATCATGCACGCCTACGTTGGCGGCCACCGGGTCCATACGCCCGAAGACTTCGTGGAACTGGCGCTGGGCACCCCGCTGGAACTCTGGCTCGGCTCCCCCGACGAGAGCGACGAGGAGCGCGCGGCCCGCCTGGATGCGGCCCGCGACATCCTCACCGAGAACCCCGACCTCCCCGACCGCGCCGTGCGGGCGGCCACGCGGGCATTGGAGGACGCGGGCGTCTTCAACCTCATCCCTCTGCCCTCTTCGGGTGCCGCGCGCCGGTTCCGGTCGCGGACGGGGGTGGCGGCATGACCCGGTTTGGTAAGGCGCTGCTGGTTGTGGCGCTGGTCGCCGTCGTCGGGATGGCGTTCCGCGTGTCCTGGAACGCGCTCAGCGACGTGGCCCGCGCCGTCGGTGCGGATGCGACCGCCGCGACCCTCTACCCGTTCGTGGTGGACGGCCTGATGGCGCTCGCGCTCGTGGCCACACTGACGTTGACCGAGCGGGCCGACAAGCGGTTCGCACTGCGCGTGCTGGCGACCTACACGCTCGCCTCGCTGGCTCTGAACTATGTGCACGGACTGGTGCCCGGCCTGCATGACGAGTCGGTCGACTGGGGGCGACTCGCCGACTGGGACCCGGCCAACTGGCTGTTGGTCCTCTTGGCCACCTCGCTGCCGGTCGGCTCCATCTACTTCGGGTCCGATCTGGTGGCCAAGGTGCTGCACCACCGACCGCAGCCCTTCACCACGAGTAGCAAAACACCCGATAGCGGCATCAATCAGTCGACCCCTGACCGGGACGACACCGACACCCGACCGGCCTGCCCCGTAGTCGATCCAGCCCCGGCAACCGACCTGGCACCCGTCGACCGCGAGTCGGACGACAACGAGGCCGCCCGAACCACCGTTGCCGCGGAGTCGACTCGTTCCCGATCCGCCATCGGCCGCGTACCGCAGTCGGCTCGCTCACCCCGACCGAAGCGCACTCCGGCTGAGCTGCTGGAGGAGGCACGGTCGGCTACGTCCGGGTGGAAGGACTCCGACCTGACCGCCGAAGGCATCCGTCAGACCGTACGCACCTCCGCCGCAAAGGCCCGGGAGCTGCGCGACACGCTCCGAGCCGAACGTGACGCGGGCCGCGCTGCCGAGCAGCGGCACCTGATGGAGGCGCCGGAGCTGGAGGAGGCGTTCGCGCGCCTGGCCGTCGACCGTGCCGCTCTGGACAAGGCCGCCTGATGTCGGCCGCGTTCGGCAAGTGCTACGACCCCAGCGGCGCTCGCTGGGGCGTACCCACCTATCCGTGGCGCCTCGCGCCGGAGGGAATGGCCACGCGCCGCCAGCTGCGGGCGCGCGGCTTACGGCCGGGTGGTCAGCCGGTACAGGCCCAGGTGATGCGCCGCTCCCGCGGCCGGAAGTCCGGCGTCGCCGTGGCCTTCCTTTACCGCATCGACGAGGCCAAGCCCGTACGGCGGATGACCTCCCGCAAATGGGGCGCTCTGGCGCTGGCGATGCTCGCGCGCCGTACTTGCCCGGTCTGCCGCCAGGACGCGGGATACGTGATCCCCACCTCGCTCGGGATGTGCATTCCGTGCGCCTATCCCGTCGACGAACAGCACGCCGCCTGACTCACTCCAACCTGCCAAGGGGGAAACAATGCCCGCTCGTACCGGTCCCAGCACCGTGAAGGTGCCTGCTGGGGCCTCAGCCATCCGTATTCCGCGACAGCGGCGTTCCGGACGGCGCTCAGACCCGTTCGTCGTCGTGGTGCCCGAGCGGCCCTCGCTGACGCGCCTCGCGCTCGGGGCGACCGCTGATCTGGTCTGGCGGCACCGCGGGGCGCTCGCCCCGCTCGGGATCGCGGTCGGCGTGTTCCTCGTGGCCACGCTGCTGCACGCCCTGGCGTGGTGGTCCGGCCTGGCGCTCGTCCCCGCGGCCGTGGGGCCGCTGGTGTGGCTGGCGCTCGTTCAGCGCCGTCGTCCGGCTGCTGCCCGCGCAGTGTGCTGGCGCGTCGCGTTCGCGCTGCTGGCCACAGCCGCCGGCGCCTGGGCGGCGCTGGCCGCTGGGTTCGGGCCGCTGGCCGGTCCGCTGGAGGTGTGGTGGCTGCTCACCTTCGTCGCTGCTCAGACCACGTGGCTGATCGCGCGCCACTCGAACTGACCAAGGAGGATTCATGGGAACCACCACGGGAGCCGACGGCTCGGACAAGTCGAACAAGTTCGCCAACGCCGGAGCCGCCGCAGGCGGATTCGTCGGCGCGATGGGCGGGGCCTTCACCCCGCCCATCAACGTCACGGTCAACAAGCAGGCCGCAGCGAACGGGAACGGCGGTCGAGCGCACGGAGAGACCCTGCTGCCCGCGCCGGAGTTCACCTCTCCGGCACAGGTGCGGAACTACTGCAACAGCCTGCGCGCGGCGGCCGTGACGCTGTCCATCGAGGTGGCAATGGGAGCCGAGATTCTCAAGGGCGTGCTGGCCGCCGTGCCGGACCCGGACGGCAGGCCGTTCGGGTCCCGACTGCGGGCACAGAAGGTGGCCCGCAAGATGCAGAAGTCCGCGGACGCCCTGAGGGACGCCGCCAAGAACGCTGCAGCCACGTACTCCGCGTTCCAGCAGGAGTTCGAGGAGGAGATCAACCGCGTCCGTCACCGTGCCCGCCGTCCCCAGGTTCCACAGATGAACTGGGCCCAGCAGTAAGGAGGTTCTGCGATGGCTGAGCGGAACAGCGAACAGCAGCATGAATTGCACCTCCGTGGGTCTTCGGACGCCGGGGGCATCGGCAAGTACCTGATGCACCGGGCCAAGCCCCATCTGCCTCCGTGGCTCGGAGTGGCTGGCAGCGGTCTGGCCGGAGCTCTCGGTCATCTGCGGTGGGCGGACAGTGCGGGCGCCGGCGTCGGCCTGACGCTGGCTTCAGTGGCGTTGACCGGCACCACGTGGTGGGTGGCCCGCTCGACCAGCGCGCAGCGCCGTCTTCACTCAGCCATCACCGTGGCCGCGGGCTCGGCTTGGGTGACCGCCGCCTGCTTGGCGGGCCCGACCACGGGACCGATAGACGACCTGTTTCTGATGGGCGGGCCCGGTCTGGCCCTGTCGTGGAACGTGCGCATCGTCATGCGCCGTAACCCCGATGCGGCCGGGGAAGGCTCGGACAGCGGTCTGCTGGAGAAGGTCGGCCTGGCGAAGGCGAAGATCGGCACGGCCAAGGTGGAGCCGAACCGGGTCACCGCACCCATCGCGCTGGAGCCGGGCGAGCAGACCAACGAGGACGTCGCCAAGAGCCTGGCGCGGATCGCGTCCGCGCTGGACCTGCCCACGTCCGCTGTTCGGTACCTGCCCGACGCAGGGTCGGCGCGACGCGGGGAACTGGTCGTGGTGCCGGAGGACATGCTGGAGGAGGTCGTGGAATGGCCTGGCCC
Source organism: Streptomyces oryzae (assembly GCF_017676365.1). Lineage (GTDB taxonomy): Bacteria > Actinomycetota > Actinomycetes > Streptomycetales > Streptomycetaceae > Streptomyces > Streptomyces oryzae. The sequence goes on from NZ_JADKMA010000090.1 coordinate 26,588, forward strand.
CTCCAACGCAGGCGGCTCCATCGCCGACCCGCTGGTCATCGGCCGCTACGACGACGGCGCCCCGCTCCAGCTCTGGCTTCCCGGAGACCCGGGCGCCAACCGCAACTCAACGCACGTGCTCATCGCGGGCGGGACCGGCTCGGGTAAGGGCGACACCGCGCTCAACCTGCTGACCGAGATCCTGTCCCGTAAGGACGTCATCGTGTGGCTGTCCGACCCCAAGGCGTTCCAGGACTTCGCGCCCCTGCGCCCAGGGCTGGACTGGGGTGTGGAGGGTGGCACGGACACCGAAGTCCTGGTGGAGGCAGTCAAGGCCGCCATCCCGGCACGCACGCGTTGGCTGGGTGACCACGGCTACCGCCAGTGGGTGCCCGGGTGTGCGCAGGTGCAGAACAGCACCAAGCACACCTGCCGGGAGGACGGCCGGGCGTGTGGGTGCGCGGGCATGCCGTTCCTGGTGGCGTGGATGGAGGAAGCCGCCAACACGCTGCGGGCACTGGGCGACGACGCGTTCACCGGCATCGCTCAGGAAGCCCGCTCCGCAGGTATCGCATTGGTCGTCTCGCTCCAACGCCCCTCGTACGACCAGATGAGCACCAGCACCCGTGCCTCCCTGCCGTCCGTGATCGCGCTGGGCTGCGACCCGCGCGACGAGGGGTTCTCGCTGCCGGACGAGGTACTGGCCGCAGGCGCCCACCCCGGCGCGTGGGGCAACCGGCGGCCGGGCTACTGCTACGTGGTCAGCCCCGGCATCGATGAGTCCCGCTATCCCTCCCCGGGCCGCACCTGGCGGTTCACCGCCCGGGCCGTGCCCGTCATGGAAATGCTCGCTACCTGGACCCAGCGCAACGGCGCCGGCGCCGACCCGATCACCGCGCAAGCGGCGTCCGGCGTGGCCGGGCGGCTCTACACCGGGCGGACCGCTCCGGAGGGCGAGCAGGCGGTCACGGCCACCGCGGAGGAGGACGAGATGGCAGGCGGCATGCTCGTGGACCCGGAAGACACGGACATCGACCCGGACGCTGAACTCCCCGGCTCCCAGCCGGGCGACGACGCGCCGCTGTTCGGCCAGGAGACGGGCCACAAGCCGTCCCCGGAGGAGGCCCGGCGCCTCTTCGCCGACGCGCTCGCCCAGTTCGAGGCTGAGGGCCGTATGGTCGTCGGCCCGAAGGACTTCACCGACTGGTGCGACCGCAACAACCTCTCCCGCCCGTGGGTGTCCGCGAGGCTGAAGGAAGCCGCTGTGGAGGGCCGTCTGGAGCCGACGAACACCACCGGCCGGTGGCGCATCGTCCCCGCCCTGACGGCCGCCTGACACCCCTGACATGTCACGGCCGCCTGACACCCAACCCCTTAGGCAGGCGCGGTGTCACGCGGACCTGACACCGGGCCGTGACGCCTTCTGACACCTGACACTGACATCCCGAACCCAGCGGGCCCGCGCCACCCGGCGCGGGCC
>NZ_JADKMA010000091.1 GCF_017676365.1 Streptomyces oryzae
GGGGCTGTGATGGGGGCGTGACAGGATGTGGGCATGTCCACCTCGCCGCCTTCGCTCTCCGAGCTGACTGCGCACCCCGTCATCCAGGCACCGATGGCAGGCGGGGCCTCCCGGCCTGAGCTGGCCGCAGCGGTGAGCGAGGCGGGGGGCCTGGGGTTCCTCGCCGCGGGGTACAAGACGCCGGAGGCCATGTACGAGGAGATCCGGCAGCTGCGGCGGCTCACCGGACGCCCGTTCGGGGTCAACGTCTTCATGCCGCAGCCCCGCACCGCCGACCCGTCCGCGGTGGTCGTCTACCGCGAACAGCTCGCGGGCGAGGCCACCTGGTACGAGACGGAGCTGGGCGACACCGACTGCATGACGGACGACGCGTACGAGGCGAAGCTGGCGATCCTCTGCGACGACCCGGTTCCGGTGGTCTCCTTCCACTTCGGCTGCCCCACCCGCGAGGTGCTGGAACGGTTCGCCCGGCTGGGCACCCGCACCCTGGTCACCGCCACTTCGGTGCCGGAGGCCCGCGCGGTGCAGGCGGCCGGTGCGCACGCCGTGTGTGTGCAGGGCACGGAGGCGGGCGGCCACCAGGGCACGCACCGCGACGACCCGGAGAGCGACCGGGGCAGCGCCGGCATCGGGCTGCTGTCGCTGATCACGCAGGTCAGAGAGGCCGTGCAGCTGCCTGTGGTCGCCGCGGGCGGGCTGATGCGCGCGGAGCAGATCGCCGCCGTACTCGCGGCCGGAGCGGTCGCGGCGCAGTTGGGCACCGCGTTTCTGGCCACCGAGGAGTCCGGCGCCCACCCGCTGCACAAACAGGCGCTGACCAACCCGCTGTTCACCCGTACCGAGCTGACCCGGGCCTTCTCGGGCCGCCCCGCGCGGGGACTGGTCAACCGCTTCGTACGCGAGCACGGCCCCTACGCGCCCGCGGCCTACCCGCAGCTGCACTATCTGACGGCAGGGCTGCGCAAGGCAGCGGCGAAGGCCGGAGACCCGCAGGCGATGGCCCTGTGGGCGGGTCAGGGGCACCGGCTGGCACGGGAGTTGCCCGCCGGGCAGCTGGTGGAGGTGCTGGCCGCCGAGCTCGCCGAGGCCCGTACGGCACTGAGGGAGGTGCCCGCGTGAGCGCGCCGGTCTTCCTCGCCGACTCCGCGCTGCTGCGCCCCGGCACGGTGGTACTCGAAGGGGCTGAGGGGCGGCATGCCGTCTCGGTACGCAGGCTGCGTCCGGGGGAGGAGGTCGTACTGACGGACGGCGCCGGAACCGGCGCGTACGGAAGCGTGACCGCAGCCGAGGGCAAGGACCGGCTGGAAGTGGCCGTCCGCGAGCTCGTCGACGAACCGGAACCGCGCCCCCGGATCACCGTCGTACAGGCGCTTCCCAAGGGGGACCGGGGGGAGTTGGCGGTGGAGACGATGACGGAGACGGGTGTGGACGCCGTCGTGCCGTGGGCGGCTTCGCGCGCCGTGACCCGGTGGAAGGGCGAGCGGGCGGCCAAGGCGCTCGCCAAGTGGCGGAACACGGCGCGGGAGGCGGGGAAGCAGGCGCGGCGGCTGCGCTTCCCCGAGGTGGCCGACCTCGCGTCGTCGAAGGACGTCGCCGGGCTGCTGAGGTCCGCCGACTTCGCCGGCGTGCTGCACGAGGAGGGCAGCACGCCGCTGGCCACCGCCGAGTTGCCGGCGGAAGGCCAGATCGTGCTGGTCGTCGGCCCCGAGGGCGGGGTGGCTCCGGAGGAGCTGGAGCTGTTCGCCGAGGCCGGTGCGACCCCGTTCCGGCTGGGGCCGAGCGTGTTGCGGACCTCCACCGCGGGAACGGCCGCCGCCGCTGTGGTGCTGGCCCGCTGCGGCCGTTGGAGCTGAGGGGCCGTCCGGGACGCCGGGGCCCCACCGGGCGCTCGGGTAACATCCCGGCATGGCTTCCAACGGAGAACCGCAGCAGGACTGTCTGTTCTGCAAGATTGTCGCTGGTGAGGTGCCCGCGACGGTGGTGCGGGAGACCGAGACGACCGTCGCCTTCCGGGACATCAACCCGCAGGCGCCCACCCACGTGCTGGTGATTCCGCGGGCGCACTACCCGGACGCGGCCTCCCTCGCGGCGGCCTCTCCGCAGCTGATCGCCGATGTGGTGCGGGAGGCCGGTGAGGTGGCGGCGATGGAGAAGATCGCCGTGCCGCAGGGCGGCCCGGGCACCGGGTACCGCGTGGTCTTCAACACCGGCTCGGGTGCGGGCCAGACGGTCTTCCACGCACACGCGCACGTTCTCGGGGGCCGTGGCCTCGAATGGCCGCCCGGATGAGGCGGTGAGGCGGGTTGTCGGTACGAGAGCTGGTCGTGCTGGGTACCGCCAGCCAGGTGCCCACCAGGGAGCGCAACCACAACGGGCACGTCCTGCTGTGGGACGGCGAGGGCATCCTCTTCGACCCGGGTGAGGGCACCCAGCGGCAGATGCTGCACACCTCCGTCGCGGCGCACGATCTGACCCGTATCTGTCTGACCCACTTCCACGGGGACCACACGCTCGGGCTGCCCGGCGTCATCCAGCACATGAGCCTCGACGGGGTGCCGCACGAGGTGACGGCGCACTTTCCAGCCACTGGGCGGCACTACTTCGAGCGGCTGCGCCATGCCACGCCGTTCCACGACACGGTGCGGCTGCGCGAGGCGCCCATCACCGGGCCCGGAGTGATCGCGGGCGGCGCGCAGGAGCCGCAGTTGCCGTTCACCCTGGAGGCGCGCCCCCTCTCGCACCGTATCGACACCTTCGGGTACCGCTTGACGGAGCCCGACGCGCGCCGGATGCTGCCCGGACTGCTGGCGGAGCGCGGCATCAGCGGCCCGGACGTGGGGCGGCTCCAGCGCGAGGGTGAGCTGCGCGGGGTGCGGCTGGAGGAGGTCAGCGAGCCACGGCGGGGCCAGCGCTTCGCCTTCGTCATGGACACCCGGCTGTGCGAGGGGGTTTACGAGCTGGCTGACGGCTGCGACATGCTCGTCATCGAGTCGACGTTCCTGCAGGCCGACGAGGAACTGGCCGAGATCTCCGGGCACCTGACCGCTTTTCAGGCAGGCCGGGTCGCCGCCGAAGCGGGCGTACGGCATCTGGTGCTGACGCACTTCTCGCAGCGCTACCCGGACACCGCCCTGTTCGCCGCCGAGGCCCGCGCCGCCGGGTTCGAGGGCGAACTGACCGCGGCCCGCGATCTGCTGCGCATCCCGGTGCCCAAGCGCACGTGAGCGCCGGGGCCGGCACCTGGCCCCGGGCGCGGTTGCGCCCGCTCAGAAACCGAGCCGGCGCAGCTGCTTGGGGTCGCGCTGCCAGTCCTTGGCGACCTTGACATGCAGATCGAGATAGACGGGCGTCCCCAGCAGCGCCTCGATGTGCCGCCGCGACGTGCTGCCGACCTCCTTGAGGCGCTTGCCCTTGGGGCCGATGACGATGCCCTTCTGGCTGGGGCGCTCGATGAAGATGTTGGCGTGGATGTCCAGCAGCGGGCGGTCGGCGGGACGGTCCTCGCGGGGCACCATCTCCTCGACCACCACCGCGATCGAGTGCGGCAGCTCGTCCCGTACGCCCTCCAGCGCCGCCTCGCGGATCAGCTCGGCGACCATCACCTGCTCGGGCTCGTCCGTCAGATCGCCGTCCGGATACAGCGGCGGGCCCTCGGGCAGCAGCGGAACCAGCAGCTCCGCCAGCAGGTCCACCTGGGAGCCCTCGGTGGCGGAGACCGGGACGATCTCCGCCCACTCGATGCCCAGCTCCCGCCCGAGCTGGTCGACGGCGAGCAGCTGCTCGGCGAGGGCCTCGCTGGTGACGAGATCGCTCTTGGTGACGACGGCGACCTTCGGCGTGCGCTTCTTCAGCTCGGCCAGCTCGCCCGCGATGAAGCGGTCACCCGGGCCGATCTTCTGGTCGGCCGGTACGCAGAAGCCGATCACGTCGACCTCGGCCCAGGTGGTGCGCACCACGTCGTTGAGGCGTTCGCCGAGCAGGGTGCGGGGCTTGTGCAGGCCCGGGGTGTCCACGAGGACGAGCTGTGCTTCCGGGCGGTGCACGATGCCGCGCACCGTGTGCCGGGTCGTCTGCGGCCGGGTGGAGGTGATCGCGACCTTCGTGCCCACCAGCGCGTTGGTCAACGTCGACTTGCCCGCGTTCGGGCGGCCGACGAAGCAGGCGAAGCCCGACCTGTGCGGTCGGTCTTCGTGAGGGAGGCCGCCTTTGGCGCGGTCGTCGGTGCCGCTGGCGGTGGCAGAAGATGCGTTCATGACGACCATTGTCCCTGACTGCGGGAGCCGGTGAGTGGGGGTACGGCGTCGCTGCCTGATGCTTGGTGCTCTTGTCCCGGTGATGAGGGGGGTGCCCCTGTCTGTCGCTTGCAGGCTGCGGGTGCTCCCCCGAGCTCTTCGAGCAGGGGGTACCCCCAGGCTGGTCGCGCCCACGCGGCGGAGCCGCATATCGACACAGCCCCGCGCCCCTGACCGGACGCCTGGCCCCTGCCTGTGCTCAGCCCGCTGTCACCGTCAGGTGCACCTCGCCGTCCGGGCCCGCGAGGAGGACCGGGGTGGCGGGGCCGCCCAGGTCGCGTACGGTTGCCAGGTCCTCGGCGGGGACCTGCTCGGTGTCCGAGACGACGGCTGCCGCCTCCAGGGATGTGGCGCCGGAGGCCACCGCCATCGCGACCGCCGTGCGCAGCGCGGACAGCTGGAGCGAGGGCAGGGCGACCGACCCCGCGACGTAGGTGCGCCCCGTCTCGTCCCGTACGGCGGCACCCTCCGGGACGGCGTTGCGGGCGCGGGCGCTGCGCGCCAGGGTGACGATCTTGCGGTCTTCCGGATCCAGCCCGGCGGTGCTCTGGTCACTCATGACCGCGAGCATATGCGGTGCCGCCGACATCGCTGCCGGGTGTCTCAGCCCGCGACCTTGCGCATCGCCGCACGCCGTACATCCGGCTCGGTCAGCCGCTGGAGCTTCTCCGCCGTGCCGGTGCCGGGCACCGGGTTGTGCAGGATGAGCCTGAGGTCGGGGCGGGCCGGCACCTGCAGCGTCGTCGACTCGAAGTGCAGCGCGCCCACCAGCGGGTGGTCCAGCTCCTTGATCCGCTGCCCTGCGCGGCACACATCGCCCAGCTCCCACAGCTCGCGGAACTCGGTGCTGTTCTCCAGCAGTTCCTCCAGCAGCAGCTGGAACCCCTCGTCCTCGGGCCACTCCGCCAGCGAGGCGCGCAGCTCGGCGACGACGCCCGGGGCGTTCTGCTCCCAGCTCTTGGAGCGGGCGCGGTAGCGGCCGTCGCAGAAGAAGTTGATGATGCAGTTCTTCTGCGGCTCCAGGTCGAACGTCAGCCGCGCCGCCTCGTTCAGCCCGACAGCGCTGAAGTACGGGTCCATGATGTGCGCCGGGTACGGCATCCAGCCGTCCATCAGCCGCTGCATCCCGTCGCACAGATAGTCGCGGTCGTACTCGGAGCTGGGCAGCGGCGGGTTGAGGCCCGCCAGGACGTACAGGTGCCGCCGCTCGGTGGTGCTCATCCGCAGCACCCGCGCCACCGCGTCCAGCACCTGCGGCGAGACGGTGATGTCCCGGCCCTGCTCCAGCCACTGGTACCAGGAGGCACCCACGCCGGCGAGCACCGCCACCTCCTCGCGGCGCAGCCCCGGGGTCCTGCGCCGGGCACCCCCGTCCGGCAGCCCGGCCTCGGCGGGGGAGACCCGGGCCCGGCGGGAGCGCAGGAATGTGCGCAGCTCCTCACCCCGCCGGGACTTCTCCGGTCGACTCCTCGCGGCACTGGCCACCTGATCCCCTCCCTGAGTGGTGGTGCGGGCACCACCATAAACAGCAGCTCCCCACGGTCTGTTCCGCGCCAGCAGGCTGTGACCATGCCAACGACCGCTTCCGTACCGGAGACGACCGCGCCCGAGCCGGTCACCGACACCGTTTCCGTCCGTTCCGATTCCGCCCGGTCCCAAGTCACGACCGGCTCCCACCGCTTCACCCCGCGCGAGATCCTGCTGCTGGTGGTGCTGTGCGCCTCGCAGTTCCTGGTCGCGCTCGACTTCTCCGTACTGAATGTCGCGCTGCCCGTCCTCGGCCCCGACCTCGGGCTGGGCGAGGCGGGACTGCAGTGGGCCGTGACCGCGTTCGCGCTGCCCACCGGCAGTTTTCTGCTGCTCTTCGGCCGCCTGGGCGACAAACTGGGCCGGCGCCGTACGTTCCTGACCGGGCTGGCCCTCTTCACCGGCGCCTCGGTGCTGGCGGCGCTCGCGCCCAACGCGCCGCTCTTCCTGGCCGGCCGGGCCCTGCAGGGGCTCGGCGCCGCCGCGCTGGTGCCCACCGGCATGGCGCTGATCACCACCTCGTTCGCCGAGGGCCCCAAGCGCACCAAGGCGCTGAGCATCAACGGCTCACTGATGGCGCTGGGCTTCACCGTCGGCATGGTCGTCGGCGGCATCCTCACCGACACCCTCGGCTGGCGCTCCACCATGGGCCTGCTCGGGGTGGGCGGCGTGCTGGTGCTGCTGGCCGCGCCCCGGCTGCTGACCGAGAGCCGGGGGCAGCGCACCCGGCTGGACGTCCCCGGCGCGCTGGCCGTGACCGGCGGGCTCTTCGGTATCGTCTACGGGCTGTCCACCGCCGCCGAGGAGGGCTTCTCCCGGCCCGATGTGCTGGTCGCCATCGTCGCCGGGCTGCTGCTGCTCGGCGTGTTCGTCCGGGTGGAGGCCCGCAGTGCCGAGCCGCTGCTGCCGCTGTGGATGCTGCGCCGCCCCTCCGTCGCCTTCGGCAACCTGGCCGGGCTGGCCACCGTCTCGATGATGACCGCCGTGGTCTTCCTGATGACGCTCTACCTGCAGGATCTGCTGGGCGTCTCCGCGCTCGTCTCCGGGCTCGTCTTCGGGGTACAGGGCCTCGCGTCCGTCGCGGGCGGTGCGCTCGCCCCGCGGATCGCCCGCCGGATCGGTGCCCCGCGCACCCTCGCGCTCGGCCTGCTCGGCCAGGGCGTGCTGACGGCCGCGCTGCTGGGCCTGGGCACGGAGAGCGGGCTGTGGCTGGTGGTGGTCGCCATATCGCTGGCCAGCGGGCTGCACCTGGTGGCCGTCGTCACCTACGGGGTCACCGCCACCTCGGGCCTCGACGACGCCGACCAGGGGCGCGCCACCTCGCTGGTCACCAGCGCCATGCAGCTCGGCCTGGCCCTCGGCATCCCGCTGCTGAGCGCCCTGTCCGTCGGCTGGGCCGGGGTCCTGAGGGACGGCGGCACCCCTGCGGCGGACGCCACCCTCGGAGGCATCAAGCTGGGCCTCGCCGCCGACACCCTCGTCCTCCTCGCCATCGGCACGCTGGTAGCCCTCACCCTGGGCCGCCGCCGGAGCCGCTAGCGGTGCGCTCCGCCCGGAGCCTCACCCCTACGCTGAGCACCATGAAGCCGGAAGAGCTCAGAGCCTGCTGCCTGGAGCAGAACGGTGCGTGGGAGGACTTTCCCTTCCCGGGGAATCCGGGGCTGTCCACGTTCAAGGTCAGGGAGAAGATCTTCGCCTTCAGCGCCCTGGACGAGGACCCGCTCCGGGTGAGCCTCAAATGCGATCCGGAGATCGCGGTGCAGCTGCGCGAGGCGCATCCGGCGGTACGCCCCGGCTGGCACCTCAACAAGCGCCACTGGAACACGGTGCTCCTCGACGGGAGTCTCCCCGACCGGACCGTGCGGGAGATGATCGAGGACTCCTACGACCTGGTGGTCGCGGGGCTGCCCAGGTGGGAGAGGCTGCGCCTCGGCCAGAGCTGACCCTGCAACGGCCCGCGGGAGCTGACCCCGGAACGCGGCCCGCAGGGGCCGGCCCCCGGACGGCCGCGGGGGCGCCGACCGCCGGACGGTCAGCTCTCGCTGAGGGCGGTGCTCTCCTCGCCCTCGCCGACCACCGGCTCCCGCACCGGCTCCACAAGGACCGTGACGATCTTGTTCCGGCGCCCCGCCGGGGACTCGGCCGTCAGCCGCAGCCCCGTCAGGGTGGGGTCGGAGCGGTCCTCGGAGACATCGACCGTGGTGGTGGCACCGGCGATCGGCACCCGGCCCAGCGACTTGGCCAGCAGCCCGCCGACCGTCTCCACGTCCTCGTCGTCCAGCCCCGTCAGCCCGAACAGCTCGCCCAGATCGCCGATGTCCAGCCGCGCGGTGACCCGGTACCGCCCCTCGCCCAGCTCCTCGACCGGCGGCAGCTCGCGGTCGTACTCGTCGGCGATCTCCCCGACGATCTCCTCCAGGATGTCCTCGATGGTGACGATCCCGGCCGTGCCGCCGTACTCGTCGATGACCACGGAGACATGGATCCGGTCCTTCTGCATCTCCCGCAGCAGATCGCCCGCGTTCTTGGTGTCCGGCACGAAGGTGGCGGGCCGCATCGCGGTGGAGACCAGCTCGGTCTCCGCGTCCCTGCTGATGTGCACCTTCCTGGCCAGGTCCTTGAGGTAGACGATGCCGACGACGTCGTCCTCGCTCTCCCCGACCACCGGGATCCGCGAGAAACCCGAGCGCAGCGCCAGTGTCAGCGCCTGCCGGATCGTCTTGAACCGCTCGATGGTGATCAGATCCGTACGCGGCACCATCACCTCGCGCACCAGCCGGTCGCCGAGCTGGAAGACGGAGTGCACCATCTTCCGCTCCTCCGCCTCGATCAGCGACTCCCGCTCCGCGAGGTCCACCATCGCGCGCAGCTCCGCCTCACTGGCGAACGGTCCCTTGCGGAAGCCCTTCCCCGGGGTGAGCGCGTTGCCGAGCAGGATCAGCAGCTGCGGCACAGGCCCCAGGATGCGGGCCAGCGGCAGCAGTACGTACGAGGCGGCCGTGGCCGTGTTCAGCGGGTGCTGGCGGCCGATGGTGCGCGGCGAGACGCCGATGGCCACATACGAGACGAAGACCATCACCCCTATCGCGACGGCCAGCGCCTGCCACGTCCCGTCGATGCCGCGCAGACAGACGTACGTCACCAGCGAGCCGGCCGCCACCTCGCAGGCCACCCGCAGCAGCAGGGCCAGATTGAGGTAGCGGGTCGGCTCGGCGGCCACCGCCGCCAGCTTGGCGCCGCCCCGGCGGCCCTGGCGTACCGCCTCCTGGGCCCGGTAGCTGGTCGTACGCGCCAGTCCGGCCTCCGCGCAGGCGGCCAGCCAGGCCACGATCACCAGCAGGACGACGGCGGCGGCGAGTGGAGCGCTCACGATGTCGTCGTGGGGGCGGGTGAGGGCCCGGCCAGTCCGCGCTCGGCGCGCCAGCCGTCGACGATCGCGGACTGGAGACCGAACATCTCCGCCCGCTCGCCGGGCTCCTCGTGGTCGTAGCCCAGCAGGTGCAGCACCCCGTGCACGGTGAGCAGCTGCAGCTCCTCGTCCATGGAGTGCTTCGTCGGTGCGTCGGCGCCCTGCTTCTCGGCGACCTCCGGGCACAGCACGATGTCACCGAGCAGGCCCTGCGGGGGCTCCTCCTCGTCCCGGGACGGCGGACGCAGCTCGTCCATCGGGAAGGACATCACGTCCGTCGGCCCTGGCAGATCCATCCACTGCCGGTGCAGCTGCTCCATGGTGTCCGCATCGACGGCGATCACCGACAGCTCCGACAGCGGATGGATACGCATCCGGGCCAGTGAGTAGCGGGCGATGTCGAGCACCGCCTCCTCGTCGAGCCGGCGGCCGGACTCGTTGTTGACGTCGATCGACATGATGGGTGCCGGTTACTTTCTCTTGCGGTGGCCGCGGTTCCCCTGCGCGCCCGCGCCGTCGCCCTGGGCCTGACCGGCCTCCTGCTGGGCGCTGTCGTAGCGGTCGTACGCGTCGACGATACGGCCCACCAGCTTGTGCCGGACCACGTCCGTGCTGGTCAGCTGCGAGAAGTGGACGTCCTCGACGCCTTGCAGGATGTCCCGGACCTGGCGCAGCCCGCTCTTAGTGCCGCCCGGCAGGTCGATCTGGGTCACATCGCCGGTGATCACGATCTTGGAATCGAAGCCGAGCCGGGTGAGGAACATCTTCATCTGCTCGGGGTTCGTGTTCTGCGCCTCGTCCAGGATGATGAACGCATCATTGAGCGTGTTGTGCGTGAGCAGGTAGTCCTGGGTGACGTAAAGCGAGTCCTCGGCCGCCACCTGGATGCACACGCACTCCTCACGGCCCGTCGGCTCGATGGAGTCGATGAACCGCATGGGCCGCCCGCCGCCGGCGGCGTGGTACACGTCGCGCTTGCGGGCCAGACGGAAGGGCTCGACGCCTTCGGGCAGGCGGATGTCGAGGACGTGGGCGTCGCGCCGGTGGGCAGCCCTGGCGGTGCTCCGGTTGCGTCCCGCAGCCAGCCGCCGCCGCGCGTACGCTGTCCCGCCCAGCGACTGGACCAGTGCGATCACGTCGTCGCGGAGCACGATCGACGTGGTTGAGAACTGGATCCGGCAGGTGCGGTCGGCCTGTGTGACAGGTCCTCCGTCTGCGTCCAGCAGCCCCTGCAAGAGGGCGAGCCGGACCTCGGCCGAGTTGTGGAGGTACGCGTCCGGGACGAGCTTCGTGTGCGAGCGCGTGCCGAACAGGTCGAGCGTCCGCAGTGCCCCGGTGACCGGATTCTCGGTGCGCATGGACTCGCCAGGACGCCGCACCCGATTGAGCACGTAGTCCACGCCGCCCTTGTGCCGCACGATTGTGCCGGGCAGGGCGTCCTCCAGGGCGGTTGCGAGCTCCGGGTCCCCGGTCGCGAACGACGGGGTCGTCTTCCCCGTGATGCAGCCGTCCCCGAGCAGCAGCCCCAGCGCGTACGGGTCCATCGGGACCTCGCGCTCGGGGAACTGGACCGGTGCGGTGAGCATCGGCAGCTCGTACCGGCGGGCATGCGCCGCGCGGAGGTTGCCGATCATCTCCTGGGTCTCCATGACCCGCCACGGCTTGTTACGGCGCTTGTCCGAAGCGGTTCGGACCGTCCACAGGTGTTCGCCGCAGGCCAGAGTCCAGGCGCCGTCCTGGGCCGTGACGCGGTAGATGTCCTTCTCGCCCTGCGGGTAGACACCGAGGACGGGGGTGGGCTCACCGTTGGAGCCGACGACCAGATCGCCGACCTGGAGATCCCCGATAGGACGCCAGCCGTCCGGGGTCAGCACCTTGGTGAACACCGGCTGTGCACGCCCCCGCATGTATGCCAGCGGCGCCACCTCGATCGTCCCGGCGGCCATCAGCCGGGGGATGGAGTCGGGGTCGAGCATGTCGTGCAGCGCGTCGTACAGCGGCCGCAGATACGGGTCGATCTTCTCGTAGAGCGTGCCCGGCAGATAGCCGAGCCGCTCGCCCGCCTCGACCGCGGGCCGGGTCAGGATGATGCGCGTGACCTGCTTGGCCTGGAGCGCCTGCACCGCCTTGGCCATCGCGAGATACGTCTTGCCGGTGCCGGCGGGGCCGATGCCGAAGACGACCGTGTGCTTGTCGATCGCGTCCACATAGCGCTTCTGGTTGAGCGTCTTGGGGCGGATCGTGCGGCCTCGGTTGGAGAGGATGTTCTGGGTGAGCACCTCGGCGGGCGTCTCGTCCACGGCGCCCGTGCCGTTCTCCTGCGCGCGCAGCATGGAGATCGAGCGCTCCACCGCGTCCTCCGTCATCGGCTGGCCGGCGCGGAGCACCAGCATCATCTCGTCGAAAAGGCGCTGGACGAGGGCGACCTCCGCGGGGTTACCCGTGGCGCTGATCTCGTTGCCCCGGACATGGATGTCCGTACCGGGGAACGCGTCCTCGATCACGCGCAGCAGAGAGTCTCCGGAGCCCAGCACCGTCACCATCGGGTGGGCGGGCGGCACGGTGAAGCGGGCTGTCTCCTGCCCGGATCCGGCCTGGGGTGGCGTTGTCTGCGTCATGGGCGGCCTCTGGGGCCTGCTCATCTCCCTCGCTGCGGTGTTGTTCGCTACGGCTCCCAGGGTACGACGCCCTTGGGCCGGGCCGGCCTGGTTTTCCGTCCGCCGGAACCGCAGGGGCACCCCGTGACCAGCCCCGGGCGTAGGGGGCTCAGTCCTCACGTTCGCGGAAGCCCAGGGTGGGCACCGCGCGGCGGGGCGGCGTCGAGGCGGAGCAGTTGGTGAGGATGCGGTCCAGAAAGCCGTAGTGCCGGCAACCGGGGTTGCCGGCCCCAGCTCCGCGCCACCAGGCGGCGATCTCCGGCCAGCCGGGCGCCGAGAGCGAGCCGCCGAACTCCTGTACGGACAGCGCGGCGGTCAGCCCGGCGAAGGCGAGCCGGTCGGCCAGCGGCCACCCGGCGAGGCTGCCGGTGACGAAGCCCGCGACGAACACATCGCCTGCACCGGTGGTGTCCAGCGCCTCCACCTGGATACCCGGCACGCTCGCGGTGGCCCCGGTCCGTGCGTCCACGGCGTACGCACCGTCAGCACCCATGGTGACGACGGCCACCGGTACGTGTTCGGCGAGTGCGTGCGCGGCGGCCTGCGGGGTCTCGGCGCGGGTGTAGCGCATCGCCTCGGCCGCGTTGGGCAGGAACGCCTCGCAGTCGGGCAGTTCGGCCAGCGCCGCGAGGTCCCAGCGGCCGGTCTCGTCCCAGCCGACGTCGGCGAAGATCCGGCTGCCGCGCCGCGCGGCCGTCGCGATCCACTCCTGCGTGCGCCCGGGCACCAGTGAGGAGACACAGGCGGTGGCCGGGGGCGGGCACTCGGGCGCGTCCGGGTCGTAGGCGGTGGCGGCGTTCTTGGGCGGCGCCTCGTGGCCGTGCGAGATCATCGTGCGTTCGCCCTCGTACGCCATCGAGACGGTGACCGGCGAGTGCCAGCCGGGGACTGTGTGCGAGAGGGAGAGATCGATGCCCTCGCCGGTCTCCAGCTCCTCGCGGCAGTAGTCGCCGTACATGTCGTCGCCGAACGCGGCGGCGAGCGAGGTACGCAGCCCCAGCCGGGCCAGCGCGGTGGCCATGTTGGCGATGCCGCCGGGGGAGGAGCCCATGCCGCGGGCCCAGGACTCGGTGCCGCGTACGGGTGCCGAGTCGAGTCCGGTGAAGATGATGTCGAGGAAGACGGTGCCGGTCAGATAGACGTCCCAGCGCGGGTCGTTGGCGGCGCGGACGGCCGCCAACGGGTCGAACAGTGGTCGGGAGAGCGCCGCGCGGGGCGGTTGCCGCGGGGAGCCCTTCGCCGGTACCGGGCGGCCGGGTGCGGGGTGTCGCTGACTCGCCCCGGGGGTCCTGCGCGTGCTCACCGTGCTCACCGTGCCTTCCCCGTGACCGACGACTCCCTGGTCCCACCCTGCGCCTGTGTGGCGTGCCATCGCACGATAGTGGTTTCGCGGGCCGGGCGAGTCCCTCCCAGGGGGGAGGGGGTGCCCCTGTGGGTCGTTCGCCCCCTGCGGGTGGGTGGTGGTTGCGCGCGCAGTTCCCCGCGCCCCTTCGGGGCACGTTCCCCGTCACGCCGTGGTGCGTGTGCCCCATCGTACGTCCGCTCCGCTGCGGGAGCGCTGTGGTTCCCCGCGCCCCTGGCGGGGCGCTTCCGCCGGGATTTTGCGAATCGTTGAATCTGCGCGCGTAGATCGGGGCTTGAGTGCGCTGCTACGTTCGCCGAAACCGCCGGGTTCTCATGACCCTGCCAAAGACAACCGCTGCCGCGAGGAGCCGCTCAATGCCCCGTCCTCTCCGTTCAGTTCTGCCGCTCGTGGCCGTAGCCGCCGTCGCTGGCTCGGCCTTTTTCGGGGTCGGTCAGGCCACGGCCGAGCACGCGGTGCCCAGGACCGACAAGGAGATCCCCAACCTCGACCAGGTGAAGACCAAGATCGAGGCGTACTACGGCGACATCGAGACCCCGGACGGCGAGCACTACGCCTCCCCGCACAGCAACTACGCGAAGCAGACCCGCGGTATCGCCGCGAAGGCCCGCAAGGACCTCGAAGGCGCGCTGCACAAGTACGACTCGGCGCACGGCACCCGGAACAAGCCCGCGGTCGTCTTCGACGTGGACGACACCACGCTGCTCACCTACAACTTCGAGCGCGAGATCGGCTACCACTTCACCCCGAAGGCGCAGGACGAGTACCTGCGCACCACGGACATGGACCCGGTCTTCGGCATGCGGAAGCTGGTCAACTGGGCGCACAGCAAGGGCATCACGGTGTTCCTGGTGACCGGGCGCAAGGAGTACCAGCGCGACTGGAGCGTGCGGAACCTCAAGAAGGCGGGCTACAAGAACCCCGTCGACAAGGAGCACTTCTTCCTCAAGAACGAGGAACACCCGCCGCCCTACCTCGAGTGCGGCAGCGACTGCACGACCGTCGAGTACAAGTCGGGCACCCGCGAGCACATCGAGGACCAGGGGTACGACATCCTCGCCAACTTCGGCGACCAGTACAGCGACCTGAAGGGCGGGCACGCCGACCGCAAGGTCAAGCTGCCCAACCCCATGTACTACCTGCCCTGACCGCACCCGGGTCAGGGCAGGTGGGCAGGGTGCTCACGCCCCTTCCTTGAGCACCTTTCTCACCAGGGCCGACTGCGCCTCGGTGAGCTTGGGGTCGGCGAAATGGGCGGTGGCGGACGAGGTGCCGGTCTCGATGCTCACCTCGTAGTGGAACCCGTCGGGTACGCCCATCGGCGCCGCGGCGAGGCCCTCGCGCACCGCCTGGTCGGCCAGGCGCGCGAGCTCCTCGGCGTCGGGCCGGTCGGTGGTCTCCAGGGTGGCCCGGCGGGAGAGCCCGCCGAAGCCACCCGTACGAAGGACAGTGATACGCATACGTCCATCTTCCCGGCCGCCCGGCCGCACGTTAAGTGCCGGAAGGGCGGCTTCGGGCCGATGGCGCGAGTGCGCCGTGAGTGCGCCGTCAGCGAGCCCCCGGCGCGCCGTCAGTCCGCCGTCACACCCACCTCGGACCAGCACTTGCGTACCGCCTCGTGCTCGTCGCTGCCGTCGCCGTAGCGGGACTTCGCCGCCTCGGTGGTCGCAGCGGCGAAGGCCGCGAAGTCGGTGTCCGGCTGGAGCGAGCCGCCGGTGAGGGTGTCGTACCAGATCTGGCCCGCACGTTCCCAGGCGTTGCCGCCCAGGTCGACGGCGAGCTTGTAGAAGGCGTGGTTGGGGATGCCGGAGTTGATGTGCACCCCGCCGTTGTCGGCCCCGGTGTTGACGTAGTCCTCCATCGTGGCCGGCTGCGGGTCCTTGCCGAGCACGTCGTCGTCGTAGGCCGTACCCGGCGCCTTCATCGAGCGCAGGGCCTCGCCCTCCACCTGGTCGGTGAAGAGGCCGGAGCCGATCAGCCAGTCCGCCTCCTGCGCGCTCTGGCCCAGGCTGTGCTGTTTGATCAGCGAGCCGAAGACGTCGGAGACCGACTCGTTGAGCGCTCCGGACTGGCCGAGGTACTCCAGATTGGCGGAGTACTGCGTCACGCCGTGGGTCAGCTCGTGGCCGATGACGTCGACCGGCAGCGTGAAGTCGCGGAAGACTTCGCCGTCGCCGTCCCCGAACACCATGCGTTCGCCGTCCCAGAAGGCGTTGCCGTACTTCTCGCCGTAGTGCACGGTCGCGTCCAGGGGGAGACCCGCGCCGTCGATGGAGTAGCGGTCGTAGACGCTCAGGTAGAGCTCGAAGGTGGCGCCCAGGCCCGCGTAGGCGCGGTTGACCGAGGCGTCCTGGACAGGCTCCTCACCCTCCTCGCGGACCGTCTTGCCGGGCAGCTGCTCCTTGCCCTCCGCGTCGGAGATGGTGCGCTGCGGCTTGCGGTCGGCGGGGTCGACGTCCGGTGTGGCCGGTGCCGCCGCGAGGAGACCGTGACGCACGGTGGCGATCTGGCGCCTGGTGCGCTGGGTCGCGTCCCGCTCCAGTGTGCGCCGGGCCGGGAGGGAGAAGACGTCGTCGCTGTGCCTGGAGAGCTGGTCGAGGAGGTGTGGCGGCACGATCGTGCAGAAGACGGGACGTGTCTGCGGTGAGTGTGCGCGGTGTGCGTTCATAGCTAGCAATGTGGCACTGAGTTACCGCGCTGTCACCGGTTGCGGCCATGATTCGCGTAAAACGGTGGTGCTTGCCGGGTCGTGTGCTGATGAGGCGGTGCCGTGTGCTGATGCGCGCCGTTCCCCGCGCCCCTTCGGGGTGCGTTCCGTATCCGCATGTCCCGTATCCGCATGGTGATACGCCACTGGCGGGTGCTCGGGGCTCGGTTATGCTGACCAGCATCATGCGTTTCGGGCTGCTTCTTCTTAGCTGCCGCGGCGAGGGTCTGTAGCCACCGCAAGGCCGACCCCCTCCCCGCGGAGTTCAGTGCTGTCGTCGGTCTTGGAACAGCTACCTCACAGGAGCCGAACGCCATGACATCCCAGCAGCCCGCCCAGCCTGCCCGCCCCACGCACGCCCCCATCGGCCGCGCCACCCCGCTGACCGCGGCCTCCGTACGCCAGCGCCCCTCCGGGATGCCGGTAGGCCGGTACGGCCAGTACGAGGCCGTCGACCTGCCCGACCGCACCTGGCCGGACAACCGGATCACCAAGGCACCGCGCTGGCTGTCCACCGACCTGCGGGACGGCAACCAGGCGCTGATCGACCCGATGTCCCCGGCCCGCAAGCGGGAGATGTTCGACCTGCTGGTCCGGATGGGCTACAAGGAGATCGAGGTCGGCTTCCCCTCCTCGGGACAGACCGACTTCGACTTCGTGCGCTCCATCATCGAGGAGGACGCGATCCCCGAGGACGTGACGATCTCCGTCCTCACCCAGGCCCGCGAGGAGCTGATCGAGCGGACCGTCGAGTCGCTGAAGGGCGCCCACCACGCCACGGTCCACCTGTACAACGCCACCGCCCCGGTCTTCCGCGAGGTCGTCTTCCGCGGCACCCGCGACCAGGTCAGGCAGATCGCCGTGGACGGCACCCGGCTGGTGATGGAGTACGCCGAGAAGCTGCTGGACGACCGCACCGTCTTCGGCTACCAGTACAGCCCGGAGATCTTCACCGACACCGAGCTGGACTTCGCGCTGGAGGTCTGCGAGGGCGTCATGGACGTATGGCAGCCCGAGGACGGCCGCGAGATCATCCTCAACCTGCCCGCCACCGTCGAGCGCTCCACGCCCAGCACGCACGCCGACCGGTTCGAGTGGATGGGCCGGCACCTGAGCCGCCGCGAGCACGTGTGTCTGTCCGTGCACCCGCACAACGACCGCGGCACCGCCGTGGCCGCCGCCGAGCTGGCCGTGATGGCGGGCGCCGACCGCGTCGAGGGCTGTCTGTTCGGGCAGGGCGAGCGCACCGGCAACGTCGACCTGGTGACGCTGGGCATGAACCTGTTCAGCCAGGGCGTCGACCCGATGATCGACTTCTCGCAGATCGACGAGATCCGGCGCACCTACGAGTACTGCAACCAGATGGAGGTGCACCCGCGCCACCCGTACGTGGGTGACCTGGTCTACACCGCCTTCTCCGGCTCCCACCAGGACGCCATCAAGAAGGGCTTCGACGCCATGGAGGCCCGCGCCGCCGAGGCGGGCAAGGGCGTGGACGAGGTCGAGTGGGCCGTCCCGTATCTGCCCATCGACCCCAAGGACGTGGGCCGCTCCTACGAGGCCGTCATCCGCGTCAACTCGCAGTCCGGCAAGGGCGGTATCGCCTACGTCCTCAAGGGCGAGCACAGCCTGGACCTGCCCCGCAGGATGCAGGTGGAGTTCTCCAGGATCATCCAGGAGAAGACCGACGCCGAGGGCGGCGAGGTCACGCCCGCCGACATCTGGGCGGTCTTCCAGGACGAGTACCTGCCGACCCCCGAGAAGAGCTGGGGCCGCATCGCACTGCGCGGCGCGCAGACCTCCACCACCAGCGAGGGCGCCGACGCGCTGACCGTCGAGGCCGTGGTCGACGGCGAGCCGGTGGTGCTCAGCGGCACCGGAAACGGCCCGCTGGCCGCCTTCTTCGACGCCCTGCACGCCGTCGACGTGGACGTGCGGCTGCTCGACTACGTGGAGCACACCATGAGCGAGGGCGTGGGCGCCCAGGCCGCCGCCTACATCGAGTGCGCCATCGGCGGCCAGGTGCTGTGGGGCGTGGGCATCGACGCCAACATCGTGCGGGCCTCCATCAAGGCGGCCGTCTCCGCGGTGAACCGCGCCTACCGGCGGTGAGCCGTACCGGCGGGACCCGCGGGTGCGCCGTCGGGCCCCGCGGGTAAGGGCCCCGGGTAAGGGATTCCGCACGGAATGTCACCCTCCGGGTGTCGGCGACACGCGACTTGGGGAGGCCGAAAACGGCTCCAAGGGCTGTCTCCGGCGCCCGGCTGTGGTTAATATCACGTCACCCGGCGACGTTGCCGAATCGTGATGGAGGTGCGAGGTCATGCGCCAACGACCCTTCCGTGTACGTCTCGCAGGGGTCCGCACGAGCTGGCGCACCCTCGATGACGGCGACTTCTTCTGCCCTGCCTGCGGCGGCGACCGCCGCTACCGCAGGCGCACCGGGCGGCGCCGGTTCGTCCTCCTGGGTCTCCCGCTGATTCCGCGCGGCCTCTCGGGGCCCGTCGTCGAATGCGTCGCCTGCCGGGGGCACTTCGGCGCCGACACCCTCGACCGGCCCACCACAGGACGCCTCGCCACCATGCTGCGCGAGGCCGTGCACAGCGTGGCGCTCGCCGTGCTGGCCGCCGGCGGCTCGGACGCGCGCGCCGCCCGCGAGACGGCCGCTGAGACGGTACGCGCCGCGGGCTTCCCCGGCTGCACCGAGGAGGAGCTGACCGCGCTGCTCGCCGTGCTGACCGCCGAGAGCAGACAGCACGGCCACGGCAGGATCACCCTGGAGATCGAACTGCACGAGGCGCTCGCCCCGCTCACCCCGCACCTGGCCGTGCCGGGCCGCGAGAGCCTGCTGCTGCAGGGGGCGCGGATCGCGCTGGCCGACGGGGTGTACTGCGCGGCCGAACGCGACGTCCTGGCCACCATCGGGCGGGCGCTGGAGATCGGCGCCGAGGACGTGGACCGGCTGCTGGCCCAGGCGCGTACGCCGTCCTGAGGCACCCTGTCCGAGGGGCGCCCCGCCCGAGGGGCGGAACCGGCGGGCGGGGTCGGAACCGCAGGCGAACTGCCAAGCTACGCGGCGGTATTGACTCCCCGCCGGGACGCTGGTGAGCTCCCGGCATGACGAGCCATCAGCCGTTGCCCGCCTTCCCCGACGGATTCCTGTGGGGCGTTTCCACTTCCGCGTTCCAGATCGAAGGCGCGCAGGAGGAGGACGGGCGCGGGCCTTCGGCCTGGGACGCCTTTGTGCGCCGGCCCGGCCGGATCAAGGACGGCAGCGACGCGAGCGTCACCACCGACCACTACCACCGCTGGCCCGAGGACGTGGCGCTGCTGCGCGAACTCGGCGTCGGCGCCTACCGGTTCTCCATCTCCTGGCCCCGCGTGCTGCCCTCCGGCAGCGGACAGGTCAACGCGCCGGGGCTCGACTTCTACGACCGGCTCGTCGACACCCTGTGCGAAGCCGGTATCCAGCCGGCGCCCACCCTCTTCCACTGGGACACCCCGCTCGCACTGGAGGAGCGCGGCGGCTGGCTGCGGCGCGAGACGGCGCAGCGGTTCGCCGACTACGCCGATACGGTCGCCGCCCGCCTCGGTGACCGCGTAGCGCACTGGATCACCCTCAACGAGCCCGCCGAGGTGACCCTGCTCGGCTACGGGCTCGGCGTGCACGCGCCCGGCAGACAGCTGCTGTTCGACGCGCTGCCGGCCGCGCACCACCAACTGCTCGGGCACGGGCTGGCGCTCCGCGCGCTGCGGGCCCGCGGTGCCCGCTCCATCGGCATCGCCAACTCGCACGGTCCCGTCCAGCCGCTGTCCGGCAGCGCGGCGGACACCGGCGCCGCCGAGCTCTACGACACGCTCAGCAACCGGCTGTTCGCCGACCCGCTGCTGCTGGGGCGCTACCCGGACCCGGAGTTGGCCGCGCTGCTGCCGGGGCCGGTCGAGGAGGACCTGAAGGCGATCAGTGAGCCGCTCGACTGGTACGGCGTCAACTACTACCAGCCGACCGTGGCCGGAGCCGCAGGTTCCGCCGGCGCGGATGGCTCCGGTGGCTCCGGCGGCGGCTTCGCGGGCATCCACCTCCCCGACGGACTCCCCTTCGCCCTCCACGAGACACCCGGCAGGGAGCGCACCGGGTTCGGCTGGGCCGTGGTCCCCGAAGGACTCACCGAGACGCTGCGCACCCTGCGCGAGCGGTACGGCGAGCGGCTGCCACCCGTCATGATCACCGAGAACGGCTGCGCCTACCCGGACCGCACGCGGGACACGCGCCGTATCGCCTTCCTCGACGCCCACTTGCGTGCCCTGCACACGGCGCTCGCCGAAGGGATCGACGTACGCGGGTACTTCGTCTGGTCGCTGCTGGACAACTTCGAATGGGCAGAAGGCTGCACCCAGCGCTTCGGTCTTGTGCATGTGGACTACGCGACGCTGGAGCGCACGCCCAAGGACTCCTTCCACTGGCTGCGCGACGCGCTGCGAGGGTCAGGCGGGGGAGTACAACCGGGGGAGTAAACGGTGCCCCGGGACGACCGGGGGCGTAGTGGCGGGTTCGGTCGCGGGGGCGACGATCGGGGCGCGGCGGGCCGGGAGTCTGGTCGGGAGTCAGCCATCCCGACAGCAACGGACCGAAAAGGGGGCCCGGATGGGACCCGCGACACATGTGACCGAGCGGGCGGCGACGCCCACCCCGCCGCCCGGCGGCCGGGCCCCGGCAGGCAGCCGGCGGCGCGCCATCCCCTGGGCCGTCATCGCGCTGTGGATCGTCGCCCTCGCACTGGCGGCGCCGTTCGCGGGCAAGCTCATGGACGTCACCCGTGACAAGCCCACCGACTACCTGCCCGGCAGCGCCGACTCCACCCGCGTACAGCACCTCGTGGAGCAGCTGCCCGGCGGCGGCACCAGCGCACTGCTGCTCGTACACCACCGCGACGGCGGACTGACGGCCGCCGACCGCGAGTTGGCCCGCGACCAGGTCCGCCAGGTCGCCGCCGACTACTCCCTCGCGGGCGAGAAGACCGGCGCCCTCCCGCGCACGATCCCGTCGAAGGACGGAAAGACGCTCCTCACCGCCTTCTCCCTCACCGGGATGGGCGACGAGGACGTACGGGACGAGGCGGTGCACCATATCCGGGACCGGATCATCGGGGACCGTGCCGGGGACGGGCGGGACGGGCTGACCGTCGAGCTGGGTGGCCCGGGTGCCATGGCGGCGGACAGCAGCGCGATCTTCGAGTCGGCCGACGCGACGCTGATGCTGGGCACAGCGGTGGTGGTGGCGCTGCTGCTGATCCTCACCTACCGCAGTCCGGTGCTGTGGCTGATACCGCTGCTCGTGGTCGGGGCGGCGGCGCTGGCGGCGCGGGCGCTCGTCTATGGGCTTGTGCAGGCGTTCGATCTGACGGCCACCAGCATGAACACTTCGGTGATGACCGTGCTGATCTTCGGCGCCGGTACCGACTACGCCCTGCTGCTGGTGTCGCGCTACCGCGAGGAACTGCGCCGCCACGAGCGGCCGTTCGACGCCATGACGGCCGCACTGCGCGGCTGCGGGCCCGCGGTGCTCGCCTCGTCCGGGACGGTCGCCGCGGGGCTGCTGTGCCTGCTGGTGGCGGACATGAACAGCGTCAACGCGCTGGGCCCGGTCGGTGCCGTGGGTGTGGTCTGCGCGCTCGCCGCGATGATGACGCTGCTGCCCGCCCTGCTCGTGCTGCTCGGGCGGCGGCTGTTCTGGCCGCTGATCCCCGCATACGGCAGCGCCTCGCCACTCCGCCGCACCCTGTTCAGCTTCATGGGCAGCTCGGCGGGGCGCCGCCCGGTCACCGTCCTGCTGGGCGGCGTGCTGCTGCTCGGCGCGCTGTGTCTCGGCAACTTCGCGATGCCCGGAGATCTGCGCGAGCAGGACACCTTCACCGAGAAGCCCGAGTCGGTCTCCGCACAGGAGACGGTGCAGCAGGCGTTCCCCCGAAGCAGCAGCCAGCCCCTCACGGTGCTCGCCCGCAGCAGCGCGGCCGGTGACGTCGAGCGGACCGTGCGCGGCACCGAGGGCGTCGTACGGGTCGAGAAGGGGCGCAGCGGCGGCGGCTGGACGGAGTTCTCCGCGTACGCGAAGGACGCCCCCGAGTCCGCGGGCGAGCAGGCCACCATCCACCGGCTGCGCGGCGAGCTGGACGGGCCGGCAGGTGCCGAGGCGCTGGTCGGCGGGCAGAGCGCGCAGCAGCTCGACATGCAGGAGACCACCGCGGACGACCGTATGCGGGTGATCCCGCTGGTGCTGGCCGCGGTGCTGGTCATCCTCGTCGCACTGCTGCGCAGTCTGGTGGCGCCATTGGTCCTCACGGTCGCCGTCGTCGCCTCCTGGGGAGCCGCGCTGGGCCTGGGCGGGCTGGTCTTCGAGCCGGTGCTCGGCTTCGAAGGGCTCGATCCCGGCATCCCGCTGATGACGTTCGTCTTCCTCGTCGCGCTCGGTGTCGACTACGGCATCTTCCTTATGCACCGCACCCGTGAGGAGTCGCTGCGCGGGATGCCCGTCACCGAGGCCGCGCTCGTCGCGCTGCGTACCACGGGAGGGGTGATCGCCTCGGCGGGCATCGTGCTGGCCGCGACCTTCTGTGTGCTGGCGACGCTGCCGATGGTGCTGATGGCTCAGATGGGGCTGGTCATCGCGGTCGGCGTGCTGCTGGACACCTTCCTTGTACGGACGTATCTGGTCACCTCCGCCGCCCAGTTGCTGAAGCGGTGGATGTGGTGGCCGGGCCGGCTGTTCCGTGCGGGAAGCCGGGGCGGGACCGGGGCCGAGGGTGCACGCCGTGAGTGACGCCCGCACCCCCGTGCCGCAACCGGTGACCCGTACCGCAGGATTGGGGCTGTGCAGCTGCCCCGGGGTCCGGTGAACTCCCTCGTACTGCGCTCCCTGCGGCCTCGGCAGCAGGGAGCGCGCGTCGGCCTGCGGGATGTGCTGCTCGCGCTGGCCGTCTGCGCCGTGCAGACCGTGATGGTGCTCAGCGCCTCGCCCGCCAACGGGCGCTTCCCCACCCTGCTCGGCTGGACGCTGCTGACCTGCTCCGGCGCTCTGCTGGTCCTGCGCCGCAGAGCGCCGTGGCTCACGGTCCTGGGCATCGTGGTGTGCGTGGGCCCGTACCACGCGCAGGACTTCTCCCACCTTGCCGCCGTGCCGGGCGCGCTGATCGCCCTCTACTCGATGGCCGTCGCCGGGCCGCCGCTGCGCTCGCTCGCCACCCTCGGCGCAATCGTCGGGGTGATGGTGGCGGTGATGAGCAGCACCGGCAGAACCCACGAGCTGAGCGACATGCTGCGCTCGTCCGGCTGGATCGTGGTGTGCGTGCTGTTCGGCGAGACGGTACGGATCCACCGCGACTACCTCGCCGCCGTCGTGGAGCGCGCCGAACGCGCCGAGCGCACCCGCGAGGAGGAGGCGGCCCGCCGCGTAGCCCAGGAACGGCTGCGGATCGCCCGTGACCTGCACGATCTCCTCGCGCACAGCATCACCCTGATCGGCGTGCAGACCTCCGTCGCCGCCCATGTCCTGGTCGCCGACCCCGAGCGGCTGGACCGGGAGGCCGTCGCCAGGGCGCTGGAGGGCATCTCCGACACCTGCCGGGGCGCGCGGGCCGAGCTGCGCACCACCCTGGAGGTGCTGCGCGCCGGGGACGCCGACGGGATGGAGCCGCTGCCGGGCCTGTCCGGACTGCCCGACCTGGCCAGGGCCGCCTGCGACGCGGGCGCGCACGTGGAGCTGTCCGTGCACGAGACGGCGCACGCCCTGGCGCCCGCACCCGCCGTGGGCGCCGCCGCCTACCGCATCGTCCAGGAGTCGCTGACCAACGCCGTACGGCACGCCGGCGCGTCCGTCTCCGTACGCGCCGTGGTGGAGGGGGTGGGCGGGGCGTTGCGGGTCTCTGTCGTCGACGACGGCGGAGACGGCGCCGCTCCGGTCCCCGGGGAGGGTACGAGCGGACCCGGCGGGTTCGGCATCGCCGGGATGCGGGAGCGGGCCCGCAGCGTCGGCGGCACCCTCGAGGCCGGGCCGCGTACTCTCCGGCCCGGGTTCGCCGTGACCGCCCTGCTGCCCGCCCGGCCGTCCGGCACCGCGGCGCCGGCGCCTGCGGCCGAAGCTGCCTCCGGCGCCGCGCCTGCGTCCGACTCCACGCCCACGCCCGACTCCACGCCCACGTCCGCCGCCGCACCGAGGGAGGCCCTGCCATGACGGAGACCGCGCGAAGAACCCCCTGCGGCGGCAGCCCCGTCCGGATCGTCCTGGCGGACGACCAGACGCTGGTGCGTGCGGCCTTCGCCATGCTCATCGCCTCCGCGGAGGACATGTCCGTGGTGGGGGAGGCGGCGACGGGCCGGGAAGCCGTCGCGCTGGCCCGCTCCACCCGTGCGGACCTCGTCGTCATGGACATCCGCATGCCCGACCTGGACGGCATCGAGGCCACCCGGCAGATCGCCGCCGAGGAGGACCTGGCCGGGGTGAGGGTCCTCGTGCTGACCACCTACGACACCGACGAGCACGTGGTCGAGGCGCTGCGCGCCGGTGCCTCCGGGTTCCTGGTCAAGGACACCCGCCCCGCCGAGCTGCTGGACGCGATCCGTACCGTCGCCGCGGGCGAGGCGCTGCTCTCGCCGGGGCCGACCGCCAGGCTGATCGCCCGCGTGCTGCGCGCCCCGGCGCCCGATGCGCCGGGTGCGCCGTATCCCGAGGCCCTTGCGGCGCTCTCGGCGCGGGAGCGGCAAGTTCTCGCCCTGGTCGGGCGTGGCCTGAACAACACCGAGATCGCGGACGCGCTGGCGCTGTCCCCACTCACGGCGAAGACGCATGTGAGCCGCATCATGGGCAAGCTCTCCGTGCGGGACCGGGCACAACTGGTGATCGCCGCTTATGAGTCGGGCCTCATCACGCCGGGTACCGCCCCTGCCTGACGGAGGACGGTTCCCCCGCTCTTGCCGGCCCCCCCTCGCCGGGTGCGGGACAATGCGTCCATGACCCTGTTCCGCGACGACGGCATCGTCCTGCGTACGCAGAAGCTCGGCGAAGCCGACCGCATCATGCTGTGTTCCTCCGGGGGGCACCCCCCGGACCCCCGGCCGGGTCGGGGCGAGGCGGCGTCGTGACTTTGTTCCGCGACGACGGCATCGTCCTGCGCACACAGAAGCTCGGCGAAGCCGACCGCATCATCACGCTGCTCACCCGGGGGCACGGGCGGGTCCGGGCCGTGGCCAGGGGTGTACGGCGGACGAAGTCGAAGTTCGGGGCGCGACTGGAGCCGTTCAGCCACGTCGACGTGCAGTTCTTCGCGCGGGGCAGCGAACTGGTGGGCCGCGGCCTGCCCCTGTGCACGCAGACGGAGACGATCGCCCCGTACGGCCAGGGCATCGTCGCGGACTACGACCGCTACACCGCAGGGACGGCGATGCTGGAGACCGCCGAGCGGTTCACCGACCACGAGGGCGAGCCCAATGTGCAGCAGTATCTGCTGCTGGTCGGCGGACTGCGCACCCTCGCGTCGGGCGAGCACGGCGCCGGCCTGGTGCTGGACGCCTTCCTGCTGCGCTCCCTGGCGATGGGCGGCTACGCGCCCAGCTTCGCGGACTGCGCCAAGTGCGGACTGCCGGGCCCGAACCGGTTCTTCTCCGTGGCGTCGGGCGGCGTGGTGTGCGCCGACTGCCGGGTGCCGGGCAGCGTCGTACCGTCCCCGGAGGCGCTGCGGCTGCTGGGCGCCCTGCTGACCGGGGACTGGGAGACCGCGGACGCCGCCGAGCCCCGGCACTGCCGGGAGGGCTCGGGCCTGGTCTCGGCGTATCTGCACTGGCACCTGGAGCGCGGGCTGCGTTCCCTGCGCTACGTCCGGCAGGCGTCCACCGGCCAGGAGCGGATAGGCTCGGGCGGGTCAGCACTGTCCCCCTGAGTCCCGCCCGCTGGAGTTGAGTACCGAATGGCACGCCGCGGAATGCTGTCCTGGTCGCAGCAGCGCGAGTACGCGACGCCCGAGCCGCACCCGTCGGGTGCCCGGCCTCCCAAGATCCCGGGCGAGCTGGTCCCGAACCATGTGGCGGTCGTCATGGACGGCAACGGCCGGTGGGCCAAGCAGCGGGGGCTGCCGCGTACGGAGGGCCACAAGGTCGGTGAGGGCGTCGTCATGGACGTCCTCAAGGGGTGCATCGAGCTGGGCGTGAAAAACCTGTCGCTGTACGCCTTCTCGACCGAGAACTGGAAGCGCTCGCCCGAAGAGGTGCGCTTCTTGATGAACTTCAACCGCGATGTGATCCGCCGCCGCCGCGACGAGATGGACGCGCTGGGCATCCGTATCCGCTGGGTGGGCCGGATGCCCAAGCTGTGGAAGTCCGTCGTGCAGGAGCTCCAGGTCGCCCAGGAGCAGACGAAGAACAACGACGCGATGACGCTGTACTTCTGCGTCAACTACGGCGGTCGCGCCGAGATCGCGGACGCGGCGCGCGGTATCGCCGAGGACGTGGCGGCGGGGCGGCTGGATCCGGCCAAGGTCAGCGAGAAGACGCTCGCGAAGTATCTGTACTACCGCGACATGCCGGACGTGGACCTCTTCCTGCGCCCGTCGGGCGAGCAGCGGACGTCCAACTATCTGATCTGGCAGAGCGCCTACGCGGAGATGGTCTACCAGAACGTGCTGTGGCCGGATTTCGACCGGCGCGATCTGTGGGCCGCGTGCCTGGAGTACGCCAAGCGGGACCGCCGCTTCGGCGGTGCCCGCAATGACGCAGAGCAGCAGGACGCCGCGAAGGGCGCGTGAGAGGGCCCCTTCGGGCCGTCAGCCCGTGAAGCTCCAGGACACCGTTCCGTTCGCGGTCACCAGTACGGCCAGCACAAGAAGATCCGCGGCGCCGAGGGCCGTGCCCAGCAGGGCGCGGCCGCGTCGGGCGGTGCCGCGGGCGAGGGCCAGCCCGCCCAGTACCAGGGCGCAGGGGCCCAGCACGATGTTGAAGACGAGCAGCCCGACCAGGCCCATGACGAACGAGGCCACGGCCATGTCGTCGGCGTCACCCACCCGGGTACGGCCCTTGCGCAGCAGTACGGTGCTCATGGTCAGCTCCTCTTCCGGTTGCGGCGGGTGCGCTCGCGAACGGTGAAGACCAGCAGCCAGGCGGCGATGACCGCGGCTGCGGAGAAGGTTACGGCGGGCGGCAGTTGGGCCGGCGGCCCCACCAGGACGCCCAGCAGGAGGAACGCTGCGACGAGGAAGATCATCAGTTCCTCTTTCTCCCAACTCGTAGCTGCAGTGGGTGAACAAGTGTGGTGACAATTGTTCACTGAGATTGAGGCTACAGCATTGCGGCGCCCGGCGCACAACTGTTTACTGAAGCCATGAGCGCCACCCCCCGATCCACCCCCCACTCGCAGCGGGACCTGCAAAAGGCCCGCACGCGCCGCGCCCTGCTCGACGCCGGCCTCGCCCTGCTCGAGGAGCAGAGCCTCAGCAGCATCGGCCTGCGCGAGATCACCCGCGCCGTGGGCATCGCACCCGCGGCCTTCTACCGCCACTTCCGGGACGTCAGCGACCTGGGCGTCGCCCTGGTCGAGGAGTCGCTGGGCAGCCTGCACGCGGTGATACAGGCCGGGCTGACCGAGCGCACCGAGGACGGCGAGCGCATCGACCACCTCGTGGACGCCATCGCCCGCTATGTGCACGAACACCCCGAGCACATCCGCTTCGTATGCCGCGAACGGCACGGCGGGGTGGCGGCGGTCCGGGTCGCCATCGGTGCCCAGCTCGACCGGTTCGCCGAGGAGGTCGCCGAGGCGCTCGCCCATGACGAGGTCTCCCGCGGCTGGAGCGGCGAGGATCTGCGCATGCTGGGCGAGATCTACGTCGACCACATGGTGATGACCGCCTCCGCCTTCCTGGAGGCGGCCCAGGGCGAGGGCCCGCCGGAGGACGTCGTGAGCCGCACGGCCCGCCGCCAGCTCCGTCTGATCAGCCTCGGCCGCCGCCACTGGACCTCCGACCCGGCGAACCCC